>JAZDFW010000073.1:0-14830 GCA_043807505.1 Candidatus Omnitrophota bacterium | reverse complement strand
GCAAAGAATTACAATGAAACGCATTTGGCATTTGAAGATCTGGCGGACTTATATTTTAAAGAAAATAAATATAATGAATTTGTAGATTTTTTAAATTCTTTATCGAAGCAAAATAAAGATCACCAGGCGCTGATTAATTACTATATCGGCCTGACGCGCTACAATCAGCTTAAGTATCTTGAAGAAAAGCAGGATTGGGATGAATATTTCGCCAAAGGGAATGATTATAGAGGCCAGATTCAGGTATCGTTAGAGAAGGCCATTAATTCTAGTGGTAATGATAGCCCCTTAAGCCTTTATGCCAGGGTTATTATTTGGAGATTCCATAAAGACCAGGAAGATAGCTTTTACGAAGGCGCCTTAGATAGTTTATTAAATTCAGCTGTTGAATACGCAAAACTTACGAAAAATCTGCAACCTTTAAAAACCGTGGCTGATGAGCTTTTTTCTTACAAAGAGTTAGCCGGCGCAAAAGCAATATATAAAATTTATACGCGGGAATTACTTTCTTCTAATACTAATAATGAAGAGTTAAAGAGAATTGCGGAGAGTTTTCACAAAGAAGGCAATTTGGTTTTGGCTGAAAACATCTATGATATTTACCTTGAAAGATTGTTAAAGCAAGAAACAAAAGAAGATTTTAAACCTGTCTTAATTGAAATCGCCAAATCTTTTTCATATTCCGCCGCAAGCGGATTTAGTGACCCAATTTTTGCGGAAAAGGTGTTTAAAATAATAGAGGATATTGGCGGGCAAGATGCATTTAATGAGGAGTTAATCTTCTTGCGCGCCTTTAACTTAGAGAAAACCAAAGAATATCAGTTGGCCTTGGCTTTGTATGTAGATTTAATTGGCCGTTATCCAAAAAGCGCTATAATCGATGAGGTAAAATTTAAAACCGCTATCATCTACGCTTATATTTTAGGCGATATAAAAAATGGACGCCTCTATTTTGAGGGATTGAGCACAAAAGAAACATTGAGCCCGCAGGTAATCGCAAGTTTATATCATTTGGGGCTATTGTCCCAATGGGAAAACGATTCCCAAAAAGCCAAAGATTATTATGATAAATTAATTGAAAGGCACAAAGATAATTTTAAAGAAATCTTTGCTCTTGTTCAAGAAAGGCTTAAGGAAATACAAGAAACAAAGCCGTTGGAATATAATCTTAGGACGTTTTTGGACTTAACATTTAATCAAAAAAAGCCTTCACCTCAAGAAGAGCGGATTGATTTAAGGGCGTTTCCTTATAGGCCGAAGAAGAATTCAGAAGTAAATATCCAAGCAACTTCTTACCTTAGCGCAAGCGGATGTATGCAGGTGGAGTTGCAATACCTTTGGTCAGGAGAAACCGGAAATACGCAACTCTCCAGCTTTGCGCCAACATTTCTAACTCAATATGCTGACTCCGGCACAAAAATAGTATATTTAGTGGTCGTTTCTCCTAGTGGTGTTGTAGGGACAGCTGTTGAAATAATAAGCGTAGATTAAGCCATCCTAAATTTATAAATAATTAAAAATACTTGACTTGCGGCCTCTTTAGTAGTATAAATAAAATAATTAAATAACTTTTTCACACATAATTTAAGCTATATATATCTATGCATTCCCTGGAGTTAAAAAAAGAAGAACTTTCCGAAAAAGAAAGGCGCAATATTAATATTTTAGATATATTGCGCAGGCGCGGCCCCATCAGCCGCCCCGACATTTCTAAAGAGATGGGAATTAATGTGGTTACCATTTCTAACTACATTGATGATTTCATAAGAAACAATCTGGTTTACGAAAAGGAACTTGATATTTCCGAAGGTGGCAGGCGGCCAACGTTGTTGGATTTAAATCAGCGCGCAGGTTATATCATTGGCGTGGGGTTAAATTTAATAAATATGGTAGGAATTCTTGTCGATTTAAAAGGCAATATTGTAACTAAGACTCAAATCGCGCGGCCCCGGCCATCTGTAAAAGATATTACTGAGTGCGTCCTCGATATTGTCAGGGAAATCCTCAGGCGTTCAAAAGAATATACTAATAATATTAAGGGTATCGGTATTGGTATCGCGGGCCTGGTAAATAAAAAAGACGGTTCTATTCATTGGCCGCAGAAGATGGGCCAATACTATGCCTATGCTTCGGTAGACCTGCCGTTAAAAGGCCTGATTGAAAAAGAATTTAACCTGCCTACTTTAATTGAAAATGATTCTACCAGCGCTTGTTTTGGCGAACACTGGCTTGATCTAAAACGCGAGTTAAAAAATGTAATCTATATGTTTTCAGGCGTTGGATGCGGTATTATGATTAATGGCGAAATCTATACTGGCGCAAACGGTTATGCGGGAGAAACCTCCATTTATAATTTTAAAGAGCAGGATTCATTTAAGTGCGAAATGGGAAATAACTGTTTTGTAAAACGCTGGGAAATTGATTTAGGGATTGTGGATGATATCAAGGTAATGTTGGCTAATGATACACTAGGCGCCGAAGAATTCTCCAGGCTTACCTCTAGTAATATTAATAACGTTGATTTAAAAAGTGTTTTTATCGCGAATCGCGCGAATAATAGTTTAGCAGTTGCTGCAATGGAAAAGGCAGCGAAAAAATTAGGCATAAAAATCGCAAGTTTAGTAAATTTATTAAATCCTCAAGTAGTGATTATCGGAGGGGGTTTTGAAGAAGCAGGAGATAGCTTTTTAAATAAGGTGAATTCCACTGTGAGAGATTGGGCCTTTAGAGAGACTACGCAAGACCTAGAGATTGCCTATTCTCAGTTAAGAGAGAATGCAGTGGCGCTTGGAGCAGCAAGCTTGGTAATGCAAAAGGTATTTGCTCGTTTATTATAGGGGGGGACAATGGAGCAAAAAGTCAAACTTATTATTATTGCGCTAGTTGCTTTATTAGTTGTAACAATTTTTATGAATTTTAGAACTCTTGGTTTAAAACAGCTGCTAGAGCGTCAAAGCGATGCTTTAAAGAATGAAAATAACACATTAGTTGAAAAATTTAATAAAATGTCGAAAGAATTTCAGTCTCTTGTAAAGAGGACTGAGTCCTTAGGTGAGGAATTGGATAAGGCTGGCAAAGAAAAAGAAGAGCTTCAAGGTAAATATAATTTATTAGAAAAAACCAGGAAAGACCTGGTTGAGCGCATGAAAACATTAAAGACTAAAACTGAAGTAGAGCCGCCTCCTTCTGTTGCTCCTGTTCCAACAGATGTTTATTGGGTGAAGGTTTTAAAAGAGAAAATGACTCTGGGGATGCAATTAGAAAATTTACGCAGCGATTTTAAAAAAATTCAGGCGGATAATGAAGATTCGCAAAGAGAAAAGGCAAATCTAGAAGCAGAAATAAAGAACTTAAATCTTGAAAAACAAGATTTAAATCGCCAGTTGGAATATAATCAAAAACAGGCTGCTTATAATCAGAAGGCATTAGACAGTGTTATCTCGGAGTTAGTAGCAGAGAAAAATGGTAAATCACAGATAAATGATGCGCTAAAGGCAATTAAAAATGAAAACAATATTCTTAAACAGCAGTTGAAGAGCCTTAGTAAACGTAAACTTAACTTAGAAAAAAAGATTGATGAATTAGATATATTACTTAAGGATAAAATGATCCAGGCAGATACGTTGAACAAACAATTAATTTCCGGCAAAACAGATGAGGTTAGATCTGAAGAGAGTTCATCTGTAGAGTTACCCGCGATAGTTGTGCGTCCTCAACAAGCTGGTTTAGCAGCACAAAGACAAAGTTCTCTTTGCAAGATCATGGCAATAAATAAAGATAATAATTTTGTGATTATCGATTTAGGTAAAGATTCAGGAATTAGGCTTGGTGAAATTTTTAAGGTCTATAGAGACGATGATGCAATCGCTACGATTGAAGTTATGCAGGTGCGCAAAACCATTTCTGCCTGTGACATAAAGAAAGAAGCAAAGCCTATAAAAGTAGGCGATATTGTAAAATAAATTACGTTTTAGTTATATATTCATGACGCGTATCAAGAAATTCCCCTCCAAAACTGTTTCCATTGAAGATGTCGCGCGCCTTGCAGGTGTTTCAATTGCCACAGTATCCCGGGTAATAAATAAACTTTCCTCTGTAAAAGATAAAAATCGCACAAAGATACAAGAGGTAATAAAACAGTTAAAATTTCAGCCTTCGGTATCTGCGCAGAGGTTGGCTACTGGAAGAAATAATTCCGTGGCGCTGGTAATCCCCCGTTACGAAGGAATGTTTTATTCTTTTTATGTATTAGAGCTCATCAGAGGTATCGGCACGCTTTGTGAAGCGCTAAAATTAGATTTATTGCTACATTTGTCTGATGTGCGTACGAGCCTTAATTTAACCGGAGTAGGTGGAATAATTTTTGCGGATATCATCGGAAATCGGGAAAAAGTCGAAGAGGCGGTCGCAAACGGAATACCCAGTATAGTAATTAATAACTATGTGGAAGATTTGGATGTTAACTGTATTGCCGTAGATAATATCGGAGGCGCTGAAACCGCAACAAGTTATTTGGTTAGTTTAGGGCATAGAAAAATCGCGCACATCTCAGGCGATTTGATCACTCAGGCAGCAGCACATCGCCTGGAAGGTTATATTCAGGCGCTTGAAAAACACAATATCAAAGTCCGTGAGGATTATATAATAAAGACAGATTATTCAAGGGGCCAGGCTCGTCAGGCAACGGAAAATTTGCTTAAAATGACTGATCTGCCAACTGCCGTCTTTATTGCCTCTGATTCTATGGCGCTTGAGGTAATGGCAGTGGCAAGGGAGATGGGCCGTCAAATACCTCAAGATTTATCGATAGTGGGTTTTGATGATAATCCGTCTGGCCTTTATGGGCCGGTTGCTTTAACTACAGTAAGGCAGCCCTTAGTTCGTATGGCACAGATGAGTGTTGAAGAATTGAGTCTTATGTTGAATAGTAAGAAAAAAATAAAAACTAAAAAGATTGTTCTTCCTACAGAGTTAGTCATTAGGGAATCAGCTAAGGCCATTATTTCTAATACATAAGTACAATAAATCACAATTTGGGTTATACAATTTGTAGTATATTTTTATTTAATATACACCATATATTGTATTTTTTTATTGACAGTTAATTTGTCCAATGATATAATTTTTTATTCAATAATTTAATTCTTTAACCCGAGGTGAGAGATGACACCAAAATTATCGGATAACGCAATGAAGGTATTGGAAAAAAGATACCTGAAAAAAGACGCAAACGGTAAAGTAATTGAAACTCCGGAACAAATGTTTCGCAGGGTTGCACATGCAATTGCTATTGCGGATAAAGCATATAATAAAACGGAGAAAGAAATTCAGGAAACCGAAGAAGCATTCTACCGGATTATGGCTTCTTTGGAATTTATACCAAACTCTCCGTGTTTGATGAATGCTGGTAAGGATATGGGGCAGCTCTCTGCCTGCTTTAGCCCAAATCAGATTATAATAACCAAAAATGGGCCAAAAATAATTTCAGAGATTAAGGCAGGAGATTATGTTCTTACTCATCAAAATAGATTTCGGAAAGTAAATAAGGTTTTTACTAGGAGGGCAAATGAGATATATTCTATCTCAGCCTATAAGCTTCCCACCTCAACATTGAAAGTAACAGCAGAACATCCAATATTAGCTATTAAAAATAAAGATAGAAACAATTTCAATCAGCATTGGATTAGCGTAAAAGACCTTTCAATAGGCGATTACATTGCCCTGGCTTTTCCTAAAGAGATCATTGATATAGATACCATTAGCGTTTCAGATTTTGTTAAAGATGAAAATATTATGGAAGAAAGGAACTATTTATATGAGAAAAATAAGGATATTAGATTTTATATCCGCAAGGACAAAAGTGTTTATGTTCAGGACAGAAATAGATCTGGAGATGTTTCTAAACAAGTCACCCCAATTAAAAATAAGATAGAGGTAGATAAAGATTTAATGCGTTTATTCGGCTACTATCTCTCTGAAGGATGTGTTAGCGAGAATAGATCTTTACGTTTTGTTTTTTCTCTCGAAGAAAGAAACTATGCCGAAGATGTTTTAAATATAGTTAGAAATAAATTTGACATTTATAGCCATGTGGAAGAGACAAATTCTGCTGACCGAAAGTGGATTTCTATAAGATTCCATTCCAAGATACTAGCGCAGTTTTTTATAAATCTTTTTGGTACAGGTTATAATATAAAAAGAATTCCACATTGGATGATTACTTTAGCGGTAGAAAAACAAAAAGGGTTGCTTAGCGGCATGTTTCGTGGAGATAGCTGTACTTTTAAAAATGGAAATAATTTCTCTACGCAATTAGTCATGTGTAATGAACAACTTGTTTATTCTGCTTGGCAGATGTTGGCAAGAATAGGGATTTTCCCTTCGCTGAATCTTCTTTCCATGCCTAAATTAGGCAGGGTTCAACCGGTAAAATGTCAAGTTAGCGGCAAGGAAGGGACTAAATTAATAAATGAATTTTTGGAAGAAGAATTTCCTCATAACGATATTGAATTTAAACGAGAAATTATCTGTGAAGGCAGGATATTTACTCCTATAACTGAAATTACAAAGCAAGGTTACAATGGGATTGTCTATAACCTTGAAGTGGAAGAAGATCATTCTTATTGCGCAAATATGGTTGCTGTTCATAATTGTTTCGTTCTCCCAATTGAAGATTCTATGGATTCTATTTTTGAGAGCCTTAAGGCAACCGCTATGATACACAAAAGTGGCGGCGGCACAGGGTTTTCTTTTTCCCGGCTTCGCCCCAAGAACGCTGTTGTCAAGACCACCGGAGGTATAGCTTCAGGCCCTATTTCATTTATGCGCGTTTATGACGCGGCGACTGAAGCCGTTAAACAGGGTGGAACCCGTCGGGGAGCTAACATGGGGATTTTACGCGTGGACCATCCGGATATTATGGAATTCATCACTTGTAAGGAAAACGATAAACAAATTACCAATTTTAATATCTCTGTTGCTATCACTGACGAGTTCATGCAGAAATTGGAAAAAGCCGAAGATTATGATTTAATCGACCCGCGTACCCATAAGGCTGCGCAACGGATTAATAGTAAAGAAGTTTTTGACTTAATTATCAAACAGGCGCATAAGAATGGCGAGCCCGGGATTATATTTATTGATCGGATGAATAAATTTAACCCTACTCCGAAATTAGGAAAATATGAATCAACAAATCCTTGCGGCGAGCAAATTCTGCTGCCGTATGAGAGTTGTGATTTAGGCTCCATAAATTTATACCAGATGTATAAAGAGGCAAAAGATTCAGGCTATGAAATAGATTGGGAGAAATTAAGGGAAGTTACGCGCTTAGCCGTACATTTTTTGGATAATATTATTGATGTTAATAAATTCCCGCTTCCGCAAATCGAGAAGGCTACAAGAGAAACGCGCAAAATCGGCTTGGGGGTTATGGGTTGGGCAAGCCTCTTAATTCGTTTAGGCATACCTTATAATTCCGAAGAAGCGGTTGCCTTAGCGGAAAAAGTAATGGCGTTTATTTTACAAGAGGCCACTAAGAAGTCTTTAGAATTGGGTAAAGAAAAAGGAGTATTTCCCGCGTTTAGTGGCAGCATCTATGATAAAGAAGAAGGGGCTAGCCGTTTACGCAACGCTACTTTGACTACTATTGCTCCGACCGGCACAATTAGTATTATTGCCAGCCCCTGTTCATCAGGTATCGAACCGTTGTTTGCCATTTCCTATTATCGTAATGTTATGGATAACGATAAACTTGTTGAAGTAGAGCCGTTATTTGAAGAGATTGCCCGCAGGAGAGGGTTTTATAGCCGTGCCCTGATGGAGAAAATTGCCGAGAGCGCATCGCTTAAAGACATCGAAGAAATTCCTGAAGATATAAAAAGAGTCTTTGTTACCTCCCATGACATAAGCCCGCAATGGCATGTGAAGATGCAGGCTGCATTTCAGAAGTATGTACATAATGCCACCTCAAAAACCATTAATTTTCCCCATGAGGCAACTGTTGAAAATGTTCGGGAAGCGTATCTATTGAGCTATGAATTGAATTGCAAGGGCTTAACGATTTATCGCGACCGAAGCCGTGAAGAGCAGGTTTTAAATGTTGGGACAAAAGATAAGGAATTCAAGCCGGAACAGAAATTTTTAGAACCAGGAAAAATTTCTCCCCGTCCAAGGCCGGAGGTAATCATCGGGACTACAACTAAAGTTGCCACAGGCTGTGGTAACTTATATGTGACGATTAATATCGATGAGCAGAGCAGGCCGTTTGAACTTTTCACCCAGATGGGTAAAGCCGGCGGCTGTGCCGCGTCACAGTTAGAAGCACTTGGAAGGTTGGTTTCTTTGGGTTTTCGTTCAGGTATTGAGGTGAAATCCATTATCGAACAATTGCGTAATATCCGCTGCCCCAGTCCTTCCTGGGAAAAAGGGCAGAGGATATTTTCTTGTTCTGATGCTATTGCCAGGGTAATTGAAAAAAGATTAGTCAATAAAGCGCTTTCAGAAATCCCCTCGGAAACAGTTTCTATAGTTATGAAACATTCGCATAATGATGAAGTAGCTGTTGTGCATTACGGTGACGTTATCGGCGTCTGTCCGGATTGCGGCGGCACGCTCAGGCATGAGGAAGGTTGTGTTAAATGCCAGGCCTGTGGATATTCAAAGTGTTAGGGCAAAACAAGATAAATGAAAAAGATACTTTATATAATCTTAGACGGACTGGGAGATTTACCTTTAAAGGAATTAAACAATAAAACGCCCTTAGAGGCAGCGTTTACTCCTAACTTAGACAGGCTTGCTCAAAAAGGAAAAACCGGCATAGTTTATCCGGTAGCAAAAGGGATTGCCCCTGAATCAGATATTGCGGTAATCAGCCTTTTAGGCTATGATGCGCATAAATACTATACCGGCCGCGGGCCATTAGAGAGTTTTGCCGAAGGGTTAGAAATTCACTCCGGAGATGTGGCATTTCGCGTTAACTTTGCCACAGTAGAAGAAGACGGCAGGACAATTAAAGACCGCCGCGTCGGCAGGAACTTAACTACACAAGAGGCAACTAACCTGGCGCTTGAAATAAATTCAAAGGTTTCTTTAACAAATGCCACATTTGAATTTAAAAATACGATTGGGCACAGGGGGGCCTTGGTAATCAGGGGAATGCATAATAAATTTTCCGGCTGGATTACAAATACAGACCCTGCTTATGACAGGGAAGGCGTATTTGGCGTGGCAAAAGAAAAATTTGATAGCTTTGTAGCAGAATCCGTTCCAATGCCTGGTTATGAAAATTCACTGGAGGCAAAAGAGGCATCGGCTGTGTTAAATGAATTTACGAAAAAATCCAATAAGATTTTAGGAGAGTCCCTTACTAATAAAAAAAGAATTTCCGAAGGTAAACTTCCTGCTAATCTAATACTCTCTCGTGACGCCGGGGATCATTTACCGGAGTTCCCTAAAATTGACACGCTTTTTAATTTGAAATTTGGTTCATTTGTTGAGATGCCGGTTGAACGCGGCATTGCCCTTTTAACCGGGATGGATATAATTGATGTGCCGTCATCTAGCGGGCATACAGATGTGGATTATCCGGTTTGGGCAAAAATCGCTTTAGAGTCAATTAAGAAATACGACGGGATTTACGTTCATATAAAGGGGCCGGATGAGCCAGCGCACGACGGTAATTTCGCAAAAAAGAAAGATATAATTGAGGAAATCGATAAATTTTTCTTTACGAATTTATTAAGTAAGCTGGATATAGAAAATACAATCATAGCGGTCACTGCGGATCATTCAACAGTTTGCGCAATTAAGGCCCATTCAGCAGACCCTGTGCCATTATTAGTTTCCGGAGGCAACATTAAGCCTGACGGAACTTTGAGTTTTTCTGAAAAAGCTGCAAAACACGGTTCAATTGGTGAAATCATGGGCCGTGATATAATACCCCTCCTTGTAAGCCTGGCGAAGGAATAATCGTAAAAGTTTAAATATAATGAATAATTTTGATCTAATAGTCATCGGTGCCGGACATGCCGGTATAGAGGCGGCTTTAGCTTCTGCACGTATGGGCTGCAGGACTCTTGTGCTGACTTTAAACCTAAAAACTATAGGCCTGATGAGCTGTAATCCTGCGATTGGCGGAATAGGTAAGGGCCAGTTAGTGAAAGAAATAGATGCCTTGGGCGGAGCGATGGCACTTGGTGCGGATAGCTGCGGTATTCAATTTCGCATCCTTAATGCCTCTAAGGGAGCAGCGGTTCAGTCCTCACGCGCGCAAGTTGATAAAGATTTATACAATCAATACATGCAGGATATCTTGAGCTGCCAAGAGAATCTTTTTCTTAAAGAGGCCGAAGTAAAAAGATTAATCGTTAAAGATGATACTGTTAAGGGAGTAGTTATAGATAAAGATGAAGAAATTGAATCAAGCTGTGTAATCATTTGTCCGGGAACCTTCCTGGAGGGGTTAATCCATGTAGGGTTAAAACACTTTTCCGGCGGCAGGATTAATGAACCGGCTGCTGCAAGCCTGCCGAAGGACTTAAGGGGCCTCGGGTTTAATATTTTAAGATTTAAAACCGGCACTTGCCCGCGCCTTGACAAGAACTCAATAGATTTCTCGAAGCTTATTGTGCAAAATGGCGACGAGCTGCCTAAAGCCTTTTCATTTTCTACCAATACAATCAAACAAAAACAGCTGCCATGTTATATAACCTATACCAATAAAAACACCCATAAAATTATCAGGGACAACCTCGATAAATCGCCTTTATACGCCGGTATAATTAAAGCAACAGGAGTGCGCTATTGCCCATCGATAGAAGATAAAATCGTTAAATTCGCCGATAAAGAAAGGCACCAGATATTTTTGGAACCAGAAGGCCTGGAAACAATTGAATTATACCCCAATGGTTTATCTACCAGTCTGCCTGAAGATGTGCAACTAAAAATCCTGCATTCTATTGAAGGCTTAGAAGAAGCAAAGGTTGTTCGTTTTGGCTATGGAATCGAACACGCTGTAGTTGAGCCGACACAGCTTTATCCTTGGTTAGAAACAAAGCGGATAAAAAATCTTTACCTGGCTGGGCAGATTAACGGGACAACCGGTTATGAAGAGGCAGCTGCACAAGGCATAATTGCCGGAATTAATGCAGGTTTACGCATAAAGAATAAGAAACCTCTGATTTTAGACCGCTCCTCAAGCTATATCGGAGTATTGCTTGATGATTTGACCACTAAAGGCACGCAAGAGCCGTATCGAATGTTTACCTCGCGCGTGGAATACCGTTTGATTATTCGTGAAGATAATGCAGATCTTCGTTTAAGAAAAATCGGTTTTGATATTGGTCTTATAAGCCCAGAGGAATACGCTAAGACAGAAGAAAAAAAAGCAGCAATTAAAAAAGGGATTAATTTTTTAAAGAGCCATCGGCTTAAGCCGACTAAGGAAGTAAATGAGTGGTTAGCCAAACACGAGACTACTGGAATAAAAAAATCTTTTACCTTGGAAGAAATCTTAAAAAGGCCGAAAGTGAGTTTAGAAGACTTTAGGGAAATTGATCAGATAGAATTTGATGTGCCTGAAATTGCTTTAAAACAAGTTGAGATTGAAGTAAAATATAGCGGGTTTATCCAGAGGCAATTAAAGGAAGTAGAAAAATTCAGGAATTTAGAAAAAATCAGGCTGTCAGTTGATTTAGACTATACGCAAATCAACGGGCTTTCCCGGGAAATTAAAGAGAAATTGAGCAAGTTTAAGCCTTTAAGCCTGGGCCAGGCAACCCGGATTTCAGGTGTAACACCGGCGGCAATTTCAATTTTAATGGTATACTTGAAAAAGCTTAATGGATAAAAATAAAAATTATCTTAATCTCAAAAAAATTTCCCTCGGATTAGGGGCGGATCTTTTTGGAGTTGCAGATATAGCTAAAATAAAAAAAGATTTTGCGCTCTCCGGTAAGTTGTTAGAAAAAGCCGATAAAGCAATAAGTTTAGGTATTAGATTATCCGCAGGGATTTTAGAAGAAATTAACTGCCAGCCTACCCGATTATATTTTTATCACTATAAAACCGCAAATGCCATGCTTGATCAGCTAACTTTTAGAATCAGTAATAGTATTCAAAAGAAAGGTTACTTGAGCGTTCCAATTCCTGCTTCGCAGATTGTTAACTGGGAGAAACAATCAGCGCACCTATCCCATAAAAAAATCGCGCATTTAGCCGGCTTAGGTTGGATCGGGAAAAATAATTTATTGGTGAATAATGACTACGGCAGTCAATTCCGGTTAAGTACAATTCTTACCGATATGCCGTTAAAATTAGATAGACCTACAAAGCAAAATTGCGCCGCTTGTTTTAGCTGTATTAAGGCCTGTCCTGCCGAAGCCATAAAAAATAAACCTTCAGACTTCGATCATATCAAGTGTTTTGAGAAATTAAAAGAATTTCAGAAACAGCGCTTAGTTGATCAATATATCTGCGGAGTCTGCGTAAATGCTTGCGGGCCTAGATTAACCAGAAAAATAGTATAATTTCAGTTGAATAAGGTGGAGGAAGCATGAGGCTAACGGATAACGAAAAAAGAGACGCGATAAAGTTTCTTCAGGAAGGCAAGCCTCTGCCGGATAAATACAGGTTTCTTTTATTTGCTGATGACCGGGAAGTTGAGCTTGTGTGGAATGGTAAAACGCAGGAAGCCTGTAATCTTGTTTTGCCTTTTCAGACTATTGAGCATATTGATGAGCCAAGAACTGAGAGAATAAAAAAGGGCGATTACGTTGGGGATTTGTTTGATCCTTCCGGGCGTCAGATTCGGGGATGGACGAATAAGCTTATCTGGGGCGATAACAAGCTGATCTTATCGTCTTTAAAGAATGGCCCCATGAGGCGAGAAATTGAAAAGCAGGGCGGTTTAAAGCTAATTTACATTGACCCGCCGTTTGATGTGGGGGCTGATTTTTCAATGAATGTAGAAATTGGTGAGGAGTCTTTCACTAAAAAACCGTCAGTTATTGAAGAAGTAGCTTATCGGGATACTTGGGGCAAGGGCGCGGATAGTTTTATTGCGATGATTTATGAGCGGTTGAAGCTCATGCACGGACTTTTAGCGGATGATGGCAGTATTTATGTGCATTGTGACTGGAGAGTTAGTAGCTATATTAGATTAGCATTAGAGGATGTATTTGGTTCTGAAAACTATGTAAACGAGATTATTTGGCAATGCACAGATCCAAAGAATAATGTTACAAATTCTTTGGGGAAGATACACCAGTCGATCTTTTTCTTCGCAAAAAATAAAGAAAATAAGATATTTAATATTATCAGAACTGAGCATTCGGAATCAGCAGACAAAGAATATTCATATGAGTTGCAGAAAAATCAAATTATTAGAAAAGGTGAAATTTCAGATTTAGAAAAAAATACAAGGGACAATATACTTCGTTTTAAGCTGGAGAATACAACTGCTCCTAAATATACAGCGAGTCGAAGGTTTGAATGGCATGGGTATATGCCTAAGACTGGATGGAGATATGATAGGGTAAAAATGGATGAACTTTTTGATAAGGGATTGATTTTGTTGAAAAATGGGAAAGCAATAAGTAGATGTCATATCAAATATCTTGATAATATGGAAGGGATACCTTTGCAGAGTATCTGGCAAGATACTGGATCAATGAAAGGTGGTCAAGGGGAATACCCAACAGAAAAGCCTGAAAGATTGCTTGAAAGAGTAATAAGGGTGTCTTCAAATGAAGGTGACCTTATTGCTGATTTCTTCTGTGGTTCAGGCACAACGCTTGCCGTTGCCGAAAAGTTAGGGCGGAAATGGATTGGTACTGATCTTGGACGTTTTGCTATTCACACCTCCCGCAAGCGTCTTATTCAAGTTCAACGTGAGATGAAAAAAGAAGGTAAGAATTTCAGGGCATTTGAAATTCTTAATCTCGGCAAATATGAGCGGGAGCAGTATATTAATGTAGATGTGGATATCCGGGAGCAGGAAAAACAGCAGATTTTAGAAAACAAAGAAAAGCAGTTTATTGAACTGATTCTTTCTGCCTATAGCGCCCAAGCTGTGGATTCTTATAATTCATTTGTCGGAAAAAAGCGTGATCGGCTTGTTGCAGTTGGTCCTGTCAATACGCCGGTATCAGCCGCTTTTGTTGATGAGGCGATTAAGGAAGCCCGGGAAAAAGGAATTACGAAATTCGATGTTTTAGGCTTTGATTATGAAATGGGGATTGACTTTGCGGAGCTCAGCCGTCAGGGCGTTGATGTGCAGTTTAAGGTTATTCCCCGGGAAGTTTTTGACCGCCGAGCGGTTGAAAAAGGGCATGTGAAATTTTACGACGTTGCTTATATCGAAGTGAAACCAATCATCAAAGGACGAGGAAATAATAAAACAATAGCGGTTGAGCTGTGCGATTTCAGCGTCTTTTACAATCAAGACAGCGTTGAAGAAACAGAGGGGTCTCTCAAGGAAGGCTCAAGTAAGATCGTGATTGAAAATGGGCATGTTATCAAAGTATCCAAAGATAAAAAGACAGCGGTTGTAACTAAAGAAGTTTTGACGAAGAAATGGACAGACTGGGTGGATTATTGGTCGGTTGATTTCAACATGGAGAATAGAAAAGAGATTATCCATTCGGTTGATCCTAAGACTGAAAAAGAAAAAGAAGAATGGACTGGCGGATATATTTTTGAAAACGAGTGGCAGTCGTTTAGGACAAAAAAAGAGAGAAAACTTGAGCTTGTTTCAGCCGAAAAAGAAGTTTCTAAAGGGCGGCGTAAGATCGCCGTTAAGGTGGTTGATATTTTCGGCAATGATACGACA
>JAZDFW010000072.1:0-10238 GCA_043807505.1 Candidatus Omnitrophota bacterium | reverse complement strand
GGGCTTATTAAAGAATTGACACTTTTTGAAAAAAATGGTATAAATATTTAAGTAATTTTTGGTTCAAGAAGGGAGATGATATAATTGACGCAGATTGAGATAAGAAAAGATGAGTCTTTTGAATCAGCCTTACGGCGATTTAAGAGGCAAATTGAGGCTGAGGGTATTTTAAAAGAAGTGCGTGAGCGCAAGCATTATGAAAAGCCCAGCGAGCGCAAAAGAAAAAAGGCAAGACGAGGGAGAAAGTAGGAAAAAATTAGTATAAGAGACCCTGTGGTAGCAGGTAGTTTCTATCCATCTTCTGTGGATAGTTTGACTAAGCAGATAGAAAGTTTCGTTGACAAAAATGCCGTAAAATCTAATGTTGTTGCCTGTATGCTTCCGCATGCCGGGTACATGTATTCGGGGCGAGTGGCGGTGGAAACGGTATCACGGATTAATATCCCTGATAAGATTGTCATTATTGGGCCGAATCATACAGGATGTGGCGCAGCCTATAGTATTCAGACAGAAGGTATTTGGCAATTGCCGTTTGGCCAGATTAAAATTGATTCAAATTTAGCCAATTGTATACTAAATAACTCTGCATATCTAAAGCGGGATTCTGATGCCCATAGACATGAGCATTCTATAGAAGTAGAGATTCCGATTCTGCAATATTTCAAGAAGAATTTTGAAATTGTGCCTATATGCATCCTTTCCGAGGATGTGGATGCCCTGAAAGAAATCGGTAATACTATCGTAACCGCAATCAAACAAGTAAAATTACAAGGCGAGGTTTTAATTATGGCAAGTACGGACTTGACGCATTACCAACCTCAACAACAAGCTTCTAAGAAAGACAAGGAAGCGATAGAGGCGATCATCAATTTAGACGTGGATAAACTTAACGAAAAAGTAAAAGGCTTGGGTATTACTATGTGCGGTTGTGCTCCTGTCTCGGTAATGTTAACTGCTGCCAAAGCCTTAGGCGCAAAAAGAGGAGAATTAGTCAGGTATGAAACCTCAGGCGATGTTACAGGGGAAACGGACAGCGTCGTAGGTTATGCCGGAGTCCTATTTCATTAAAACTATGGACGAAAATAAAAAAAATATTGACGAAAGCTGGAAAGAAACCGCTGAAAAAGAAAAAAAGGCTATTAAGGATGATGGCAATTTTGTTCCTCCGGAGCCGGATTTCAGTTTTTTTGTGACGACGTTGGCATTACAGGCATCTATTTCTTTAGGTGAAACAGCTAACCCTGCTTCCCAGAAAAAAGAAGAAGACCTTACTCAAGCAAAATTTCTTATTGATACTTTAGCAATGCTTAAAGGAAAAACAAGCGGAAACTTAAAAAGCGAAGAAGCCGCTCTCTTGGAGAATGTGCTCTATGAATTAAGGATGCAATACGTTTCTAAGGTAAAAGGGGAGGGGAAATGATTGATAAAGAATTATTAGATATTTTAGCCTGCCCTGCTTGCAGGGGCGATGTCGAATTAAAAGAGGAAAAAATTGTCTGTAAGAAATGCGGTAAAAAGTATCCCATAAAAGACGGTATCCCGATTATGCTAATTGACGAGGCAGAATGAAAAAAATATTAGTAATACATGGCCCCAACCTGAATTTACTCGGGGCAAGGCAGCCACAGATTTACGGGCTGACTTCCTTAAAGGAAATAAACCAATCTTTAGAAAAAGTTGCTAAGGAAAAAAAAGTTAAATTGACAATCGCGCAGTCCAATATTGAGGGGGAGATTGTTAATTTAATCGGAAAAGCTAAGTTGAAATTCGATGCTTTATTGATTAACCCCGCAGCTTATACCCATACCAGTGTTGCCATAAGGGATGCTATTTTAGCCTCCGGTTTATTAACCGTTGAGGTCCACCTATCCAATATCTATACCCGGGAAGAATTTAGAAGAAAATCGCTGATTAGCCCTGTAGTCCGTGGGACTATTTTAGGCTTTGGAGCGTCAAGCTATTTATTAGGCCTGCAGGCATTAATTGATATACTGCATGCGCGATAGCCCTCTAAAAAAAATCTATTTAGAATTAGAAAAGCTAAAGCTTGATTGCCTGTTGGTATCAAGTGCAGCCAACATTTCTTATTTGACTCAAACAAGAAGCCGCGATGCCTACCTAATAGTTTCAAAAAGTAAGAACATCTATATTACCGATTTCAGGTATATAGAAGAAACCAAGAAGAACCTTACGGGTTTTTGTATTAAGAAAATCGAAAGCTCGGTTTTTAAAACAATCGCAGATACCTGTAAAGGAATGCAGTTTTACCGCGTAGGATTCGAAGATAGGTATTTAGCCTTTGCGGAATATACTAAAATAAAAGAGGAAATGGATTATTGCGTAGAATTGATTCCTACGCATAATATAGTAGAAGATTTAAGGCAGCTAAAGACTCAGGAAGAACTGGAGAAAATTAAGTTTGCCGCAATAATAGCAATTCAGGCATTTAATTTTATCAAAGACTCTATCTCCCCGGGTAAAAAGGAAGTCGAAATCGCTGCCGACTTGGAACGTTTTATGAGGTATAATGGCGCTTATTCCTCAAGTTTTGATATTATCGTGGCCTCCGGCCCCAATTCCAGTTTTCCGCACCATGTTACTTCCGAAAGAAAAATCAGGAACAATGAGCCGGTATTAATTGATCTGGGCGTTGATTATCTTGGTTATAAATCAGACTTGACAAGGGTATTCTTTTTAGGTAAAATAAGTTCTTCTTGCAAAAGGATTTACAACATAGTTCTCCAGGCGCAAAAGAGGGCAATTAAGGCAATAAAGCCTGCTGTTAATATTAATAAAATAGATGCAGCAGCCCGCCAATTTATAGCTAGTCAAGGATTTGGCGGTTTTTTTGGCCATAATTTAGGCCATGGCATAGGCTTGGAAGTTCATGAGGCGCCTCATGTTTCAAGCAAGGAAACCAATAAGCTGCTTCCCGGCATGGTATTTACAGTGGAACCCGCGATTTACCTACCGGGCAAATTCGGAATAAGAATTGAAGATATGTGTTTAATAACTAAAAAAGGAGTTGAGGTAATCAGTGGCTCTCTCAATAAATGACGTTAAATCAGGCTTGACAATTTTAGTTGATGGCCATGTATGGTTAACTATGGAATGTCAGCATGTCAAACCAGGAAAAGGCGCGGCCTTTTTGCGCGCTAAGATGAGGAATCTTAAAAATGGCAGTGTCCAAGAAAAGACTTTTAGAGGCGATGAAAAAATAGAAGTTGCTTATGTAGAAGAAAGAAAGCTTCAGTTTCAATACCGAAGCGGCGCCTTATACCACTTTATGGATCAGGACAATTTTGAAGAAGTGGCTATCTCCGAGGATAATGTCGCGGACAAAGCTAAATTTTTGAAAGACAACCTGGAAGTACTCGCTTATTACCATAAGGGTGATTTTTTAAATATTAATATCCCCAATTTCATAGAGTTTAAGATAACCAGTACTGAACCTGGCATTAAGGGCGATACCGCCAAAAGCGGCACAAAGCCGGGAGAAATTGAAACAGGCGCTGTTATTCAGGTCCCTCTTTTTATCAATACAGGCGATAGTATAAAAGTGGATACTCGGATCGGTCAATACGTTGAAAGGGTAAATCAATAAGGCGAAAGAAAAAAACCAAGGAAGGTGCGGGAGTGAATATTAAAGAAATTAAGGAGATGTTGAATTTAATGAATGAAAATGGGCTTGTCGAGTTGGAAATCGAAAAAGACGGCATGCGCATAAGGCTGAAGAAACTCACAACTCAAACGCAAGTATCAGATGGCCCTATTATAATCGAAAGGCAGAAAATTCATGAAGAGCATCAGCTCAAGGATGCTTATGAAACCTCCGAGAAGCTTATAACGAATACAGTTGAAATTAAAGCACCTATGGTTGGGACTTTTTACAGGTCGGCTACACCGGAAGCGCCACCCTATGCAGAGGTAGGCCAGGTTATTGAACCGGGCCAGATAATTTGTATTATTGAAGCAATGAAGTTGATGAATGAAATAAAATCAGAGATTAAGGGTAAGGTAGTTGAGGTAATTGTTGATAATGCCGAGCCTGTTGAGTTTGGGCAACCTTTGTTCCTTATAGAGCCTGTCTAAAAATGTTTTCCAAAATCCTAATTGCTAATAGGGGTGAAATCGCCCTGCGTATAATCCGTGCCTGTCGTGAATTAGGGATACGCACAGTAGCAGTATATTCCCAAGCAGATAGGGAATCTTTACATGTGCGTTTTGCGGATGAAGCTGTTTGTATTGGCCAGGCGCCTAGCAGCAGTAGTTATTTAAGTATCCCCGCCATTATTAGCGCCGCGGAAATTACCGATGTAGAAGCAATCCATCCCGGATATGGTTTCTTAGCAGAGAATCCTCATTTTGCCGAAATTTGTGAATCATGCCAGATAACCTTTATTGGCCCCTCATCTGAAAGTATCAGGTTAATGGGAGATAAAATGGCTGCGCGCAACACAGTACAGAAATCCGGCCTGCCGATAATACCCGGGACAACTAATGCCGTAAAAAATAAAGAAGAAGCAATCAGAATTGCCAAAAAAATCGGCTACCCCCTGATTATTAAAGCAGCCTCAGGAGGCGGCGGTAAAGGTATGCGTATCTGTCATAACGATATCAGGCTGGTTTCAAGCCTGATGACCGCTCAACAGGAAGCTGAGGCGAATTTCGGCAATGCCGATGTTTATATCGAAAGATATATTGAAAAGCCCAGGCATATTGAGATACAGCTTTTAGCGGATAAATTCGGGCATTGCATTCATTTAGGTGAAAGGGATTGCAGTATTCAGAGAAGGCATCAAAAATTATTAGAAGAATCTCCGTCATCTGCTGTTGATAATAAATTACGTAAACGATTGGGAGAACTTGCGGTAAAAGCTGCCAAGGCCGTTAACTATTCAGGCGTCGGAACAATGGAATTCTTACTTGATATGCACAACAATTTTTATTTTATGGAAATGAATACCAGGATTCAGGTAGAGCATCCTGTAACTGAAATGGTAACCGGCCTTGATTTGATAAAAGAACAAATACGTATGGCAGCCGGAGAAAAACTGCACTACGCCCAAGAAAATATTAATTTTAAGGGCGCTGCCATTGAATGCCGAATTAATGCGGAAGATTTCGAGAATAATTTTATGCCTTGCCCGGGAAAAATAGAAACATTAAATCTGCCCGGAGGTTTTGGCGTGCGTGTGGATACGCATATTTACCCCGGTTATCAGATCTCGCCATATTATGATTCACTGCTGGCAAAACTTATTACATATGGCACTAACCGTCAAGAAGCAATTAAGACCATGCAGAGGGCGTTAAACGAATTTGTTATTGGGCCGATTAAAACAACCATAGCTTTCCACCAGCTTCTTTTAAATAATCCCTTATTTCTAAAAGGGGATATCTCTACGCATTTTGTACAGGATAACCTGCTTAAAGAAGAAAAGGCGGAGGTAGAATAATGCATAAAGAAGAATCTCGTACAGATTTTGGCGCCATTAAAATTCATAAAAATGTCATTGCTTCCATTGCTTCTTTAGCCGCATCCCAAATAGAAGGTGTGAAACGAGTCGGGTTTGGTAATAGAAGCAGTATATTGGATTTTATTCATAAAAAATTATTGCATGCTATTAAGGTTAGTATCGATAAGAACGAAGATGTAAAATTGGATATCCCGCTAGTTATAAAATATGATTTTAATATTCCTGAAGTTTCTGCCAGAGTTCAGGAAAACGTACGCCTTGCCTTAGAGAAAATGACTAACTTAGCAATAAAAGATATTGATATCAGCGTGCAGAGTATAGAAAAGGGGGAATAATGAGGACCTTGGGAATATTATTTTATACCGCAGTTCTTGTCTTGATTGGCCTGATAGTAATTGTTTTTATTGTGATCTTCTCTTTCGATAATTTACAGCCGCAATGTATAAATGCCATTGACGGGCTGCTTACTTACGTTCAAAACACTCCAAGTGCCAGATTGATTATCGGCCTTTCGGGATTTCTACTTATTTTTATCAGCTTTTCTTTTGCTCAATTAATCTTGTCTAGGTTTCAGCGTGAAAAAACCATTGCCTTTACTACTTCTTCCGGAGAGGTAACCATTGCTCTTGGCGCGATTGAAGATTTAATCAGAAGGATAACTAATGTAATTCCTGAAATCAAAGAACTAAGGCCGGATGTTAGGGCAAGTAAAAAGGGCTCAATCATTGTTGATTTACGGGTAGTATTAAGGTCAGAAGCCAATATCCCTGAATTAACAGCTCGATTACAGGAGATAACTAAAGCAAAAATTCAGGAAGTTTTAGGCTTAGAAGAGCAGATTATCATTAAGATTCATATTACAAAGATTATTTCAAGCGAGGAAAAAGATAAAAGAAGAAGAGATTCAGAAAGGCCGGAGCCTACAATACCATACGGAGGCTACGGAAGGGTTTAAAAACAGAAAGAAGGGGATATTTTTATGGAGAGGATAGGCATACTTACAGGCGGTGGTGATTGCCCCGGGTTAAATCCCGTAATTAGGGCGGTTGTCAGAAAAGCCTTACTTGTTGGCTATGAAGTTATCGGGATTAAAAACGGCTGGAAGGGTTTAGTAGAAAATGACACAATGGCGTTAAATTTAGATGTAGTTTCGGGAATATTACCTAAAGGCGGCACCATATTAGGCACTAGCAGGACCAATCCCTATAAGAAGGAAGGTGAGCTGCAAAAGGTAAAAGATAATTTTAAGAAAATGGGTTTATACGCGTTGATTGCCGTAGGCGGAGAAGATACTTTAGGCGTGGCATTGAAATTAACTCAAGAAGGCATACCTAATATTGTCGGTGTGCCTAAAACAATTGATAATGATCTTTCCGCGACAGATTATACATTTGGTTTTGATACAGCGCTTAATGTCGCGACAGAATGTATTGACAGGCTGCATACTACAGCTGAAAGCCACCATAGGGTCATGGTCGCAGAATTAATGGGGAGGCATGCCGGTTGGATTGCCCTTGAGGCAGGGATTGCAGGCGGAGCAGATGTGATATTGATTCCTGAGATACCGATAGACATGGATGAGGTATACGAAATTTTAAAGAAAAGGCATGCTAGAGGTAAGGCCTTTAGCATTGTGGTAGTAGCTGAGGGCGCTCATTTTAAAGATGATTCTTTTATTACTCAAGAACAAAAACTTGATGCATTCGGCCATGTTCGCCTTGGCGGCATTGGTGAAATTCTGGCAAATGAAATAGAGAAGAAAACCGGATTTGAAACAAGGGTTAGTGTTTTGGGCCATATTCAAAGAGGCGGCTCG
This sequence comes from Candidatus Omnitrophota bacterium, assembly GCA_043807505.1. GTDB lineage: Bacteria > Omnitrophota > Gorgyraeia > Gygaellales > Profunditerraquicolaceae > JAZDFW01. The sequence goes on along the minus strand of JAZDFW010000072.1, from coordinate 2,942 downwards.
CCTACAGCTTTTGACCGGGTTTTAGGGACAAGGCTGGGTGTTAGGGCTGTTGAGTTGGTAACCAAGAAAAAATTTGGCAGGATGGCCGCGCTTTCCGGGATAAAAATTATTGATGTTCCTCTTGAGGAAGCGGTTAAGGCGATAAAGACGGTGGATATGGAACTTTATGAAGTTGCCAAAGTATTTTTTGGCTAAATAGAGGTGAAAAATGAGAGATAAAATACAGGATATATTACTGGAGAGTATACAGGTAAAGGAAGAAATTCTGCGTTCGGGCATCGGGCAAATTAAAGAAATCGTCGAACTTTTAATTGAATGTTTGAGGAAGGGCGGAAAAGTAATCTTGTTTGGTAACGGAGGTTCAGCAGCCGATGCCCAGCATATCGCGGCTGAGTTTATTGGGAGGTTCAAAAAAGACAGGTCCGCCTTAGCAGCCCTGGCACTTACAACTAATACATCTGTATTGACCTCTCTGGCTAATGATTACGGTTATGAAGTAATCTTTGCCAAACAAATCGAGGCATTAGGACAGAAGAACGATATTGTTATCGCGATATCGACCAGCGGTAAGGCAAAGAATGTCAGCTTGGGTATTAAGCAAGCCAAAAAGATCGGGTTAAAGACTGTTGCCCTTACTGGAGGAGATGGCGGAGAATTAGCGAAATTGGCTGATGTATCATTTCTTGTTCCTTCTATGGTAACTGCCAGAATTCAAGAGGCGCACATAACAATCGGCCATATTATTTGTGAACTTGTGGAGCAGACACTTTGTCAGGAACAAAAATAAAAAATCTAAAAGTATTACTTGATATAATCCCGAAGTTAAAAAAACAGGGTAAAAAAATTGTATTTACTAATGGCTGTTTTGATATTTTACATTACGGCCATGTGATGTACCTGGAAAAGGCAAAAGCAAAAGGCGATATTTTAGTAGTCGGCTTAAATAGCGATTCCTCGGTCAAGCATATTAAGGGTAAGAAGCGGCCGATAGTAAATCAGAGAGCCAGGTCGCAATTAATTGCTTCACTTGAGAGTGTTGATTACGTCGTTATCTTTAACCAAGATACGCCTTTAGAAACAATAAAAAAAATTAAGCCCGATATTCTTATAAAAGGCTCGGATTGGAATAAAAATAATATTGTGGGAGCTGACTTTGTGAAAGGCTGCGGCGGAAAGGTTTTAACCGTAGAACAAGCTCAAGGTTACTCAACTACTAATTTAATTAAAAAAATAATTGAAACATCTTAAGATAAATTCAATAGATAGAATTCTTGATGCTAATATAAACCGCGCAAAGGAAGGCTTGCGCGTATGTGAGGAAATAACGCGGTTTATCCTAAATAGCCGAAGCTTAACCGCGGATTTTAAAAAGATCAGGCACAAAATTAGTGAGGCAATCGCAGATTTACCTTCCAGAAGCAGACTTTTTAAAAGTAGATGTAGTTTAGGTGACGTTGGGCTTGGTAGTCAGTTAAAAACTGAATTCAAGAGGTCTGACTATAAGGATATCTTTTGGGCGAACATCCAAAGAGTTAAAGAGTCAGTTAGGGTTCTTGAGGAATTTTGTAAGCTTAAAAATATAAAAATAGCCGTTAGATTCAAACGAATCAGGTATCTTGTTTATGAAATTGAGAAAAAAGCGGCCGGTATAATCTTAAAAAATAAATGACTCAATTAGAATATGCTGTTAAGAATATTGCAACAGTTTTGATGAGAAAGGTCGCAAGTTCTGAAAAACTGCCTTTGGAGCTATTATTAAGGCGGGTAAAAGAAGGCAAAATTGTAATTCCTCACAATAAAAACCACAAAATAAATTCTCCCTGCGCAATCGGTTTGGGCCTACGCACAAAAGTCAACGCAAATATCGGAACTTCAACTGATAAGTGCCAGATAAGTGATGAAATAAAAAAATTACTCGTTGCAACTAAATACGGCGCTGATGCCATAATGGATTTAAGCGTAGGGGGCAACCTTAAGAAGATTAGGAAAGAGATTTTGCGGCGCGCTTCGTTGCCTGTTGGGACGGTTCCAATATATGAAATCGCGGTAAACGCGCAGAAAAAGAAAGGAAATTTTTTGAAATTTACCGCCGGCGATATGCTGGATGTCCTTAAGGCGCAAGCAGAAGAAGGCGTGGATTTTTTTACGATTCACGCGGGCGTTACTAAAGAAAGCCTGAGCGCTTTAAATAAATCAAAAAGAGTTTTAGGTATTGTCTCGCGGGGCGGCGCGATAATTGCCTCTTGGATGAGTTCTAGAAAAGAAGAAAACCTATTTTTTGAGCATTTTGATAAAATTCTCGATATTGCCTATGAGCATGATGTTGTTTTGAGCTTAGGCGATGGCCTTCGGCCCGGTTCCGTACTTGATGCTACAGATAAAGCTCAGATTGCTGAACTAAAGATATTAGGTGAACTCGCCTGTAGGGCAAAAGAAAGATTTGTCCAGGTAATGATTGAGGGCCCGGGGCATGTGCCGCTAAATCAAATTAAGAGAAACATCGTTTTAGAAAAACAGCTTTGCCACGGAGCGCCTTTTTATGTTTTGGGCCCGCTTGTGACTGATGTTGCTCCAGGTTATGACCATATTACTTCTGCTATTGGCGGCGCGCTGGCGGCAAGCTATGGAGCTGATTTTTTATGCTATGTTACGCCATCTGAACACCTGAGGCATCCGTCAATTGAAGATGTGCGTACAGGTGTGATTGCCTCTAAGATTGCAGCGCATGCAGCCGATATCGCAAAGGGTGTTAAAGGCGCCATTGATTGGGATAGAAAGATGTCTGAGGCCAGAAAGAAGCGTGACTGGAAAAAACAGATTAAGTTAGCTATTGATCCTGAAAAGGCAAAAAAATTCAGAATTTCATCAAAACCGGATTTATCGGATGTTTGCACAATGTGCGGTAAGTATTGCTCTATTAAAATAATGGAAGATTCTGGCTG
>JAZDFW010000071.1:0-3888 GCA_043807505.1 Candidatus Omnitrophota bacterium | reverse complement strand
GTTCCTATTTCCCAACTTGATAAATATTTTTTCTGCTCTTGCGTTAAAACGTCAATTTTTATCCCCATTGATTTTAATTTTAAATCAGCGATTTTCTTATCAATATCATCCGGTACCGCATAAACTTCATTTTTCATTTTTTTGCGGCTTTTAACCATGTACTCAGTACCTAATGCCTGGTTAGCAAAAGACATATCCATAACCTGGGCAGGATGCCCTTCGGCAGCCGCTAAGTTTATTAATCTTCCTTCGCCTAAAAGATAGATTTTACGGCCATCTTTTAATATGTATTCGACAGTAAAATCGCGGATTTCTTTTTTAGTTTTGCTTAATTTCTCTAACGCGCTAATCTCTAACTCTACGTTAAAATGCCCGGAGTTACAGACAATCGCGCCGTTTTTCATTATCGCAAAGTGTTCGCCGCGGATTACGTTTATGTCGCCGGTAACCGTTACAAATATATCGCCAACTGCTGCCGCATTTTTAATCGGCATAACATCAAAACCATCCATGGTTGCCTCTAAACCGCGCAAAGGATCAACCTCGACCACAATTACCCTTGCACCCAGGCCTTTTGCGCGCATTGCTACACCCTTGCCGCACCATCCATATCCGCAAACAACAAAAGCAGAACCGGCAATAAGTTTATTCGTAGCGCGAATAATACCATCTATTGTTGATTGGCCCGTGCCATAGCGGTTGTCAAAAAGATGTTTGGTTTGAGCATCATTAACCGCAATAATAGGATAACGCAGCTTTCCCTGTGCCGCCAGCGCCTTCAACCTGATTACGCCTGTAGTGGTTTCTTCAGTCCCGCCGATAATATTAGCATGCATTGATAAAGCCCGCTGATGAATAGTGCTTACTAAATCAGCTCCGTCATCCATAGTAATATCCGGTTTTATCGCTAATACCGATTCTATATGTTTGTAATATGTTTTTGTATCTTCGCCCTTAATGGAAAATACGGAGATCTTTAAATTCTTCGCTAAGGAAGCGGCAACATCATCCTGTGTAGATAAAGGGTTGGAAGCGCAAAGAAAAATTTCAGCACCCCCAAGCTTCAATACCTCCATCAAAACTCCTGTTTCAGTAGTAACATGAAGGCAGGCGGCAACTTTTAATCCTTTTAAGGGCATTTCCTTCTTGAAACGCTCACCAATAAGAGCTAAAACAGGCATATTGTTACTCGCCCATTCGATTCTTAATGCGCCCTTATTTGCCAATTTAATATCCTTAATATCGTAGTTCATCGCCTCTCCTTATAATCAAAATTTCAATATCCTATCTTATAATTTTCCTGCTTGTTTTTTCAAAGTTGCTGCTTTAGCTATACTTTCCCAGCTAAACTCCGGCTCTGTCCTGCCAAAATGCCCGTAGCAGGCTGTTTGCTTATATATAGGCCGCAAAAGATCTAATTCCTTTATCATCCCCTGGGGAGTAAGATCGAAATTATCCCTTATTAATTTTCCAAACTGCGATTCAGAAAGTTTTCCTGTACCATAAGTATCCACCATTATCGCTAAAGGATCTGCCCGGCCAATAACGTAGGCAATATGAATCATACATTTATCTGCCAAGCCCGCGGCAACGATATTTTTTGCGATGTATCTTACCATGTAAGCCGCGGAACGATCTACCTTAGTCGGATCTTTTCCTGAAAATGCGCCGCCTCCGGGAGCGGCTGCGCCGCCATAAGTATCCACAACGATTTTCCTGCCGGTCATGCCGGTATCAGACTGTGGCCCTCCGATAACAAATTTTCCAGTCTCGTTTATATAATATTTGGTATCTTTATCGATGTATTGTTTTAATACGGGTTTTACTATTACGTCTATCATTTCCTGCCGGGCATGCTTAGTTATTTTTTCTTTAGTAGAATCAAGAATATCCTCTGTGTGCTGACAGGCAATAACTACAGAGTCAGCCCTTTTAGGTTGGCCGTCGTGATACTCAACCGAAACCTGAGATTTACAATCAGGCCCGAGAAATTTCAAGATTCCCTGCCTTCTGACGTCTGCCGTACGGCGCACAAGTTTATGAGACAGCATAATAGGTAAAGGCATAAGCTCTTCTGTTTCACGGCAGGCAAAACCAACCATAAAACCTTGATCACCGGCGCCGCCTGCATTAACTCCCTGAGCGATATCGGGTGACTGCGAATTAATAGTATTTACTACGGCACAGGTATGATAATCAAAACCATATTTCGGGTGAGTGTATCCTATCTCCTGGATTATTTTACGGGCTAGTTTTTGTATGTCTACATAGGCAGTAGTTGTAATCTCGCCACCGACAATTAAAAGCCCCATTGTTACATATGTTTCACAAGCAACTCTGCCATACGGATCCTGCCTTAAAACCTCATCTAAGACTCCGTCGGAAATCTGATCGCAGACTTTGTCTGGATGGCCCTCTCCTACTGACTCAGATGTAAAAAAATGTTTGCGCATCACTCTTACCCTCCTCGTTTTGCAAAAGTTTCTTTTGCTTTGTTATAAAAATTAGTATCACCTATATCAAACCAACGCCCGCCAAATATATACCCAAGAATTATTTCTCTCTTTCTTAACCAATCTATGTAGAAACCAGTAGCATCAGCTAAATTATCCTTGTTTGACAGATATTCATCTAGCAGGCCTAATTTCTTCTTTGGAAAAAAATAAAGGCACATTGCTACTATTGCTGAATTGGGATTTTTTGGTTTTTCTTTAAAATCAATTACTTTATTGTTTTTATCAAGCTTTATTACGCCGTACTTAGAAGCCTCTTTTTTGTCTCTTAAGTTATACGCGCCTATTACTATAGAATTGGATTTTCTTACTCTAACAAAATCCAAAAAACCCCCTAAGCCCCCATCAAATAAATTATCTCCGCCGATAACCAATAAATCGTCCTTAAGGTGAGTTTTTTGTATCACAAAATACATATCTCCTATTGCGCCGCGGCGGGCACTATGAGTTTTAGTAAGGTCATCTACTAAACTTATGCGTGTTTTAAAATTAAGCCCTTTTGCCCATTTTTTAAATTTAGAAAAAAACTTACTATTTGTGACTACGATAATTTCGTCGCAATCTTTAATTTGGGTACATTTATCCAGAAGATAATCGATTAACGGCCTGTTGCCCACCTTAAGAAGGGGCTTAGGGTATTCTTTTGTAAGAGGATATAACCTCGTTGCATAACCTGCGGCTAAGATTAATACCTTCATCCTAAGATCTCTTTTATTTTTGCCTGAGCAAATTCCCCTACTTCTTTTCCCGTAGATAGCTTTAAAGCCTCAAGGGCAATATTCTTTGCCTGTTTTAAAGTAACTGAGCGGATAATAAATTTTACCTCCGGGATTATTTGAGGAGGAATACTAAATTCATCCAGGCCTAAACCTAAGAGTATTAAGATTAGCGCTGGTTCACCCGCCATTTCACCGCACATCCCAACCCAAATACCCGCGGCATGAGCAAAATCAATGATATTTCTGATCATTCTTAAAACCGCTGGATGCGCCGGTTCATAAAGGTAAGCCACTTTTTCATTCGCGCGGTCAACTGCCAAAGAATACTGAATTAAGTCATTTGTACCGATACTAAAAAAATCTGCTTCGCTCGCCAAAAGATCCGCGGTCATTGCCGCAGACGGAATTTCTATCATTGCGCCCACTTCAATATCTTTATTAAAAGGAACTCCTGCTTTTACTAATTCTTCTTTGGCCTCTTCTAAAATAACATTTGCTTGCCTTAATTCTTCGATACCGGAAATCATCGGATACATAAGTTTTAATTTACCGTGCACCGATGCCCTCAATATAGCGCGCAACTGCACTTTAAATATTTCAGGATTCGCCAGGCAAAACCTAATAGCTCTCCACCCCAAAAAAGGCTTTATCTCACG
>JAZDFW010000070.1:0-6697 GCA_043807505.1 Candidatus Omnitrophota bacterium | reverse complement strand
ATTTTTTGTATTAATTACCATGTTTTCTATTTGAAAATTACCCCCTAGAGAACCCATAGCATTTTGCCCGATTTGCTCTCTCAATTTTTCATCCTTTAATAAAAAAACTATTCTTTCTGACATTGCGTTAATATCGCCGATAGGAACCAAAAATCCGTTTTTGCCATCATGGATTATTTCTTTAACACCCCCTGTATCGGTTACCACTACCGGCTTACCAAGAGCCATAGCCTCTAAGACCACTATCGGCAACCCTTCCCACAAAGATGTAAGTACAAATACATCGAGTGAGGACATAATTTCAGGGATATCTTTTCTCCAGCCAAGCAGGAATATATTATTCTTTAGATTAAACTGATTAATTAATTTTAAAATATTTTTATGCAACAGGCCGTCTCCTACGAGCAGAAATTTTACTTTCGGCATCGCTTGATTAACCTTAAAAGCAAGTTTTATAAAATCCTGGGGGGATTTTTGAGCTTTTAAACAAGCAACCATGCCGACAACCAAAACATCACTGGCTATTCCTAATTCCCGCCTTAAATTCGGCTTACTGCTGCTAAATTCTTTATAATTAATCCCATAACGGATAAGCCTGTATTTATGTTCACTAGCGATATGGTTATGCAAACCTTTTTGTTTATCGGCCAAAGAAACAACAATGAGTTTATAGGTCAGGCAGGCAGTAATTTTTTCCAGCAACAGATAAAATTTTCTATAAAAAAATGGCTGGTAATCATTAAAGCTCCATCCGTGTACGGTATGAATTATTATCTTTACCCCGGATAATTTTGCCGCCAGACGGCCGATAATACCGGCCTTGGAACTATGCGTATGCACAATTTCAATATGATTTTTTTTAATGAAACGGCATATCTGGATTAAAGCTAACAAATCCTTTACTGGGTTTATTGGCCGCTCCAGAAACTTGGATAATTTTATATTCAGGCCATTGATAGATAAGGCTTCCGGCACTAATAAGCCAACCCCGCCGGTAAATAAAAAAGGCGTAAACCTTTCCCTGTCGAGACGGCTAATAAGGCTCAATAATTGTTTTTGCGCGCCACCTAATTCTAACTTAGTTATTACATAAAGGATATTAATTTTGCGCATATCAAAATTTACGTTTGCCGAATTTAACCTTGCCCCAGCTAATCAAGCTGTCCTTAATTATAATTACAACCGCTTCTATGCCCTTTATGGATTTGGCAAAATTTAACGCCTTTTGTAAATCAAACTTTGACTTGACAAGATTACCTGTAGCAGTAGCTGCTGAATCGGCTAAAAGAGTATTTTTGGAGAGAATAATTACGCTATCGGCGCAGCCAAAACTTAAAGAATGCCCCACGGTCCCGGAAGAAGTGCATATCCCAAGAGGTACGATAGAAGGCTCTATAACTAAACAAATGTCTTTAAAAAACTTTTGTTGGCCCGTATAAATTCCTATTACTCGCTTTTTATTTGTTTTTAAAAAAATATCCCCGCCATTTTCAATAATGACTTCCTTAAACCCCCTCCTTAATAAATCCTTTCCTAAGAATTGCGCAATCGCTCCTGCCACAGCTGCCATCGGCCCGACATTAGCAGATCTGGCAGCCTTACTCATTTCCCGGACAACCAGAGGCGCTTTTAACTCTACCGAAATTGGCTTAAGGCTGGTTAAAAATTTGTTGTCTTTGGCAATATAGCTTTCAATTTGCCCGCGGTAAAAATTAATTCTTTCCCGGAGGAATTTTTTATCAACTGGCTTATCCGTCGAAACCAATAAATCGGTTTCTTTTACTGAAACTTGAGCCAGGTGCAAATCATTTTTTCTAACCCGGTTACGGTAAAATCTTTTTTGATATTTGTCGGTCTTCATTAACAGATTCTCGGCAGAGGTTCAGAAGTAAGCATTTCTACAATGCGCTGCGTGCCGACTGCGGTATTTAATACAACGTATCCTTTTAACTTGTTTTCAACCACGCCTATTATCCGGGAATTTTTCCCTAGAGGATGAATTCTCAATAAACTTAATATTTTATTTGCGCTGTCTTTGTCTACCACTAATATTGCGATACCCTCATTGGCAATATAGAGCGGGTCAATTCCTAATAACTCACAAGCCGCTTTTACCTTGGAAGAAATAGGGATTTCTTTTTCATTAATAATAATCCCTAAATTCCTTCCCTGGGCAATTTCATTCAATGTAGTTGCTATCCCGCCCCTAGTCGGGTCACGCATGAATCTAATTGCGTTTGTCTTTTTTATTATCGGGATAAGTAACCCATTTAACGCGGCACAATCACTTTTTATATTGAATTTTAAACCTAAATCTTTTCTTTTTGCTAAAACTGCTAATCCGTGTTGGCCGATGTTCCCGGTAATTATTATTTTATCCTGAGGTTTTATATTTTTTATTGCAAACTTTTTGTTTTTTATAATTCTTCCGATGCCGGAAGTATTAATGAAAATCTTATCGCAGGCGCCATGTTCTACCACCTTTAAGTCGCCGGTTACTACCCAAACACCAGCCTTCTTGGCATTTAAAGCAATAGAGCTGACTATGCCTTCTAGAATATGTTTTTCTAACCCTTCTTCGATAATTAATCCTAAGGAAAGATATTCCGGCTCTGCTCCAAGCATCACTAAATCATTGACTGTTCCGCAAACGCTGAGTTTTCCGATATCGCCTCCGGCAAAAGTCAAAGGGCTGACCACAAAAGAATCGGTGGTAAAAGCAATTTTCTCCTTGTACCCGATAGAAGCGCTATCAGAAAGCTCTTTCAAGATAGGATTATTTAATTTTTTAAATAATACATCTTTGATCAACTTATGCATCAAGATACCGCCATTACCGTGTGAAAGAAGTATTTTTTTAGTAAGCATATGAAGAAATTAAACTAATGTTTATCCCTGATTTTAATAAATCCTTTTTTAACTGTTCTACGCCCACGAAAACAAATGCCTTAATCCCAAGTTGGCTGGCTGCTTTAATAAGTTCTGGCCGGTCATCGGTATAGAAGGCACACTCTGCAGGAGTATTTAATATTTCCAATGTTTTATGGTAAATCTCAACTTGGGGTTTTCTTACTCTTAGCTGATAAGAAGTAATTACGTTGTCAAATACATCAAGAATAGAGAAATTTTTTTCAATGTATTCGAAATGCAAAATATTGATATTCGATAAAACCGCCAGCTTATAATCCTTTTTTAATGCTTTAGCCAAAATATATAAGTCTTTATTTTTTTGGCTTAAAACAAATATTTCATTCCATATCGGGAGGAATTGCTCATAGGTGATTTTTGCATTCAATAATGCTTTTACCTCTAAGAAAAACCCTTCAGGAGAAATTTTGCCTTCTTCAAAAATACCGGTAATTCCCGAATCAAAAAAAAGATTGAATATCTCTTGTATGGATTTATCGGTAAATTCCTTAATCCTGTTTGCGGCTATTTTGTGGTCAAAATCCACTAAACAATTGCCTAAATCAAAGATAAGTGTAGTAATGCGATTTTCTTTCATCAGTTATTATTTGATTCCTTTTTCTTGAATAAATCGAGAAACCTGTCTTCATATTCTTTATACACATTCCATTTATCAAGCTCTACCTTTAACTCATTGGCTCTTGAGATATCTGTTTTAGCGGCACCGAAAAGCTGTTCAATCTTTTCTTTAATAGAAAGCGGCAATTTGGTTATCAGGCTTAAAGATTTCTTTATTTTTTCAATATCTTCTTCACTGATTGGCACAGGCCTTGCGGTATTGAGCTTAAGATAATCCAGGAGTTTATTAATCTCTTCTTCCATTACATGAGCCTGCTCAATCAAAACAGAAAAATCTATTTTGATATTTAATATTTTAGCCACCACATCCAACACTGCATGCACTGCCTTAGGATTATCAATTTGAATAGTATAAAGCGGGATTTCGCTAAGCAAACAAAATCCGTCAAGCCCGGCTTGTTTTGCGATCCCTAAAAATAAACCGTTCATACCGCTGATCTGGCCTTCTGATAAAAGATTCAAGTTAAATTTCGCCAGGCTATTATTAAGCTCTTTGGTAGTTGAGGCAAACCAGACATTTACAGCATGCATGTGATCAACTGCTTGAGGCATTGCTGCCAAACTAATCACCGTTTCTACCTTGAGGCTTGCGGCAAAGGAAATAATTTTTTTGCAATAACTTTCTGCCTTTGCCAAATCCGGCTGGGCATTGCTGATAAAAATCACCAAATCGTTTCTTCCTGTTTTATTCTTGTAATAATAAAATTTTCCGGACGGTAACTCCGGGGTCTTCAGGATTCCTTCCTGAACAATGCTGCCGGTAAGATAAAAGAATTCCTGCGGCGCAACTTGAGCAAATTCTATTCCCGGTAATTTCCCGACCAGATAACTTGCTGCCTTGAATGCCACTTCTCCCATGCCGGGCCAGGCAACAATAAGATAAGGTTTTTTAAGCTTAGGTTTTTTATTTATTTTTATTTCTTCCATAATAATCCCCTTTTTTTCATTAAACAAAACTATAGTTTTTTAAAAATCCTTCGAGCAGGCGCGCGCCTTTATAGAGATTATCTATTTCGACAAACTCATCTGCAATATGAGCGCAGCCTGAAGTTCCAAATCCTGTTGCAATAGAAGAAATACCGCATCCTTGAAAAAATGAAATGGTAGTCGCACCCTCTGATCCTTCTATCACCGGCTTTACCCCGGCCTTTTTCATGGCTTGCGCTAAATATTTTACCAATGGATGCCTTGTATCAATGCTAAACGGCTCCTGTATCCCCTCTATCTCTACATGCCCCTTGCCTGAATTATTTTTAATAATCCGCGATATGCCGCGTAAAATTTTTTTTGATGAATCTTTCGGCAAGAAACGGATGTCCAATTCAAATTCACACCAATCAGCGACGATGTTAACTTTATCTCCTCCTTTAATGGTTCCGATATTTATCGTGGGGCCCTTCAGGTATTTGTTTTTGTTATAACTAAACCGATAATTTTTAATTTTTTTAATTACCTTCAACGCGATATCAATAGCATTAACGCCTAACCACGGGTAGGCGCCGTGAGCGCGCCTGCCTTCCAGCCTTATCTTTAGGTGTATTAACCCTTTTTGCGATACAACAATACTGAAATCATCGGCATCTAGCACCAAGGCAGCATCCGGCTTTAAAATACCTTTCTTTAATAATGCCTCAAGCCCTAAGGCTGAACCACATTCTTCGTCAGCTGTTGCGGCAAAAATTAAATTGTAATTAAGTACACACCTTTCCTCAACTAAACTCCTGATTACTTCCAAGCTTGCTGCCAAATTACTTTTACAATCAGTTGCGCCTAAACCATAAAGCCTATTTTTTTTAATTAACCCTTTAAAAGGGGCAATAGTCCATTTATTGCCCGCTGGTACCGTATCCAGATGCGGGGTAATAAGCAGTGAATGCAGACTATTTTTTCCCTTTAAAACAGCAATACAATTGGAGCGATTTTTAGAAAACTCATAAATTTTTGGCTTTAATCCTAAATTTTCTAAGTATCTTTTTACAAAACGCGCAATTTCAAATTCAGTCCCGCCGGGATTTTGTGAATCTATGCGAATTAATTCTTGCGTAAGTTTTATTAATCTTGTTTTATTAATCATGTTCTAAAAACAATTAAAAATCATAGCTTAAACGGCAAGCCAAGGCATCACTGTCGAAAGACGAGCCTTCTAAATTAAGACAAATGTTTTTTGTAAGAAAAAAGTCGAGGCCATAAATAAGCCCGACACTTTTTGAAAAATCCGACATCCAGCGCTTCCTTTGATCAGCCACCCAATGAATGTAATCAACCCTTGACCAGCGTGTCCCTACGTAAGGAGTAATTCTCTTAAAACTATAAGAACCCAATAAAGACCACTGCCAATCATCCAAAATCGCTTTATTTTTTACGCTGCCTAAATGTTTACTTTTAGGATGCACACTGATATGTTGAAAACCTAAAACTGCCTTCATATTGTTTTTGTCGAAGAATTTCAGGCGCAGGCCATAACCGCCGGCAAAACCCGTGAGATAACTAATTTTGTCTCCTGATTGTAAGCGCTGTTTGATATTGCCTGTGCCGGCTTTTAAATCTATAGAGAACCAATCAAAAACTCCGAATGACATAGCGTAAAACTGTTGCTGGCTGCGCATTATTCCCAGGTTGTCTTCTAAGTATCTTTTAAAAAGAGCGTAAGATTCAAGCCCAACGGAAAGTTTGTGCTTTTGAGGCAAACTTGTCCCATAACAAGGAGCGGCAGATGAAATTGATACGGCTAAAAAAAACATAATTAATGCTGTTGCGGCTGTGATAGCTGCGCCACGGCCAGAGCCATCTTTAGTTAATACTAAATTAATCCTTGAGGCCTTCGCTCCAAAGATCTCTTTAAGTGTAGATTTTATATTTGTTGCAAAATGCGGATGCTTTTGGTAAACACTTCCATCTACAGCAATGGTGTGTTTCTTTAAAAGACGCGGGTCTTTTCTTTTCACTACGGCAGCTATTGCTGCAGCGCTGATCCGTGCCCCTCTTTTAGAGACAACTTGAGAAATATTTTTAATAATTTTTCTTTCTTCCAACGCAGATTCCCTTATACCCGATGCCTTCAAAAAAACTTCTATTCCAGAGAGGCCCTTTGAACAATCGGCTTCTATTTTTGACATATATTCTGATTTAAAATTCTTTGCTTTATCAAAGA
>JAZDFW010000069.1:0-2449 GCA_043807505.1 Candidatus Omnitrophota bacterium | reverse complement strand
CCAGCTCTTTTCGTAAAGATTCAATCCGGTTGCGATCAGGTATTTGCTTTGTCATGAATATCCTTATTAGGTATTACTTTAGCCGCATATTTTATATATGCTCCAAAGGTAACATTATTAAGTCCAATATTATCAATTAGTTGCGAGATTATATCACGGAAGTACCTACGACACCTAGCATAGGCAATCAGATCCCCGATATTGATCCTGAACAACCCATCGATACTGCGCCACAACTCCCAGTAATCGCCGTCCGGCATCGTTCTGTACTTGTCTTTGATCACATAGAGATCTACCAGCATCTTTTCAAGAGTAGGCGTGTGCCCTTTCCGAGGCGAACCCTTGATCAGCAGCCTAACAACGATCGGATCACGCGTAATGTCAAAATCCTTAGGCTCCACCCGGCTAGCCTTTTCAACCATTACAAACCGGTAATCGCGCGATATCCTGTCAGCGACAGGGCGAATCGCATCCGCTTCTACCTCAACAAAAGTAATATTGTGCGTTTGCTGATGATGATAATAGGGTTGAAAATACAGAGTATTCCAAATAAGGAAATCAAGATCAGGGTATTGTTTTTTCAAAAGTTGGCGGATCTCGACCACGCGGCTTTTCTCCACATGTCGAAATTCTTTCGCGACAGAACTATATACCCCTCTGCCTGCGGAGAAAATTATTTCGCTCTGCTTCAACTCTTGAAGATAATTCTTGGCAAGCTGCTTGCTAATCCCGGACACTTTCACCACTTTGTCAAGAGTAAAATACCGGTGCTTCTGCGCGTATTCTTTAACTAATGCTCGCTTACTCAAATCACACCTCAGATTAGTATAAGCCCAGATAATTCTTTTATGGAAAACCTTTCTTATTACATTTTATGTCATATTTTATCACGGAAAATTTATTTCTCAATAAAAATCATTATTCTTGTTTTCTTGGGGTGTCTCGGCCTAGGCTTATTCATAACGTAATGCTTCGATAGGATCAAGCAAGGAGGCTTTCTGCGCCGGCCAAAGCCCGAATATTATCCCTATAGCCAGAGAAAATGTCGTTGCAAGAATTACGGACAATAAAGAAACTCTCACTGCCCATCCGGCAAAAAAAGTAATTAGCGCGGCTATGCCGGTGCCTAATAAACGCTGTATAGAACTACAACAATAACAATAACTTATGCAATTAATACTTCCCATAATTTTCACTCAAGACATATTCAGCTGTACCCCACAAAAAAAGATTATATCTGTATATTCTTTATTTACAAATACTTATATACAGCCGTCTACCGTAAAACAAAAGAGGGACATCTTTATGCAGGATATGGCTAAAATATGACCTTTTAGCTTCATATAGTAATTGAAAACCTTGCTTTGTAAAAAAATTACCAGCCTCTTTAGACATCGTTGCCAGATGAACCCCGGTAATTTTTTCTTTTTTCAGGTATTCTAAATAGGCGCCGATTAACTTCGCGCCTATGCCTAAATTCCGATACCCATCTTTTATATTTATATGCAATATAGCCGGATACATTTTTTTAAAATCAGGGGCCACAAATTCACCTTTTATCAGGCTTAATAATACTTTGAAAATAAATATAATATTTTTCTTTTTTAATAATACACTGCTCGTTAAAGCCGACCAAAATAGACGGGGCATGATTTTTTTACTAATCAGTTTTTCTGCAGCAGCCATATTTCTTGCTCCAAATAGATAACCTGCCACTTCTTGATTGACTTGAGCAACAAAGCACGATTCCGGCTCATAATCCGTAAAATATAAACTCAGGGCATCGCTAATAATTTCCTGGCCATCAAAAAATACCGAAGCAGGCTCCCCCATAAAAGCAGTATCATGAGCAATTTGTCTTACTCCTTTCCTGTCTTTAGATTCAAATTTTCTTATTTGCAAGCCTTACCTCTCTTTAAGCTGCTTTTTCCTGTCTTTTAGTTTTTTTACAATAAAATAAGTGAGAAAATAGAATACTGCCGCGCAAATAATGCCCAAAATTATGCTTCCCAAAAATAGGGGTGGATAATAATTGATTATTTTTTTGAATGTAACATTCGTAAAATCCGACCAGGTCAAAGGCGGATAATCACCCTTTAAAAAAAACCTGCCAATATCATAACCCGTCCAAGTAATAAATGGCAAGGTTGGAGGAAGCGAGATATTTGTCCCCAACAACATGGCAATTTTATTAGCTGGGCGAATGATTATTGCGGCAATGATAACTAAAATTGTGTGTAATCCGTAAACCGGCAAAATCGCAATAAAGACTCCTATTGCAGCCCCTAACGCAATCTCAGAAGGAGTATTATTTAAACGCAGCAGTTTGACTAAAAATTTTTTAAATTTCCACTTCAATTTTTCTGTTCCTTTTTTTATATTATACCCCTATTTTATTTTACCAGCCTGCTCTTGCATCTTCTACGCTAATGCTTACGGCTTTGCGCGT
>JAZDFW010000068.1:0-2322 GCA_043807505.1 Candidatus Omnitrophota bacterium | reverse complement strand
GCTGTTGATGGCATCAGCTTAACTATTGCGGATAAAAAATCAAATACCTTTTTTGTATATATTATCCCGCACACTTTGGAAAATACTACTTTAAGTTTTAAAGGAGCCTCAGATAAAGTAAATATTGAATTCGATATCCTTGCCAAAGCATCAAGACCAACTCGTTCTTATAGTTAAATCGTTGCTAATCCCTAATTTTTTGTTATAATGTTTCTTAAGTCAGCATCGGGAAGTGGCTCTTCGCCACAAGGCATTGGCGGATTCGCCACGAAGACAAAAAGATTAACGGGGAGTGGCTCAGTTTGGCTAGAGCGTTTGGTTCGGGACCAAAAGGTCGGCGGTTCAAGTCCGCCCTCCCCGACCAGTTTTGACTTTGCGTATTCTTTCTATGAATGACTATTTACGATTTTTTATTTACATTCTCAACGCCTGATGATATACAGGAGCACTTCGCAAAATATGCTAATTTGGTAGCATAAATGAGGAGGAATTAAGGTGATCAGGAAGTTGATTAAAATTATATCACTTCTTAGTATTATTATATTTATTAGTTCAATCTCTTTTGCTGGTGAAGTTGAAAAACTTTTTCGGGAAGGGGTAGACTCTTTAACAAACAAAGATTTACCTAAAGCGCTTGAAATTTTTGATAAGGTTGCAAATATGCGAGGAACTCCGGAAGTAGATAAATGGTATTTATACGAGAGGGGTGTAATAGATAATATAAACTTTCTTAATGCCCTTTCAGCTTATGAGAAGGCAGTAAGTGAAAACTATAAAGATTCAGATATGCACTATTATCTAGGCAGAGTCTATAAATTTAAGGCTTCCTTCACTCCATTGTCTAAAGTGATAACTAAAGAAGGAGAGATAGTAAAGGGCAAAGAAGATAGATATGTAGCAAATCAAAAATCTATTTTTGAACTTCAACAAGCTTTAGATTTAAAACCCGACCGTAAGGACGCAATTCTTTATCTATATGAAATTTACTATCAGCAGGAAGGCCTCCCAGAAGCAACTTCTCTATTAGAGAACGCAATTTTAAAATACCCTGAGGATATCATATTCCGTAAAGCCATTGTTAATATTTATTGTGCAACGGGAAAATTAGAAGAGGCAGCAAAAAACTACGAGTTCATTATTGCCAGGACACCCGACACTGAGGAATCAACAATAAAAGAAAAGTATGAGTTCGAACTACGTAAGGTAAAATTATTAATGTCTTTAATCAACTCCAATACTACAACAGATATTAAGTTAAGACAGGCTCCCTTTGATGGAATTTGGGAAACAAAAGCAGATGAAATAATAAATTTCAAAGGTCCTTCCAAAAAACCAGAAGACGCAGAGAAAATGAGGTTAGCTTACGCAAACCCAATATTAGGGATAATCGAGATTCGACAGAAAGGAAACACTTTATCAGCCTATACCGAACAAGGTGAAACGTATTCTGGTTTGTGTTATGGTAAATGGTTTGTTTTAGGTAAGCCGGTTATATATAAGTTAGCCGATGGCTTAATTTATATGTATGAATTGATGTACGGAGAACTTAAATTAGATAATTCTTTAGACGGATCAAGATTAATACAACAAGAGGTCAAACGTTTTCCAGAAGAGATTAATTTTATTGTGGAAAAACACCTAACAGCTAGATTTAAAGGCGAAAGAGCATCTAAATTTTGAATTTTACGATATTCATTTTTGGGCAAAATTTTACCTGTTGGTTTTGAATATACGATAGGCTCTGTATGCTGTCTTCGTAGATTATTTTAAATTATTGCAGGCGATTTCTGTTGTGGTGCAACTCCAGCAGTCACTAAAATCTCCTCTTAACCTATCAGTTAAAGATTATGATGTGCAATGGGTTAGGGATCCCTTTTCCGGTAAGATTTATTCGGGAAAAGAAGAGGTTGTTGACTTAAGGCTTTCCGGTATTATTTGGGACGCACAAAACCCCCAAGCATTAATTAATGATTCTGTTGTTGGAGAAGGTGGTTCGATTGGCCAGTTCAAGGTAATAAAAATATTTAAAGATAAAGTGCATTTAGGGATGGGTAATAGAACTTTTGAGTTAAAGCTGCCGCAATAGGCAAAAAATCCTTCAAAAATTCAACAAATCCATGTATAATTAAATAAGGAAATTTTATGTTAACTTGCCTTAAACAGGTACATATTTTTTATTCTGGTTCAGTGCAAGGCGTGGGGTTTAGATTTACTGCCGTAAGCATTGCAGATAAACTTGAGGTTAAGGGCTGGGTAAGGAATTTAGCGGATGGCAGAGTAGAAATTGTTGCCCAAGGCAAAGAGAGTATCCTGAAAGACTAC
>JAZDFW010000067.1:0-23270 GCA_043807505.1 Candidatus Omnitrophota bacterium | reverse complement strand
CCGCATTTGTTTGCAAAATTTATTAAGGTTAAGAGGGGGTTATTTTAATGTGCATTGGTATTGACTTGTATGAGCTGCTATTTGCTTTTATTTACCTGAGAAAAACTCAAACAATTATTTGATTTAAAGAAAGAATTCCCTGTCCAAACTTCTGTATTGTATCGCTTCCGAAAGATGCTCTGTTTTTATATTCTCACTTTCCCCTAAATCGTAACCGGTCAGTAAACGGTTGTAGTAGGTTTGTATTGAATGCATTTTGTCTTTCAAAAATATTTATTATATGTTACAATTTTTTACGGTATAGGAAAGTATAAAACTTTCCTAACCACTGAAAATCGCTCATTGGAGTTATTGCTGAAAGCGATTTTCTTGTAAGCAAAATTTCAAAATGAATAAAAAGATACGGATTATACTATTATTGCTTATGATAAGCGGCTCTGCTGTAAGAGCAGAGCCAGCCGAGGTAATTTGGTGGGAGCTTAACGAAAAGATTACTGCTATGGGGAATCCCAAAACGCTATTACTGCGTTGGGGTAAATTCCCATCGGCTGAAGAGAAGAAAAGCATTCTTAGTCAGTCAGTTGTAGTCAATAATGCCAAGGGCTGGATCAGGAGCCCCGATAATACCATATCAAGTATCAGCTTATATCCCGAACGAGGTACTATTGCATTAAAATTTCCCCCTGAAAAAAATTTCGCACAATTCAACGGTTTTTACATTGTTGGCGTTCATTTGGATGCAGGGATAATGGATTTTGATGCCGATGGTGTAAAAGAAAGAATTCATTTCTATTCGAATTGTTTTGTGCATCGCTGCAAGCGTGATGGCGATAGGGGTAAAAACCCGGATGTGTTCTTCAGGAATGCCGAGAAGATGGCTTTAGAGATAGGACCGTTTATCCCTGATTTAGATGAGAGAATAGATGAAATGTGCATAGCGACCAATCAAAAAGCGCTCGAGGAGCACAAAATGCAAGTACTCTACAAAGGACGTCCGCTTGTGAATGCGAAGGTAAGCATTTTGACTGAAAGCGGCTGGAAAAAAACAGCAATCACCGATTCTTTAGGCGTAATATCTGTTACTCCTCTTGAGAGCAAACTAAAAAGTAAACAACTCTGGATGCCTGTAGAGAAATATCTCTACGTAGTTCTTCATAAAGAGCCAATCATGGGGGAATATAACGGGATCCATTACGCCTCAGAATATCACTGTGCTTCTCTATGGATGAATGTACAAATGTCTCCACCAGAATGGAAAAGCAAAATAAAAGGATTTAATCTTATGGCTATTTCAGGAATAGGATTTCTTATCATCGTTGTCATTTTAGCGATTTACCGCAAGAAAAAGCTCGATAAAGAAAGCATAGTCAAATTTGATAAACATAGAGTCAGAAAAGATTAAGATATGAAAATTTCACATTTTAGATGGATAGTCCTTACTGTGGCATTTTTGGCACTGACTTACGGAGGATTAAAAGGCCTTTTACTAGGCGATTTTCTCCCCACGTTCTCATGTCGGTATATTGAAACGGGAGGAGGAGAATGTTTTCTTTGGTCATTCCAACATTACCTTAGCAGCTACGAAGAGCCTATGTATACTATAAGGTTATCAAGGCCGGCTCTTCTTTATTTCTGCCTTTTAATCATTATCATAGGCAAAGCATGGTGCGGTTGGATCTGTCCGTTTGGCTTATTTATGGATATTTTAGACATTATCAGGAGAAAATTTCACGCGGGTTACATAACCTTTTCTGAAAAGCTTAAGGCACGTCTTGCGCCGATAAAGTGGATTTTTTTGTTCATCGCTATGTTTGCGCCTCTCTCGATTCTTCTTTTTTTTACAAGTAGAAGTATTGCAAAAGAACCCATTGAGCCTTTTTGCCAATTGTGTCCAGCAAGATATATCTTGCCTCTCTTTGCTGGAAATTTCAATGAGACAAGCGTTGATTTTAAAAGTATAATCACCACTACAATGACGGTTCTAGGTCTCACCATAGCGATGGCTACCATCATTGGTTCCTTGACAAAAAGGCGATTTTGGTGTGCTTATTGCCCTATGGGGTTAGTTCTTGGTTTTTTCAGAAGAATAAGTTTCCTGAAACTAAAGAAGAGTTGTCAAAAATGTACTAGATGTCAGGTATGCTACAATGTCTGTCCTTTGGAGATAAAAGAGGTTTATCAGGAACGAAAAAGAGAAAATGTAACTTTCGGAGACTGCATTCTCTGTTTTCGATGCATAGAGAATTGTCCTGAAGATAACGCATTACTAATTACATTTCTTGGTAAAACGATTTATAAATCAAATAGGGCGGGTTTCTTCGCCAGACAAAATGTTAAATCAGGACTTCCTGTCCAATGGAAAAATAAAAAATGAATGATGGAATAAACAAAAAGTACGAGTGTGATAATCAAGAAAGACAGAAAACCCTCTTTTCTCGTGATATTGCAAGTTCAGCAGAAGCAATTCTTACTGAATTAGAGGGAGATTCTCAGTTGCCACAAAGTATGCACTACTTTATCAATTTAATGAGAGATATTTTTGTACATAATCGAATGGCATATGGAAACCCGCCTCGCAAAAAGAGCCAGGAAAACAAAAAGATAATAGGTACGTATTGCATTATGTCTCCTGAAGAACTTATCTATGCGGCGGGTGCCATACCTATTCGTCTTTGTGCGGGAAGCTATGAAGCATCCTGTGCTGGAGAGGATTTAGTGCCACGTGATGCATGTCCTGTAGTAAAAGCCTCTGCCGGGTTTACATCTTTGAATATTCCCTTTATTTATCAAATGTGTGATGTTGTCATAGTTCCAACTACCTGTGATGGAAAGAGAAAATTGGGTGAAGTGCTCCGCGATTTTAAAGAAGTTTGGATGCTCGAAGTTCCACATATCAAGGAAACCGAAAGTTCAAGATTACAGTGGCTTAGTCATCTATATGCATTAAAAAAGAATATTGAGAAATTTACAGGTAAAAAAATAAGTCGAAAAACTTTAAGGGGCTCAATCCAAACGATATGCCATGCTCAATATCAAGCGCATAAACTCTATGAGACTAAAAAATTATCTCTACCAGTAATTTCGGGGAGAGCATCTATGCTTGCAAGCAATGCTTATAGTTACGATACGGTTGATAAGTGGGTAGAGGCTATGGGTAAATTAAATAATGAATTGAAAAAGCGACAAGATAAGGGGGAGTTTATTACTCGTAATCATGTACCACGCATATTACTTGCTGGTTCACCTTCAATATTTCCTAACTGGAAGATTTTATCTTTAGTTGAAAAAATGGGAGCCGTGGTGGTAGCTGATGAGACATGTATGGGTGATCGTTATCTTTATGATCCTGTTGGGATAGTTGAAGACTCGATGATCGACATGATGCGCGGAATTGCTTCTCGATGCATCATGCCTTGCACCTGTCCCTCATTTTCTCCTAACGACGACAGGGCTTATAAGTTACTTCGTATGATTGAAGAGTTTAGGATCGACGGCATACTGTATTGTGTTCTGAAAGGGTGTATAATTTATGATTTCGAACTAATCAGTATAGATAATTCAATGAAAGAGAAAGGTATTCCCGTACTTCGAATAGAGACTGACTATAGCCCGGAAGATGTAGAGCAACTAAGAACACGGATAGAGGCATTTATAGAAATGATACAAACAAAAAAGAGGGAAAAGAGGTAACTAAATGGGACATTATGTAGGTATTGATGCAGGATCAACTTTTATCAAGATAGCTATTATAAATAACAATATCTTGCGTGGATATAAGATTGCGCCCAGTGGGATAGCCAGCCGTAAAACAGTTAAAGATTTATTTAACAGCCTATTGAACGAACTTCGTATGTCAAGATCAGATGTTGTTTCAATTGTTTCCACGGGCTATGGCAGGAGAATTATTGATATTGCAGATGAAACGGTAACGGAGATAAAAGCGCATGCAAAAGGGGCGATGTTTACGGCTCCGGATGGAGCAAAGATTAGGACAATTATCGATGTTGGAGGCCAAGACTGTAAGGTTATAATACTTAACGAAGAAAGAGAAGTCAAGAATTTTGTTATGAATGACAAATGCGCGGCAGGCACGGGTCGTTATATAGAAGTTCTTGCCCGGACCCTTGAGACAACAATTGACAAAATTGGCCCTCTTTCGCTTCAGGCAAAAACCTCATGCCAAATTAACAGTCTATGCACCGTATTCGCAGAATCAGAGGTAATATCGCTGCTCGCCAGAGGGAAAAATAGAGCGGATATAATTGCTGGGATACATAAGTCTTTAGCCAAGCGAATCTGTGTTATGGCTAGGAGAGTTGGACTGGAACCCGAAATACTCCTAACAGGCGGAGGCGCTCTTAATTCTGGACTTATTGCGGCTTTTGAAGATGAAATAATGATGGATATTCATATTGCCCGAAATCCTCAATTTAACGGTGCAATTGGAGCCGCCCTGATTGCGAGCAATCAGAACGAGGGAAAAAACTATCCTGGGTAATAATAATTTTTACTATAATTTGTAAATCTCTATTCCATAGTCTTATTCACAGTTATTGCTACCGGAATAAATCATTGTAGCGATCTTCATATATTTTATAATGAGGAGGATCGGCGATGAAAAAGAAGGCGAAATAGACACCACATTCTCTATAGAGTTAAAAGTAAACTTTTATATAGCTTCCATAAGTCCCGTTGTCCAAACGGGATATCAATGCACAGGAGAAGGGTGTGCGGATAAGGCAGCTGCGATAGGAAACCGTTTATATATAGATAAGGTGTGATTTGATGAAAGTGTTATTAGTATATTTAGCGTTTGTGGATTCGGAAGAACTTTCTCCTTATGCGTTGCGAAAATATGTCTCTGCAAAAAATGCGAGGCTTAGTTTAGAATATTTAAGCGCTGTTCTTAAAGAAGGAGAAGTAGATTCAGAGATAATAGATCAATCAATATCTGGATTTTCTCTGAAAGATTTGATAGGGACAATAAAAACAAGTAAATATCTTTTTGTAGGGTTTTATTCGAATCGATTGCTTGTAGATAAATTAATACAATATGCACGAGCGATAAGAGATGAATGTGATACATTATTAGTTGTGGGTGGCCCCGGTTCGATTGAAGCAAAAAAGCTTATAGAAAACGGCTACGATATAGTCTGCCATGGAGAAGGAGAGGAGGTTGTAGTAGATATCGTTGATTATGTAAGTGGGCGTATACATCTTGAAGATATAAAAGGAATTTCTTATAGTAGTGACGGTATAATAAAAACCAATACATCGCGACAATTGATCGCCAATTTAGATGAAATTCCATTTCCATCAAGAGACAAAATTACTATGAGATACTATAACGATCACTATCTCCCTATGCTTAAAAGGCCATACGCAGTAATGATGGCATCGCGGGGGTGCCCTTACCGTTGTATATATTGTTTTTCTCATTGCTGGTGGCAGGATACATATCGCTTCCGGTCTGTCGATAATGTAATTAAAGAAGTTGAACATGTTGTGAAACATTATGGCGTGAGATATATTATTTTTAGAGATGATATATTCGGATGCCAATATGAATGGATGGAAGAGTTTTGTTTTGCATTAATAAGAAAGAATTACAATGTAGGCTGGATGTGTAACTTTTACCCTCGGGCATTTCCTGATAATAAATTGGAAGAGATAATTTCTTTAATGAAAAAAGCGGGTTGTAATTTTATTCATCTCGGTTTGCCATCTACGAACGCCGGCATATTAAAAAAAATAAGCAGGCCTGTTAGTGAGCCTATAGCTGTTGAAAATATTATCAATATTGTAAAAAAAAATAAGATTTTTGTGGTTTTGGAGTTTATCCTTGGCCTCCCCGGAGAGTCGCGCGATAGCATTCTCGAAAACATTCAATATGTTAAGAAGGTTAAGCCGCATCTTGTTAATTATAATCCTTTAGGGATAGAACCATTAACTGCGCTTGAGCGTTTATATAGTCATGATAGGGTATGTGAATTTAGCACAGATGAAATTGAAGCTTGGTGCCGGTATGCTATGAAAAAATTCTATTTGAATGGCGCCAATGTGTTTAAGCCCCTAATTTGTATTTTGAAAGAGAATCCATTATGGTTTATGAATAGTTATCGTTTTCTCGATTTGCTTAAGCCTCACTAGCGGGAAGGTTAGTATAAGAGTTAGGTGAAATTAATATTCAGGATCTTGTTAATTTTAAACAACGATAATCAAGCTGATTTAGGAGATATTTACGCAACAAGGGATGATATTTTAAGGTGTAGGTTTTTTAATTGTTATCAGGCAGCCGGTAATTACCCACCAGATAAACACAATTTCCGGCAGGTAAAAACTAAAATCAAAAAAATTACTTATTAAGAATGCCGCAAAAGCCGCAATTAAACCTGCCAATAATTTTTTATCCAGGGCCACGGCGATATTTGAAAAACCAGATTTCAAAAAAGACCAAACTAGCCAAAGAAATGAAATAATTCCTAATGTCCCTATCTCCGCCCAAATCTGAAGATACGAATTATGGGCATAACGTGTTTGATTAAGGTTAAAATTTCCTAATCCCACTCCCACAAACGGATGAGCCGCAATCATATTAAAAGCGCCTTTCCAATAATCCAGCCTCATTACCGCTGAAAATAAAGGCCGCATATAATCTTTTTCCGAGGTTGACCTTATAAAGAAAACAAGGGCTCCGATTACCAATAAGCCGCAGAATAAAATGATCGTCTTCTTTTTTAGTTTGCCTTGCAGGGATAAAAAAATAATTAAACCTAAGGATACGCTTAAAAAAGCACCCATGGATTTTGTAAGTAATAACGCGGCAAATAAAGGAATAATTAACCATACCTTTGTTTTACGGGTAAACATAAGCAGTATAATCATAGCAAGATATCCTCCTAGGGCATTAGGCGTGATAAAAGGAAAGTAAACTCTTTTTTGCGCGATGTAATCCATGGCAAAATTATCGACGATTTTTTCCTTAAGTATGTAATCTAACAAATGACGAAATCCAAAAAAATACTGGTATATGGCCAGTAAACTGATTATTAAGCCGCTATAAACAACCGCGTTAATTAAACGCAGCTTATTTTTTGGCGTAAGATTTAGTGTGATAATAAATAAGAACAGGCCGGTTAAACAGGTAAAAAGTTCATAAAGGCTTTTAAGGCGGTTTGTTGAAAAAAATACAGAAGATATAAGGGCAAGAATAAAGAAAGCCAAAGGAAATTTAATAATGCTATTTTTTTCTATAGAAGCGCCCTTTAAGAAAACCCAAAGAAGCAGAAAAATTAAAAATACCTCATTGTAGATAGCGCCGAGATAGGGAAAGGCTAAAGAAGAGATAAAAGGCCGGATAAAAATTAAGCTTATTAGAAGCACAACCATTATGTTATAATTATATTCAACAATGGAAAAAATGTCAAATCAACTTGTCAGCATTATTATTGTCACTGCAGGAGTAAAAGATTATCTCTGGCAGTGCCTCGATTCTCTAAAAGAGCAAACCTATCCCCACCTAGAAAATATCGTCATTGACAATTCCCAGATAAGTGATTTTAGGCAAAAAATAAGCCAAGATTATCCTCTTATTAAAGTATATCCTGGCGCTAAAAGTTTATCCTATTGCCAGGGGCTTAATAAAGGTATTGAATTAAGTAAAGGAAATTTTATCCTTTGCCTTAATGACGACGCGGCCCTGGATAGGAAATTTATTGAAGAAGCATTAAGGGGATTTTTGGTTAATTCGCGCCTTGGCATGGTAAGCGGTAAGATTTTACGGCCTGATGTAAAGACCATTGACAGCACAGGTTTATTTTTAACTTTTTATAGGACTGCCAAAGAAAGAGGTTATGGGCTAAGAGATGATGGGCAGTTTGAAAAAAAGGGCCATATTTTTGGTGTATGCGGCGCTGCGGCATTTTATCGCAGAGAAATGCTCGAGGATGTTAAAGAAAAAGATTATTTTGACCCGGATTTCCATTTTTTTTATGAAGACTTGGATATCGCCTGGAGGGCGCATCGTAAAGGTTGGAAGGGATTTTATGTTCCAACTGCTATTTGTTATCATGCCCGCGGCGCTTCCGCAAGGTTATCCAAGGGGCTAAACAAACCTTATGCCCGGGTGTATTTAAACGACACACTGCATGTCGATTTGATCAAAAACCGATATCTGGCAATCATAAAGAATGAATCATTAACAGGCTTACTCATACATGGGCCTGCGATATTATTGTATGATCTTTGTGCATGGAGCTGGTGCCTGCTTTTTAGGCCGGCATCTGTCGGGCTGTTTTTTAAAAATTTACAATACCTCAAAGACGCAATAAAAGAAAGAATTGTAAGAAAATAAAATAAATACAGAATAATTGTATTATTATCGTCGGAGAAGTAAAGTAAAAAAATCTTGACAAAGGCAATACATTATGTTAAAAATATAATGAATATAATAATTTTAAGGAGGCAGTCAAACAAAGTGTAAAAAGTCGGAGGAGTTGCTAAGGGCTATAAGTTTTAGAAGGCCCTTATTTTTTTAAGCAAACATATGAAATAATGAAAACTGTCGGATTAACATACGATTTAAAAACAGATTACAAATTTAAAGCTGGTGATCCTCCGGATGCCAATGCGGAATTTGACCATCCTTCAACAATAGATGTTATCGCAGGCGCAATTGAGTCTCAAGGTTATAAAGTAAAAAGAATTGGCAATGTCTTAAGCCTTCTAGAAAAAATTGATAAACTTAATGTTGATATTGTTTTTAATGTTTCAGAGGGTTTAGTCGGCAGAAACAGGGAGTCGCAAGTCCCTATGTTATTGGAAATGGCTAAGGTTCCTTTTGTCGGTGCCGATGCCCTTACCTTAGCCTTAACTTTAGATAAGGTGATGGCAAAAAAGGTTTTTATTGCCGAAAAAATCCCTACTCCAAAATTCTTTGAAATTAAAAATACCGAATCATTAAATATTGACCATCTAAAATTCCCACTTATCGTAAAACCCCGTTTTGAAGGCTCATCCAAAGGTTTATCTGAAAATTCACGCGTAGAAAATACTGAAGGGTTGATAGCCCAAGCAGAATATATTATAAATACTTATCAACAGCCTGCTTTAGTTGAGGAATTCATCTCTGGCCAGGAATTTACCGTAGTGGTAATCGGAAACGGCCAGCCAGAGGCATTGCCGATTGTTCAGATAAAGATCGACGGTAAACTTAAACTGAATGATAAATTTTATACGTTTTCCCGGATCACTTCCAATAGGCTTGAGTATATTTGCCCCGCGCGCATAAATAATGATTTAAAAAATAAAATTTCAGAGTTGGCAATAAAAACCTACAATGCAGTTGAATGCCGTGATTTCGGCAGGATCGATTTTAGGGTTGATAACGATGGGAATATTTATGTTTTAGAAATAAATCCGCTGCCATCTCTTTCAACTGAAGATGTCTTTCCGCTTGTGGCAAAGGAAATTGGCCTTTCATATAACCAGATTATCGGCAAAATATTAAAAGTCGCGCTTACGCGGCACAATTTAAACCAAGGGCCCTTATAGGATGAAAGTAGCCTTAACCTATAACCTAAAGAAAAAGGACGAGACAAAACCTCAGGATTATTTTTCGGAATTTGATTCCCAAGAAACCATAAATGCCATTGCAACAGCTCTTACTGATAAAGGCCATACGGTAGACCTTTTGGAAGCCGAATACCTAAACCTGTTTTCCTATTTCAGGAAAAACAAGGTAGATATGGTTTTTAATATTGCCGAAGGTAAATC
Organism: Candidatus Omnitrophota bacterium; assembly: GCA_043807505.1. Lineage (GTDB taxonomy): Bacteria > Omnitrophota > Gorgyraeia > Gygaellales > Profunditerraquicolaceae > JAZDFW01. The sequence continues at coordinate 13,496 of JAZDFW010000067.1, read as the reverse complement.
CGGAAAATTACGCGAATCAGAAATACCTGCTATCCTTGACTACCTTGATGTTCCCTACACAGGTTCAAACACATTTTCTTTGGCCCTTGCCTTAAACAAGGCCCTTACCAAAAAAATTTTACTTGCAGAAAATATCCCTACTCCGCATTATCAGGTTTTTGGAAGGGGTAACGAGCCTATGAAGCCTGATTTGAAATTCCCCTTGATAGTAAAACCTAATTGTGAAGGCTCGGGAAAAGGCATTAGCGCGTCTAACGTCGTAAGAACGCAAGATCAGTTGTACAAAAAAGTTAAGGAAATGATAATTAGTTATAGGCACGAAGCTTTAGTTGAAGAATTTATTGAGGGTAAAGAATTAACCGTCGGTGTTTTGGAAAACGGTAAAACCACAATACTGCCGGTCTTAGAGATAGATTTTTCAAGTTGTGAAAAAAGCGGAGAATATTTTTATTCCTGGAGGATGAAAGAATATCAGGGAAATAATGAGTTGGGCCTGACGCCAACTTTTCATTGTCCGGCACGGCTGGATAAGGAAACTGAGAGGCGGGTAAAAGAAGTTGCTTTAAAAACACATCATGCGGTTGGCTGCCTTGATATTTCACGTACCGATATCCGTTTGAGTAAAGATAATATTCCATATGTGTTAGAGATAAATCCTCTGCCTGGGCTTGATCCTAAAGAATCAAATTTTCCGCTTATGGCTTATGCCGGCGGTATGAAATACGAAGACCTTATCGAGGCGATATTAATGAGCGCTTGTAAAAGAAAGGAATAAATTGATTAATACAAATAATAACGTCACGACAGTTGAAAATCAGAAATCGCAATCAGAGGCCATTACCCAGTTACGTTCCACAAAGAGGCAGCGTGATTACCAGCAAATAGGTATTTACAAGGACGTTAACCCCCTAGATTGGGAAGATTGGCATTGGCAGTTAAAAAACATAATTCGCTCAAGAGAAGTATTGTCGCAGATTATAAGATTAACCGTGGAAGAAGAGAAAGGGATAGATAAGGCCAAGGGAAGATTGTCCATGGCGATTACGCCTTATTGGGCAACCTTGATGGATCCTGAAGATCCTATTTGTCCTATCAGGCGCCAGGCAGTACCAGTAAGCAGCGAATCGATTATCTCTCCTCATGAGATGGTTGATCCTTGCGCGGAAGACAGGGATTCTCCGGCACCGCATTTAGTTCATCGGTATCCCGACAGGGTCTTATTATTAGCTACTGATCATTGTGCGATGTATTGCCGGCATTGTACAAGAAGGCGTTTGGTTGGAGAGCATGGACAGGAAGAAACCAATCCTCAGACAAAATTTGATGCGGCAGTTGAATATATAAAAGAAAACCGTAAAATTAGAGATGTGCTTATTTCAGGAGGAGACCCTTTAATATTAGAAGACGAAGAAATAGAGGATTTAATTAAAAAAATACGTTCTATTTCGCATGTAGAATTTTTAAGAATCGGAACACGTATTCCGGTAACCTTACCGCAGCGGGTTACCGAAAAACTGGTAAATATGTTAAAAAAATATTCACCAATATGGATGAGCATACATTTTAATCATCCTAAAGAGATTACCAAACGCTCTAAAATTGCCTGTGATATGCTTTCCGATGCCGGAATTCCTCTGGGCAGCCAAAGTGTTCTTTTAAAAGGAATAAATGACCGGCCGTATATTATAAAAAAACTTGTACATGAATTGTTGCAAGTCAGGGTAAGGCCTTATTATATATACCAATGTGACCCGGTAAGAGGAACGCAGCATTTCAGGACTCCCGTCGCTGTGGGTATTAATATAATGGAAAAGCTTAGGGGGCATACTTCCGGATACGCGGTACCCACCTATGTTATTGATGGGCCGGGTGGCGGAGGAAAAATTCCTGTGGGGCCGAATTATGTCCTGTCGCAGGCAAAAGGTAAATACGTACTGCGTAATTATAAAGGTAAGATTTATACATATCTGGAATAAACTTGCTCCTTTATTCCTTGACCCGCCGCTTTAGCTAGTATATAATTAGCATGGTGAGTTTATTTTCCTCTAAAAATAAAAAATAATCCCATTATTTTATTATTTAAACAGGAGTGAAAATATATGGACGCCAAAAACAAGCGCAATTTTATTCTTTTAGGCCACGCGCAGTCCGGTAAAACCAGCCTCGCTGAAAGTTTGCTTTATTTCTGTCATTCTACCAGCCGCAAAGGCGCAGTTCTAGATGGAACAACTATTAGCGATTATAGCTTTGATGAAATTGAAAGAAAAAGCTCAATCAGCTCAAGCCTCTTGTATTGTGATTACAAAGGTATGAGGATGCAAATTATCGATTCTCCCGGTTATGCGGATTTTTTTGGTGAGGTGATCTCAGGCCTTCGTGCCGTAGATAGCGCGATTTTAGTGGTAGATGCAACTAGCGGCGTGGAAGTAGGAACTGAACGCGCATGGCAATTATTGGAAGAGAGTAATCTTCCCTGTATGATTTTTGTAAATAAAATTGACAAAGAAGACGTAGATATCAAAAATGTTTTGACGGATATTAAGTCTAGGTTTTCGAAAAACTGCGTGATGATAGAGTCCTTAGAAGACCCGGATTTAATGGAAGCTATTGCTGAAAGTGACGATAATCTTCTGGTGAAATATCTTGAGACGATAAGGCTGTCTCAAGAAGAGTTAAAGACAGGGCTTAAGGAAGCGGTAAAAAGGCGCAAACTTTTTCCTGTAATTACCGGTTCTGCTCTTACTGATAAAGGCATCTCGGATTTACTCGAGGATATTATTCAATACCTGCCGTCTCCTTTAGAGCGGCCTATGGTTAGCGCATTTAATCCTGACGGGCCATTTTCTGCCTTTGTATTTAAGAGTATTTCTGATCCTTATGTAGGGCAACTAAATTTTTTACGTATTTTTTCCGGCTCTTTAATGCCAAATACAAGTTTTTTTAATGTGACCAAGAAGGCCAGAGAAAGAATCGGCCCGATTTATATTTTACAGGGTAAAGAGCAGAGGGCAATAGAAAGTGCTTCTTGCGGAGATATCGTCGCAATCGCTAAGTTAAAAGATACGGTAACCGGTGATTCGCTTGCCGACGAAAAACAACAGGTATTATTTGCTCCGATTGTATTCCCTGAACCGGCAATCTCAGCTTCCGTGAAGCCAAAATCCCGTCAAGATGAAGACAAAATTTCCCAGGCGCTGCATAAGCTTACCGCGGAAGATCCGACTTTTAGGTTCACGCATGACGCGCAAAGCAAAGAATTAATCATTTCAGGGTTAGGGGATTTACACCTTGATGTGATGGTAGGGCGTATTAAAAAAAGGTTTAACGTAGAAGTAGAATTAGGTACACCAAAGGTTTCTTACAAAGAAACCATTACAAAGTCCGTTAAGGCTCAAGGGAAATTTAAACGCCAGTCAGGCGGCCGCGGCCAATACGGAGATGTCTGGATCGAGGTGCAGCCATTAGAAAGAGGCAAGGGCTTTGAATTTGTAGATAAAGTTTTTGGCGGGGCGATCCCCAGGAATTTTATCCCCTCGGCAGAAAAAGGCATAAGGCAAGCTTGTTTAGAGGGAGCGGTTGCGGGCTATCCGATTGTAGACTTTCGCGTTATTCTTTACGACGGTTCTTATCACGATGTTGATTCTTCTGATATGGCATTTCAAATTGCCGGTTCCATGGCATTAAGAAAGGCAGTCATAGATGCAGGCCCTGCGCTGTTAGAACCAATAATGGATGTAGAAATAACAATTCCCGAAGAATACCTTGGAGCTATTTCCGGGGATATTAATTCCCGCCGGGGGCATATGGTAGGTATGGAGGTCAGAGGAAAATCTCAGGTTGTCAAGGCCACGGTTCCTTTATCAGAAATGTTTACCTATGCCAATGACCTGCGTTCGATGACCGGAGGAAGAGGGACTTACACCATGCGTTTTTCTCATTATGCGGAGCTGCCGCATAAAGTCGCCTCGACAATTATTAACCAATATCAAGCTTCTAAGAAGCAGGAAGTAGAGTAGTAAGAATGAAAATAGGCATATTCTCAATTCCGGAAATTACGCCCGGCAAACAAAGCATTAAGGATGAACGGCTTGATCAAGTCGATAAACTAGTGAAGGCCAAAAAAAAGACCTACATTCAGATTGATTTAGTGGGCAGAGATGCTCTTTTGGAGGCAGATGCTATTCTTGTCTTGGAGGATTCACGCACAGACCTTATTTTAAAAGATCTGGAATTTGTGGAGACCCGTTTAAGCAGGGCGCCTGAGGAAGAAGAAAAGGCAATATTAAATAAATTAAAAAATGCTTTAGAAAAAGAAGAAATAATTTCTAATTTAAATTTAACTGATCAGGAAAAGCAGCTTATGTCTGCCTATGGCCTGCTTACTAATAAGCCCATTATTACGGCAGTAAAACAGGAGCTAGAAAACCTAAACAGTTTACTGCAAAGAGCAGTTAAAGAAGGCGGATTCATCAGTTTTTTTACTGCCGGTGAAAAAGAAACACGCGCCTGGTTAATTAAAAATGGTAAATCTGCCTGGGAGGCGAGCGGGGCGATCCACTCGGATATCCAGAAAGGCTTTATCCGCGCGGAGATCATTAGCTTCAATGATTATATCCAGGCAGGCGGAGAAACACAGGCAAAACAAGCAGGCAAGCTTAGGCTTGAACAAAAAGATTACCGGATGCAGGACTGCGATTTAACAAACTTCCGTTTTAACAAATAATATCTTTTTATTAGGAGGAAATAAGAAATGGTCAAAATTAAGCGCGCATTAATCAGTGTTTCTGACAAAACCGGGATTCTGGAATTTGCAGCTGAATTAAGCAGATTAGGGGTGGAGATTCTTTCTACGGGAGGCACAGCAAAACAATTAAGAGAAAATAATATTCCGGTAAAAGATGTTTCTGAATATACCGGGTTTCCTGAAATGCTCGACGGAAGAGTTAAGACGCTGCATCCTAAGATTCACGCCGGGCTCCTGGCTTTAAGGGAGAATAAAGAACACATGGAAACCTTAAAAATACATAATATCGGCTTAATTGATATGGTGGTAGTGAATCTTTATCCTTTTGAAAAGGTAATTCAAAAACCCGATGTAAAAATCGAAGAAGCGATTGAGAATATCGATATCGGGGGTCCAAGCATGCTGCGTTCTGCGGCAAAAAACCACCAATCAGTCGCAGTTATCTGTAATCCCAAGCACTACTCTTTAGTATTAGAAGAACTAAAAAACAATAAAGGTTATTTATCTAAAGATACTTTACAGGAATTAGGTATTGAAGCCTTTAAGGTTACTTCTTGCTATGATGGCCTGATAAACAGGTATCTAGAAGAGCATATTTTAAAAAAGGCAAAGGAAGAAAACAAAGAATTTCCCGCGGAATTAAAATTAGATTTTCTAAAAATACAGGAATTACGCTATGGAGAAAACCCGCATCAGAAAGCCGCTTTTTATAGGGAGAAAACAAATGTTTGCGGCTTAAGTGAAATGAAGCAACTCTGGGGGAAAGAGCTTTCTTTTAATAATATTCTTGATTTAAATGCCGCGGTAAATATTGTCAAAGAATTTGTAAATCCGGCAGTAGTGTTTGTTAAACACAACAACCCCTGTGGTGTGGCAGAAAATAAAGATTTATTGAAGGCTTACCGTGATGCTTGGAGTTGTGATAAACTTTCTGCTTTCGGAGGGATTGTGGCAGTAAATCGGAAGATTGATTTGCCCATAGCGAAATTAATCGCTAAAAGCGGTTTCCTAGAATGTATTGTAACCCCTTGCTTTGATACAGATGCCTTGCAGCTATTAAAGGAAAAAAAGAATTTAAGATTGTTGGAATTGCCGAAAATGCTTCAAAATTGTCAACAACTGGATTTTAAACGGGTCAATGGAGGGTTGTTGGTTCAGGAGGAAGATATTTTAACACTTGATAAGAATAATCTCAAGGTAGTAACTAAGAAAAAACCCGTAAAAAAAGACCTTGAATCACTGCTCTTTGCCTGGAAAGTGGCAAAACATGTAAAATCTAATGCCATTATTTTGGTTCGCGGGACAAAGACCGTAGGCATTGGCGCAGGACAGATGTCCAGGGTAGATTCAGTATTTATCTCCACCAAAAAAGCAGGTAAGCTTACCCCGGGCTCGGTATTAGCCTCAGACGCATTTTTCCCCAAAGAAGACGCGATCCAATTAGCGGCTAAATATAAGATAAAGGCCATTATCCAGCCAGGTGGTTCTATTGCAGATGAAGCAATTATTAAAGCGGCTGATAAGTATAAAATTGCCATGGTAACTACCGGCATAAGGCATTTCCGGCATTGATGTATGACTTATCCAGAAACAATTCAATATCTAGAATCTTTTATTAATTACGAAAAGATTCCCGAATACCCTTATAAAGAATCCTTAAAGCTAGAGCGATTTAAGGATTTTCTTAAGTTAATACGTAACCCAGAGAATAAGTTAAAGTGTATTCATGTCGCAGGCACCAAAGGCAAGGGCTCAACCTGTGCTTTTATTGCCTATATATTAAGGCAAGCCGGGTTCAAAGTAGGCCTGTATACCTCTCCACATCTTTCTGACTTCAGAGAGAGGATTCGTATATTAAGCTGTCAATTGTCAGCTGTCAGTTGTCAGCTGCAAAAAGATTTTGAAGGTATAATTTCAAAGCGCGAATTAACTGATTTAGTAAATAAAAACAAACCCGCGATTGAAAAATATAATCAGAGTTCAAAATACGGGCCGCTTTCCTTCTTCGAAGTTTATACCGCTTTAGCTTTTATTTATTTTAAAGAGAAAAAAACCGATTTTGTAGTTCTAGAAACAGGCCTTGGCGGAAGGCTTGACGCAACTAATGTAGTTAAGCCTTTAGTTTGCGCGATCACTCCAATTAGTTATGAACATACTCAAAAGTTAGGAAACACTTTGAGGAAAATAGCGGCGGAGAAGGCAGGGATTATTAAATCCGGCAATCAGCAAATCGTAGTATCTGCGCCACAGGAAAAAGAGGCGGAAAAAGTAATCGTAGAGAGGTGCAAGGAAACAGGCGCCAAATTAAAGAAAATAAATAGATATGCTTATCTTGATTTTAAAATAAAATTATTGGGCGAACATCAGTTGATTAATGCCAATGTGGCAGTAGGGGTAATCAAGGCATTAGGCCTGCACGGGATAAGAATAAAAAAAGAGGCGATTAAAAAAGGGCTCCTTAATACTCTTTGGCCAGGCAGATGTGAGGTAATCGCCAGACACCCGTTAATCGTTTTAGACGGCGCGCAAAATATTGCTTCGGCTTGCGCATTAAAGAAAACGATTAAACAGGATTTTAGGTATAAAAGGCTTATTCTTATTTTAGGCGTTTCCAAGGACAAGGATATATCGGGAATCTGCAATCAATTTTATAATTTAGCGGATAAAATAATTTTAACACAAGTCTCTAGCCCAAGGGCTGCCCAGGCAGAAGTTTTGGCTGGGCATTTTAAAAATAAATTTACATATATTACCTCTAATATAAAAGAAGCAAAAGAAAAAGCAATTGAATTAGCAGGAAAAAACGACTTAATTTTAGTGAGCGGATCATTATTCGTAGCAGGGGAATTCCGCGCCTTATTTAAAGCTACGGGGTGAATTTAAAGATGATAAATTATAATCTAACTGACACGATTGCTGCAATTTCAACAGGTGTCGGCGAATCAGGGATTGGTATTGTGCGTATTAGCGGTAAAGGCGCATTAGCCATTGCCGATAAAATTTTTCTTTCTAAAGATAAAAAGAAGCCCTCAAGCTTTAAGGCCTACACCGTGCATTATGGTTGGATTACCAAAGGCAGGAAAACTATTGATGAAGTGATTTTGACTGTTATGCGTGCTCCACGGTCTTTTACAAAAGAAGACATCGTAGAGATCAATTGTCACGGTGGCATTGTAGCGATCCGGGATGTCCTGGAATTTGTTCTAGAAAATGGGGCGCGCTTAGCCCAACCGGGTGAATTTACCAAACGCGCGTTTTTAAACGGCAGGATTGATTTAACTCAGGCAGAGGCGGTATTAGATATTATCCGCGCAAAAACAGATTCTGCGTTGAAAATCGGGATACAGCAGCTAAAAGGAGCTTTATCGGATGAGATTAAAAAAATTAGAAATGATTTATTGGACACACTCTCTCGCTTCGAGGCAAATATAGATTTTCCGGATGAAGATTTAAGTATTACCGACCTAAAGCATTCCAGACAAAACTTAGAGGCAATTAATAAAAGATTTACCGAGCTACTTGATACTTCAGGCTGCGGCAGGATTATGCGTGAGGGAATAAATGTGGTTATTTGCGGCAAACCTAATGTAGGCAAGTCATCGCTGCTTAATGCGCTTCTAAAACAAGAGCGTGCAATTGTTACGCCAATAGCCGGAACTACCCGAGATACCATTGAAGAGATAATCGATATTAAAGGTATACCTGTTAAAATTATTGATACCGCAGGTTTACTAGAACCGCGCGATTTGATAGAAAAAAAGGCGGTTCTTCGTTCTAAAAAATACATTGATCAGGCGGATTTAATTTTGATTCTATTTGACGGCAGCAAAAGATTAACTGAGGAAGACGAAATCCTAATCAATAAGTTTAAAAAAAAGGCGGCTATTGCCATTATCAATAAGATAGACCTGAAACAAAAGATTAATAAAGGCAATCTCTTAAAGAAATTTGTCCATTTAATTGAAATGTCTGCTAAGAAACCCAAGAATATTAATCTACTTGAAGAGAAAATCGCGGATCTAGTTTATAAGGGTAAAGTAGCCGGTTGTGAATCCGTCGTAGTTAGTAATCTAAGGCACATTGAAGCGCTAAAGCCGGCACAAAAACTGATTGCAGAAGCAGCTAAATCATTAGATAATGAATTGTCACCGGAATTCATTGCCCAGGATATTAAAGATGCGTTAATCTATATTGATGAATTACTGGGTAAGAAATTCTCAGAGGATTTATTAGATAAAATATTTTCGGAATTCTGTATCGGTAAATAGGAGAAAACATGGATAAGAAAAAAATTGAAAAAGCAATTAAAGAAATTCTTGTTGCTATCGGTGAAAATCCCAAAAGGAAAGATTTGCTTGATACGCCAAGACGTGTGGCTGAAATGTACGAGGAAATATTCTCCGGGATAAAACAGAATCCCGAAGCTGAACTGGAAGTTATTTTAGATCAAAAGCACCATGAGATTGTCCTTTTAAAAGGCATTCCTTTGTATAGTATTTGCGAGCATCACCTGCTTCCTTTTTTAGGCAAGGCGCACATTGCTTATATTCCTAAACAAGGCAGGGTTACCGGCTTAAGTAAGCTTGCGCGCGTAGTGGATATTTTGGCAAAACGTCCACAGGTGCAGGAAAGGCTGACCACCCAGATAGCGGAAATTATTATGTCAAAACTAAAGCCTGAAGGGTGTATGGTGGTTATCGAGGCAGAGCATCTGTGTATGTCAATGAGAGGCGTAAAAAAAGCCGGGGCGCTTACAGTTACTTCTGCGGTAAGAGGGATATTTAAAGAAAACGAAAAAACCCGGTCAGAGGCATTATCTCTGATAAAATCATAATATTAAAAATAATTTTCTATGCACAAAGAACAAAAAATCAGGGCAATACTATTTTATTTAAGTGTTTTTGTCTTTTTTGCGGGATTACCGTTTATTCTATCTTTCGCGCTGGGGTATAAGTTTGACCAGCGTAGTTTTAAGTTCACCAAGGCCGGATTAATTGCTTTAAAAACACAGCCCGTTGGCGCGGATGTTTATTTAAATGGTATTGTTTTAAACGAGAAAACCCCGCTTACGATAAATGAGCTCCTGCCTGGTGCCTACAATATTAAGATAAATTTAGAAAAATATTATCCTTGGACAAGCGAAGTGATTGTGGAGGCAGGTAAGGTTAGCCGTTTGGAAAAGATAATCCTTTTTCCTTTGAGGCCGGACATCAAACAATTAAACAAGGACAGGCTGTCTTCTTTCTGGGTTGATGAGTTAGATAAAAAGATTTATTATATTAATCAGGAGGAAAACTCTATATACGTATCGGATTTGGAAGGCGAGCATTATACATTAGTAGCCCCATATCTAATAATTGAACCTTCTTCTCTAAAATTCAAACTATCCCCGGACAAACAAAAGTTATTATATTTCAATAAACATCAAATTGCGGTTGTAGATTTAACCGGCCGTAATGAAGAAATTTTTCCCAATAATTCATTTGTGCTAAAATATTCTGCCGCAGGAATAAATGATATATTTTGGCATTCCGACAGCTACCATTTAATTATAGTTACCGATAAGAAAATTGAAGTATTAGAGGCAAAACCAGATTTTTTAGCTGTAGAATTAGTTAGTCTGAATAAAAAGAATGCCGCTATCTCTTATGATGTTAATACAGATGCCATTTATTTTGTTGATTATCAAAAAGCAGGCGACGGCAATTTCTATAATAATCTTTATAAATTAGATTTAAGCTCAAGGACCTCTCCTTTAAAAGACCTGATAAAAATAAAAACCAGTGAATAATAACTATAAACTTAGAAGAACTTTGGAAATTATACCCGGGGCAGCTTCATGGGGAATAATTTTGTGCCTGATTCTACTAGCTCTCTGGCAGCCGGTAAGCTGCGCAATCATAATTATTGTTTTTGATTTCTATTGGATTATCCGCACTCTGTATTTAAGTACGCTTTTAGTCTTAGCGCACCAAAAATTGTATCGCCTGAAAAATAAAGAATGGTTAAAAGAATGCCTTCAACTGCCTGGCGGACACCAAGGGAATAATATTTATCACTTGATTATTTTTCCGGTCTATAAAGAGTCGTTGGACATTTTGCGGCCTTCCTTGGAAGCATTGAAGCAAAGCCATTACCCTAAGGAGAAAATGATTGTAGTGATTGCTTTTGAGCAACGTTATCCCCAATCAAACAGTTATGCCTCTATCCTAGAAACAGAATTTAAAAAAGAATTTTTTGGGTACCTTTCAACCCTGCATCCTGATAATTTGCCGCATGAGTCGCGCAGCAAAGGCGCAAATGCAACTTGGGCAGCAAGAAAAGCAAAAGACTATTTATCTGAGCTTGGAATTGCTTACGAAAATGTGATTGTTTCTTGTTTTGATGCCGATACCTGCGTAGATAAAGAATATTTCGGTTGCCTGAGCTATCACTTTTTGACCACTCCTAAGCCGCACCAGGCAAGTTATCAGCCCATCCCGGTTTATAATAATAATATCTGGTATGCGCCATCTTTTGCGCGGCTGGTCGAAATAAGCGGATCTTTTTGTCAGATGATCGAAAGCATGCGCCTGGAAAAGTTCGTCACATTTTCCAGCCACAGCATGAGTTTTAAGACGCTTGTTGACATTGAGTACTGGCCGGTGAATATGATTTCCGATGATTCAGTTGTTTATTGGAAAGCATTTCTTTTTTACAAAGGAGATTACAGGGTTATTCCTTTGTATATCACAGTTTCCATGGATGTGGCCTATTCGAATAATTTTTTAAGGACGATTGTGGTTCAGTATAAACAGAAGAGAAGATGGGCCTGGGGCGTAGAAAATTTCCCTTTTCTTATCAATGGGTTTTTAAATAATCCCGGGATACCTCTAAGCAAAAAAATCAGAAGAGCATATCATCTCCTAGAAAGCCATATCACTTGGGCTGTCTGGGCGATAATTATTACATTAATTGCGCCGTTACCGATTCTTTTGGGAGGCGCATTTTTTAATCAGATGTCCATCGGATATAATTTGCCAAAAATTACCGGTATACTGTTTAATTTCACTCTTATTGCCAGTTTAATCTGGATAATTTTAAGCAGATTTACCTTGCCGAGGCGGCCCAAAGATGTAAAGTGGACGAAAAATATTATTATGATGCTGGAATGGGTGCTTGTGCCTTTTATTGTCTTAATTTTAGGTTCTATTCCTGCCTTGGATGCCCAGACAAGGCTTATGCTGGGGAAATATATGCAGTTTCAGGTTACGGAAAAAACCAGAAGAAAATAACTTATGTAAGCTTCCAATTTTTTTTGAAATTATCGTTGCAAAAGCTCCCTTATAGAAGTAAAATAGCATTATAGGAGGAACTATGAAAAAAATTCTTATTTTGTTATGTCTGGGGTTAATTGGATGCGTTACAGTGTCAAAAGAAAATAACTTGGCCTTGCTCCAGAATACAGAAAAACCAAAGGTAGCCATAGAGACAAAATCAGTTACCAATATTAGGCATGTCTCTATTGACCAAAAAGAGTTAGATAGCATTATTTCTATATTTAGCGAAGCATTAAAAAATAATCCTAATCATGCAGGTATCTATTATAATAGGGCGGTTGCTTATTTTTATAAAAATAACTATGAAAAAAGCCGGGAGGATGTGCGTAAAGCAGAGTCTCTAGGCTTTAAGTTCAATGACAATTTTCTTAAATCCTTAAACAAGGCGTCAGGTAAGGAAAAATAAGGCAAAGGTTTTAAGGGTTTTGTTTAGGTTAAAATAAGGAGGTTAGAATGGAAGAAAACATTTTTCCTTTTTTGATGAAAATATTTGTTTTACTTACAACTCCCGTAACATTATTCATTGGGATTTTTTTACTGTTCGACTTTAACACTTATTTAAAAATAGAAAAGTTTCTTTCCAAAACTTATTTTGTTTCTAAAGATCTCTGGATAGATAGATTGGGTAAAAGCAAGCTTTTCGTGCATTCATTTTTGATTTCTCACCGGCGTGGATTAGGAGTTATATGCATATTTAATACGATAGCAATGATTCTGGTCAACGTTTTTTTGTTTAAAAAGAATTAGCTTGCCTGTTTTGATATTCTCTGTCCCCGTTAAATCCGCAATCGTCCTTGCCCAATACGCAAAATTTTCTTACCTGTTTGTGGCTCATCAGGGCATTGCACATAATACACTCATTCTGAAATCGCCCCTTCTGGATAGCGTGGGCTTTATCGACCCGTTCTTTGATCTGAATAGAACTTTCAGCAGGAATATTCCCATTTAATTCCTGGTATTTTAAAGCCTGTAATTCAATATGAATGTCTATTCTGTCCAATAATGGCCCGGATATTTTTGAGCGGTATTTATAAACTTGAGAACTGCTGCAACGGCAGCTAGATTTAAGCTGTCCAAGACAGCCGCAGGGACAGGGGTTCATGGCGCAGACAAGGACAAAAGAAGCCGGGAAGACAAATGATTTTAAAATGCGGGAAATGCGGATAGAACCATCTTCCAAGGGCTGTCTTAATGCCTCAAGGCAATTGCGGTTAAATTCCGGTAATTCATCTAGAAACAGGACTCCTTGATGTGCCAGGCTAATTTCTCCGGGTTGCGGGATAGAGCCTCCCCCTACCAGTGCAATATTTGAAATAGTATGATGCGGGCTGCGAAAAGGCCGCAAGTTAATAATACCATCTTTAATCGGTACATTGCCTATCACAGAATGGATCTTTGTTATCTCTAAAGCTTCCTCTGGAGTTAAGTCAGGC
>JAZDFW010000066.1:0-55234 GCA_043807505.1 Candidatus Omnitrophota bacterium | reverse complement strand
ACCGCGCCGATGCCGCCCCATAATTGTTCGTAGGGGTCATCGGGGAATTCTTTCTTTAAAACTTCTTTAATTTTTTCTTTAAACAAAGCAGTGAGTTTTTTCAGGTCCGAGGCCGTGAGGTCTGTGTCGCTTTTACAACCGCGTTCGTTTTTCATCACGGACATAATTTTTTCCAGTTGCTTACGGATGCCTTGTTCGTCTTTGGGTTCAATGCCGGCAGCCTTTTCCATAACCACGTCGGAATACATCATGATTAATCTGCGGTAGGCATCATAAACAAAGCGCTCGTTGCCGTTGCTTTGTTTAATCAACCCAGGAATAGTTTTTTCTGTAAGTCCAACATTCAGAACGCTTTCCATCATTCCAGGCATGGATCTTCTAGCGCCTGAACGCACGGAAACTAAAAGCGGATTGGCTGCATCGGAGAATTTCCTGTCCATCAGTTTTTCAATTTTTTCTAGTGCTTTCTGCGCCTCTTCTTTTAAGCCCTTAGGATAAGTGCGCCTATTTTTATAATAATAGATACAAACTTCTGTAGTTATGCTAAATCCCGGAGGCACGGGTAATTTCAGGTCTTTGTGCCCTGCCATTTCCGCAAGATTTGCTCCTTTGCCACCGAGGAGATTTTTCATACTTTCATTGCCGTCTGCCTTTCCACCGCCGAAGAAGTAAACATTTTTCTTTGCCATTGCTAATAAATCCTCCATTTAAAATTATTGTATTTTGTCTGAAATATATTCCTTTAACTTCTCAATTCCAATTCTGTCCTGCAACATTGTGTCTCTGTCGCGCACTGTAACCTGATTGTCTTCTAATGACTGCACATCAATTGTGACGCAATAAAGCGTGCCTATCTCGTCCTGCCTGCGGTAAAGTTTTCCGATTGAGGCGGTATCATCATAGACGGTAATAAAAACTTTCTTTAAATCCTGGGAAATCTTTTTTGCTAATTCTACGACTTGCGGACGGTTTTTTAAAAGCGGCAGGACCGCTATTTTTATTGGCGCAAGTTCTTTATTTAATTTTAGGACTACGCGGATATCATCCTTTATTTTTTCCTCATGGTAGGCATCGGTTAAAAATGCCAAGACGCTTCTGTCCACGCCTCCTGAAGGCTCAATGATAAAAGGTAAGAATTTTTCTTTTGCCGCGTCGTCAAAATATTGCAGGTCTTTACCGCTAGCCTGGGCATGCTGGTGTAAATCAAAGTCAGTGCGGTTGGCAATGCCCTCCAGCTCTGACCATCCAATGGGAAAATTATATTCAATATCGGTGCAGGCGCGGGCATAATGCGCAAGTTCATCTTTTGCATGCGGCCGCTTCCTTAAATTTTCTTCTTTAACTCCCAAATTAAGATACCATTTGAACCTTTGTTCGACCCAGTATTCATAATATTTATCCGCTTCGTCAGGTTTGACAAAATATTCGATTTCCATTTGTTCGAATTCGCGGGTCCTAAAGATAAAATTGCCGGGCGTGATTTCGTTTCTAAAGGCCTTGCCAACTTGCGCCATGCCAAAAGGAAGCTTGGGGTGCCGTGCGTCAAGCAGGTTTAAAAAATTAACAAACATCCCCTGCGCGGTTTCAGGACGAAGGTAAATTAAATTCGCCTCATCATCTATCGGGCCCTGATGGGTTTTAAACAACAGGTTAAACGGCCGGGCTTGGGTAAAATTATTCTTACCGCAATTAGGGCATTTTGCTTCAGGGGTGATGGTATATTCAGTTACCTTTAAATGTTTCTTACATTCTTTACAATCTACGTAATAATCCGCGAAGTTTGCAACATGGCCTGAGGCCTCCCAAACCTTAGGGTTCATCATGATTGCCGCATCCATGCCATATATGTCATTGCGTTCATAGACATTGGCTTTCCACCATGCGCGTTTGACGTTGTTTTTGAGCTCAACGCCATAGGGGCCGTAATCCCAGGTGTTGCTTAAGCCGCCATAAATATCAGATGACTGAAAAATAAAGCCGCGGCGTTTGCACAAAGAAACTATTTTTTCCATTAAGTTCTGTTCCATAGCTTTTTATTTTTAGCGCAAATCAACCTTAAAGTCAATGGTTTTTTGCAGCTTTGTTTGTATCCGAATTTAACGTCGAAATAATCGCGAAAACCTTATCCAGGCTTAACGTTGAGCCATTATCTGTAATGTAAAGCTTAAAATATTCTCCCCGCGCATTCAGCATATTGCAGTCAAAATAATTTACCGAAGGGGCCAGGTTATAATTAATAAAGCCTCTTTTACCTTCGCTGTTAAACTTAATCATGGCCAAGTTTTTCATCTCACCTAGATTGGGGGTAAAGATCCCTTTTATGATAACAAAGAATGCATCAGTAATGTTGTTTATAGAGTTTGTTTTAGCAGCCATTGTGCGGGAAAGAAAATCATAGTCATTTTTAATTTTATCTTTTGTCAACTGCGGAAATAAATTTATAAAGAAATTCGGTTTTCTATAAAGTAGATACGCCATAGAGGCACGGGGCCTAGTTTTTAATCTTTTAAAATAAACTTCTTTTACATCTCCCTTTTGCACCATAAAGTTCTTTGGCATAAAAATTTCCAATTTTGGTTTTTCAAAATCAAAACGCGTTAATTCCAAAATGTAATCTTTATTAATAGGCGGATTGATGATTTCTTCTTGTGTAGCCATGCAGAGAATTGGAATTTGTTCGCAGTTGCCCACGCCTGTATTAATATAAAGTTTTAAAAGTTGGGCCCCCCCGAATTTTATGATAAATAATATGGCAAAGATTAAGAAAATAATAAGGGGAATAAGTTTGGCGATTAATTTTTTCTTCATTCTTTAATTTTTTTTAGTTCCTCTTCTTTTATCGAGAAGCTGTGTTCTTTTGTGGGGAACTTTTCTTGGATAACCTCTGTTTTATATTCCTCAACTGCTGCCTGAATCAGGGGGGCAAGATTAATGTATTGTTTAACGAATTTTGGTTTAAAGCGTTCAAAAAGGCCCAGGATATCATGGGTGACTAATACCTGGCCGTCGCAATTGATTCCTGCGCCGCAGCTGATAGTGGGGATTTTTAGTTTTTGCGTAATGATTTTGGCGATTTCATCCGGCACGCATTCAAGGACTATAGAGAAACTTCCTAATTTTTCCAAGGCAAGCGCCTGTGTGATTAAGCGTTTTGCCGCCTCCGCGTCTTTGCCTTGGACTTTAAAACCACCGATTTTATCCGCGGTTTGCGGAGTGAGGCCAATATGTCCCATTACCGGAATACCGGCTTTTATAATCGCTTCGGTTACTTCGAGGCATTTGTCGAACCATTCTAGTTTTATCGCATCGCAGTTTGCTTCATTCATAAATCTCGAAGCATTCTTTACTGATTCCTGAGAATTAACCTGGTAAGACTCATAAGGCATATCGCCTATTATTAAGGCATGTTTTGCCGCGCGTGTCACAGCTTTGGCAGAAATAAGCATTTCTGTCATGCCGACTTGTTTGGTAGTTTCAAGCCCCAGGACAACATTAGCCAGTGAATCACCGACTAGGATAATGTCTATACCGGCTCTATCGATCAAAGACGCTAAGGGATAGTCATAGGCAGTAAGCATAGTGATTTTACGTTTGCTTTTTAGCGCCAGAATATCTTTAACTGTAATTTTGTTCTCCATTTTATCACATAAAAGTTGTAAATAATAGCGCGATAGATAAGCCGACCATTGCTACGATCACGGCTATCGTTAGAAAGTTATAAAATTTAGAATTCGTATATTCGCCCATCAGGCGTTTATTGTTTACCAAAAGCAGCATAAAAATTAAAACAAACGGCAGCAGCAGGCCGTTTGTTGCCTGTGAGATAAGCATGATTGGAACCAGTTTGACATTGGGCAATAATATTATCGCGGCGCCTATTACGATAATTGTGGTATAAAGTGTATAGAATTGCGGAGCTTCTTTGAATCGCCTGTTTACCCCTACCTCCCACCCCATTCCTTCGCAGACCGAATACGCGGTGGATAAAGGCAAAATGCAGGCGGAAAAAACCGAGGCATTTAAAAGCCCGAAAGCAAACAAATAGAAGCAGTAATCTCCAGCCAGTGGTTTTAATGCCAGGGCCGCGTCTTTAGCGGTTTCTATTCTGATACCGTTTCTAAATAAGGTATTGGCGCAGACTATAACAATAAAAATAGCTACTATGTTTACGATAAAGGCGCCCAGGATTACGTCAAGTTTGCTGTATTTGTAATTACTTAATTTGATGCCTTTTTCTACAACTGAGGACTGTTGATAAAATTGCATCCAAGGGGCGATAGTTGTTCCGATAACGCCTATCAACATAAAAAGATAAGTTTTATCAAAGTGAATTGAGGGCTTTACGGTTTCTGAGGCGACTTCTTTCCAGTTTGGGCTTGAAAGAAAACCCGAGATGATGTAAGAAACGTAGAATAAGCAGGCAAAAAGAAATATTTTTTCAACGGATTTATAGGTACCTTTTACAATCAGCCACCAGACAAATAACGCGCATACAGGCACCAAAATATATTTACTCATACCAAATAATTCAGCGCTCGCGGCAATACCGGCAAATTCGGAGATTGTATTAAATACATTGGAAAAAATTAAGATAATCATCGCGTAAAAAGTAACCCTCACACCAAATTCTTCCCTGATTAAATCTGCCAGGCCTTTACCTGTGACAACGGCCATGCGTGAACACATCTCTTGAATTATGATAAGCGCTATTATTATAGGCACAAATGACCAGATCAGCGAATATCCAAAATGGGCGCCTGCTACGGAATAGGTGGTAATTCCACCAGCGTCATTATCGACATTAGCGGTAATGATCCCCGGGCCCATTACAGATAAGAAAATAATTAATTTTGTCCAGAATCGTTTCATATTTATATACGGTGTTTAACTTTAATTTTTGTTAATCTTCTCCAGGCAATTGCGATAACCTGGCTTAAGATATCATCGACGGTAATAATTCCCTGCAGGAGGTTATTTTCATCAACTACCGGAATAACGCTATATTTATATTTATCCATTAAATAAGCCACTTCTTTTACGGTGCTGTTTAAGTGCACCGGATAAGTTTTGGGGAATGCCGCATTTTGTATCGGGTCTTGCGGATTTGCCTGGATGAGGCTCCTGAAATTTATCGAACCTACAAGCTTATTATTTTCATCAACGATATAAACAAACTGGGCCGGTTCTGTTTTGAAAGGGCGCTCCTTGATTTGTTTTAACGTTGTTTCAACTGATGTGTCTTTGGTGACGGACAAGAAATCAGTGCTCATAAGGCCTCCGGCAGTGTCACTGGCATAACCTAAGAGCTGGGATAATTTATTTGACCTTTTACTTTCCATTAGGTTTAAAAATTTATCAACTGTATCCTTAGGGAGTTTTTCTAAGAAATCTGTTGCTTCATCTGAAGGGATCGAATTTAGAATATCCGTTACCTCCTTGGCCTTTAATTCTTCAATTAATGACCGCTGGTTTTTAAAATCAATGTTTACAAAAATCCTTGCCTGCGTGACTAAATCAAGCGATTTGAATAACGCGTTTTTTTGTTTAATATCTAAATCAAGAAAAATTTCTCCTAAGTCCGCGGCAGGGATGTTACTAAATTGCTTTTGGCGGGCATCTACTTTAATGGTCTTACTCACCGGATTAATTGAAAGCGGATGGATGTATTTCCATGAAATCAAATGTTCTTTGTTTAAGTAGCTTGAATTAACTAATGATATAAGGAAATTAACGATTTTTTCATAACCTAAGCGCCTGATTAGGCCCTTGGTGCTGATATCTACGTGGGCAGGCATCAAGTTGTTATCGACACAAAGTAAGTGAATGTCATTAATCCTGATGACTTTATGATCGAAGGTATCTACAACCTGTTGGTCAAGAATATCCCTTCTTAATGTAAGTTCTTCTTTGTTGTTGTGAATTTCCGTAAAGTTTATCTTTGTTTTATCAATACGCAGGGTTATTTCCTGTTCGTTTATATCACTGATTTCCTGCCAGGCAATTACCGCATATTTTCGGTTGGGAAAACCTTTTCGGATAATTAAATGAGTTGACTGTGGATAAACCTCGACAGTTTTTACAATGATATCGTATAACCTGCCAATCACTTCGTCGTTAGCGTCTATTACCTGCCTGTCCATTAATTTCGAGAAATAAATAAAAATCGGATTCTTATTTATTTTTGTCTGGTTATTCATCGATTATTTTTACTTTTGTGCCCGGGAACTTTTTTATTAATTCCATTCCCTTTTCTTTTCCCAAAACAAAAATTGCCGTAGATAGCGCGTCAGCAACTAGATTATTGTTTGTTATGACTGTAGCGGAAATTATCCCTGAATTTGCAGGATAACCTGTTTTAGGGTTAAGGATATGGCTGTACCGGGCGTTATCTTTTACAAAATATTGCTCGTAATCTCCGCTTGTCGCGACCCCCGCGTCTTTTAATTCCAGGAAATCAACAAAATCTTTTCCCCGGGGGCTCTGTATGGCTATTTTCCAGGGTTTACCGAATCTGTCTCCCAGGCAATAAATCTGGCCGCCGATATTTATCAGGCAGCTGGTGATGTTGTTTTCTTTTAATTTTTTTAAAGCGCAATCTAAGGCATAGCCCTTGGCGATTGCGCCTAAATCAACTTTTACCCCAGAAGCTATAAATTCTACCACATTTTTTTCATCATTAAAGATAATTTTTTGGGAACCGACAAATTTTAGGGCTGCTTTAATCTCGGACTCTTCGGGTACTTTATATTTCTTATCTGTAAATCCCCAAAGATCTACCAGACCCGATACAGTTATATCAAAAGCGCCATCGCTTAACTTCCAGAGTTCCTGTGATTTTTTTAAAATGTAAAATGTCTCAGGGCTGACAGCTAATTTTCCCTGTCGGTTTAGCCGGGATATTTCGCTGCCTGGTTTGTATTTACTTAATAAATTTTCAACACGCGTCAATTCCTGAAAAACAATATTCTTTGCTAATTTATCCGGAGAAGTTACCTCAACAAAGGTGCCCATCATCAGGCGGCTGTCTTTATGCAGCGTCTTATCCTGACAGCCGAATAAAAACGTAAGGCTTAAAGCGCAAAGCGCAAAAGCAAAACTTTTAACTTTATACATCTTATTTTTTTATCGCCTTTAGTAATTTTTCAATTGGCAGCGTGTTAATTACGTCTTCCCGGGTAAGCCAGCCGCGACGGGCGACCGCAACGCCGAATTTCATCGCGCTTAATTGTTCTATTGTGTGCGAATCGGTATTTATAGCTAATTTAATGCCCATTTCTTTTGCCAGGCGGCAGTTATGGCTATTTAAATCAAGCCTTTGCGGAAATGAATTTATTTCCAAATGAGTATTTGTTTTGGCTGCAATTTTTAAAATTTGCTCAAAGTCAATATCATAGGCATCGCGGGTTCCCCATAATAATCCTGTAGGATGCGCGATAATCTGCACGTATTTATTAAGGCAGGCCTTTACTATTCTTTTGGTTAGCTGTTCCTTCGGCTGTTTAAACCCGCTATGGATAGCAGCAATTACTATTTCAAACTCTTTCAAGACGCTATTTGGGTAATCAATATTGCCATTAGAGTCAATATCTACTTCTGTCCCAAACAGGACCCTGATCCCTTTGAGGGTATTATTTATTTTTTCGATTTCCTTTTTTTTCTTTTTTAAGCCGGCGATACTTAAGCCACGGGCAACTTTTAAGCTTTGTGAATGGTCTGTGACTGCTATATAGGAATAACCTAAGTTTTTTGCTGTGTTGGCTAATTCTCCGATAGAATTGTATCCGTCGGACCAGGTGGAATGCAGGTGCAGGTCGCCTAAAATATCTTTTAATTGGATTAAATGCGGCAGTTTTGATTCAAGTGCCAATTCGATTTCGCCGGTATCCTCTCTTAATTCCGGCTCAATATAACTAAGGCCTAATTTTTTAAATATCTCTCCTTCATTTTTTCCCCCGCGGGCGGGACCGCCTTCGGCGGGAAATAGCCCATATTCATTTAACTTCATTCCTTTTTTTATCGCAATCTGGCGTAATTTTATATTAAAGTCCTTGGAGCCGGTAAAATAGAGTAATGCCGCGCCAAAGGATTTTTCTTCCACAACGCGGCAGTCAACCTGCACGTCACTTTTGGTGCGTATCGATGCCTTCGTTTCTCCAGCTGCTAAAACCTCGCGCACAGAGGGCAATTTAACAAAAGTGTCCATGATTTTTTTTGGCGTTTTTGAAGTTATCAAAATATCAATATCCCTGACAGTTTCTTTTTGGCGGCGCAAGCTGCCGGCAGAGGCAATCTTTTTTACTTCCGGTAACTTCTTTAGGCGGCTTATAAATTCATCAGCCACAAAGGCTGCCTGGGATAGGGTTAATCTTTCTCTGCCTCTTTTTACTACTTCTATGCCCTTTAAAATATTCGAAATAGTTTTTTCTTTAATACCAAAGATGCCTTTAAGTTTTCTCTTTTGGATTGCTTCTTCTAAATCAGGTATACTTTTTATATTTAACTGAACAAACAATAATTTTGCGGTCTTTGGCCCCACAGAAGGGATGTCTAGCAGGCTGAGCAGGCCATCGGGGATACTCTTTTTTAATTCCTCGTATGCTTGGATTTTACCTTTTATTACGAATTCTTTTATTTTTTCTGAAAGGTCGTGCCCAATACCGGGAATCTGGGTTAATTTTTCCTCATTAACAATATCTTCAAGATTTGGGATGCCTTCGATGTTTTGCGCCGCTCTTTCATAGGCGCGAATTTTAAAGGTATTTTCGCCTTTAATTTCTAAGATCATGGCAATCTGACGAAATATTTTGGCTATTATTACATTCAACATCTATTCTATGATTTCCTTTAAAACTTCATTTTGTGGATCTAAGTTTTTTGCTTTGATAAGATAATATTTAAATTCATCTTCTAAGCCAATTTTTTGATATGCCTGGGCAAGGCGCGCGTTGACTGCGGCAAAATTCGGGGCAATCTTTATTGCCAACTCCAACTCTTTGATTGCGTTATCAATGTTTCCTCCGACAATCGCCGGTGCCTTAAGGAAAAATGTGCCTAAGCCAAGATGTGTTTCGGCTAGTTCAGGACAAATTTCTTTTGCCCGCTGGAAATAACATTTAATTTGCGTGCCGTATTGAATCTTATTTATTGGCCAGCCATGTGTTGCGCGCCAGCTGTTAATCGCGCCCAATGTTAGATAAGCCAATGCCTGGTTTTCTCTATCCAGGGATTTAATTTTTAAAATCCGATTGATTATTTTTAATGCTACCCCAAGTTTACCTTCTCTATATTTAATGTATGCTAAGCTATTTAATGCCGCTGGATAATCAGGATTAACTTTAAGTATTTTGTTTAATAATTCTTCTGCCTCTTTGAATTGATACCTTCTTCTTAAAACTTCGGCTTTCCCCCAAAGCGCATCCAGATTTTGCGGTTGAGTTATTAAAATCTTTTCAAAAATAATTAAAGCAACATTGTCTTTACGCTCTCTTAATAGCAATAAGCCGTCCTGTATTATTTGTTGAAAACCTTCAAACTGTTTTGCCTCTTGCGGTTTGTTTATGCTAAAGGCTCTGGTTTTGCCGGAAACATATAATCCTAAGAATAAGCCCAGAAGTATTAAGACTAATAAGTGGTATTTTTTCATAACAGAAGTTATCTTTCTAAAGCGAAATGATGGCTTGTTTCGATTGTTTTAATTAAATCAACGAGCAATGAATTTACCGGAACAGGGACTCCTATTTCCTGCCCTGTCCTTACAACTACCCCGTTTATAAAATCTATTTCCGTGCGTTTTTTACGTAAAATATCCTGCAGCATCGAGGAAACATTAGCGGCTGTTGCTTCACAGACTGCCTCTACTTTTGCCAGTGGATCGTCATAAATCAGTTTAATCCTTTTTCTTTTAGCAATTTTTACCGCTTCAGTTACTGCTTCGCGCATAATTTTGCGCGTGCCTTCAAATTCTATTAACCGGCCGTTATGCAGGCGCGTTAAAGCAGTAAGCGCGTTAATTCCGACATTAATAATTAATTTCGACCATAATATTCCTTTAATATCGCGCGAGATTTTTGTCTCAAGTTTTACCTTATTAAAAATTTCCCGGATTTGGCGCAGCTCGGCTGGTATTGTGCCATCAATCTTTCCGATAATGGTTTCACCATTGCCTGCGTGCCTGATTTGGTTTTCATTGAGTAAGGTAGCTCCAAGGTTTGTAATGCCGCCGATAACTTTATCAGCTCCGGCTACCTCGGAGATAATTTCAATATTTCCAATGCCGTTTTGTAAGGTTAGGATACTCGTATCATCAGTAATGATAGGTTTTGCTAAGGTGATTGCAGATTTTGTATCGTAGGATTTTACAGCAATGATAATCAGCTGGGCCTGTTCAATCTCTTTTGTCTGGGTAGTGGCTCTTACCTTTGCCTGCCATTTACCAGAGATGCCTTCGACAGAAATTCCATTTTGATTGATTTTTGCCGAGCGTTCCTTATTTTTATCCAAGATCCAAACTTCATCCTTGCCCTGCTTGCCGCTAGATAAGGATTTTGACAAAAATGCTCCAAATAATAACCCCATTGCTCCCGGGCCGACAATTACTGTTTTCATTATTGTCCCTCCTTAAATAAATAATGCCTCTGGCGTTTATTATTTATTTAACTCCGCACTGTGTGCGGAGTCTATCTTAACTGATACAAAGAATCATTAAAATTATTTATTACCTTCTGTGACCTAAGCTGTTTTTCTAAATGAAAGTTTAAAAAAGCGTTAAGGATTATTCCCAGTTCTTTCTTTATTTCCGGGTTCATCCCCAGGTTTAAATTCATCCTGAAATCATTTTTTTGAATATGTGAAATCGAGGCTACTGTTCCGCGGAAGATCATTCGTGCCTTAAAATCATTTTTCTGGCACTTAACGCATAACAATCCTCCCAAGCTTAAAGAGAATTTAGTCTGATCCATAATTTTTGAGCCGCAACAAACACAGGAATCAAAATTTGGTTTAAAGCCCGAGAGCGCTAAAACCTTAATTTTAAATATGGTCATAATTTTATCCGCGTTGTTGTTTGTTTCCAGCTCTTTAAGGCAGGTTAAGGTTAAATCAAAGATACTTTCGTTTTTGTCTTCTTCCTGCATGAGGGCATTGACCAATTCGACAATCAGGCTGCCTGTCCCAACCTTAAATATGCTGGAGCGCGAATTATTGAAATTATTTATTGTATCGCATTGTGAAACCAAATGCAGCGATGAATTCCTTTTTTTGTAAAAGATAATTGTATTGTGCGAGAAAGGCTCAAGGGTGCTGGCAAACTTTGTTGGTTCTTTGCGGATGCCTTTTAAGATGCCGGACATTTTTCCGAATTCACGCGTATAGAATTCAACAATGAGCGAGGTCTCGCGAAAATCGCGTTTTCTTAAGACTATGGCTTCGGTTTTGTGTATGGACATAAGTTTGGTTAAATCGAATTTAAAATCGCGAAAGCTTTTTTATCCATGCGTTCTCTTTGTTTTGAGGTAGCATCGTCAAATCCTAAAAGATGTAAAACTCCGTGGATAGTGTAAAGCAAAAGTTCCTGTTTTGGGCTAGTTTTATAGATTTTTGCGTTTTTAACCGAGGCGTCGGTTGAGATAACGATATCGGCAATCAGATAATCTTTGTTTCTTTTTTTTTCAGTAATGTCAAATGTTAATACATCAGTCGGCGAGGCTTTTCCTAAATACATCAAATTTAATTCACTGATGAATTTATCGTTTACAAGAAGAATCGTTATCTGGGCTTGGCTAAATTTACATTTTAAGGAAATCGTTTTATTTATTGCTTGAATTATTTTTTGCGTAATTAGTGAATCAATGCGAATTTTTTTTTGGGAATTTTTTATAATAATCTGGAGGCGTTTTTCCTCGGGTTTCACTTAGCTTTTTTTTTGCTTTCCGGATAATTTACTCGGCCGTGATATATGCCGGATAATATTCTGATAAATACCGAAGAGATTTTCTCCAGGTCTTTTAGCTTTAGGTCGCATTCATCAAGTTGGCCGTCAATAAATTTATTATTGATGATTTTATGCACCAGCTCTTCAATTTTTGCCGGATCTGCTTCTTTGAGGGCCCTGGTAGCTGCTTCAACTGAATCCGCCAATAGCACAATAGCGGTTTCTTTTGAATTAGGCTTGGGCCCTGGATAACGGAATTCTTCTTCGCCGACTTTTTCTACATTTTCGGTATTTTCTAACGCCCGGCGATAGAAATAATACACCAGGCTATTTCCATGGTGCTGTTCGATAAAGTCAATTACGCTCGGCGTAAATTTGTATTTTTTAGCTAACTCCACCCCTTCTTTAACGTGGTTCATAATGATAAGTTTGCTCATTGTCGGAGTTAAGGCTTCATGTTTACTGGTGAAGGCGCTTTGGTTCTCGCTGAAATATTCGGGTTTGGCAAGTTTACCGATATCGTGATAATAAGCGCCGATTCTTGCCAATAATGCATTAGCTCCCACTGCCTTGCAAGCCGCGTCTGATAAATTCCCCACAATCAAACTATGATGATATGTGCCTGGCGCTTCCATGACCATGCGCTGCAGGAGCGGATTATGAAAATCGGCTAACTCCAGAAGGCTGACATTCGTTACGGTTTTAAATAAATATTCAAAGATCGGCAGGATTCCTATTACTATGATGCTGCAGCCTATGCCGTTAGCTATTAATATAAAATCACTCAAGACGTATTGTGATTTAAAGCGGGAGGCTAAGGTTAATGTAGCTGCCTGCGCAAGCCCGATGAAAAGGCCGGTGCGGATAATTACACTGCGCCGGCGCATATCTTTAGCTAAAAGGATTGCCAATATCCCACTGATTAAAAACATCACTACTAACAAAAAATTGTTTCCCGCGATAGATGTTACTGCTATCCCACAAGCAAGTGTAATCAGGAAAGAGATTTCTATGTTGTTAAATAAAATTATGCTTAATAGCGCCGCCAGAGAAAAAGGAATATAAAATATCGGTAAGCCGCGTTTGAGGATTAAATAACTTGACGAAAAGATAATGACAAATAGGAAACTAAGATTCAGAAGGTTATAGGTTTTAGTTTTTAAGCCGGGGTAAGAACGCCTAATGTATATTACTAGGCTTAGTAAGAATAAGGGAATAGCTAAATTAATTTTAATGATTAAGCTAAACAAAAAAAGCAAAATTGCGCCAAAGATGAATTTCGCCTTATTTAGAGCGGTTTGTTTTATCATATGCCTCAATAATTTTTTGTACCAGCGCATGCCTTACTACATCATCACCGGTAAGATAAACAAATTTGATGCCTTCGATTTCTTTTAATAAATCTTGCGCTTGAAGAAGGCCGATGGGCTTTCCCTGGGGCAGGTCACTTTGGGTTATATCCCCGGTAATTACTACTTTTGAATCAAATCCTAAGCGCGTTAAGAACATTTTCATTTGTTCGCCTGAGCAATTTTGCGCTTCGTCGAGGATGATAAAGGCATCATTTAGCGTCCTACCGCGCATATATGCTAGGGGCGCAACCTCGATGATACCGGTTTCTAGATATTTCTCAATGCGCTCCGCATCCATCATGTCGTAAATAGCATCATAAAGGGGCCTTAAATACGGCGAAATTTTTTCGTACATATCTCCCGGCAAAAATCCCAATGATTCACCTGCTTCTATTGCCGGGCGAGTAAGGACAATTCTTCTTACCTCTTGCTTATTTAACGCTTCTACTGCGCAAGCCATTGCAAGGTAAGTTTTACCTGTTCCCGCAGGGCCGATACCGAAAACTATATCGTGTTTTTTAATTGATTCCGCATATTCATGTTGGCCCTTGGTTTTTGGCCCGATTGCGCGGGTTTTGGAAAAATGCGCGGTAATCGGTAAATCCAATGCAGCGGATGGAGCGTTGGTTTCTTTTTTAAAACTTTTTATCAAATAATGCAGGTCGAGATTGGCGATTTGGCCTTGGTTGGCCTTTATGCCTTCGAGCAAATACTTGATTAGATTAGCGGCCTTATTGATGTTTGTGGCAGTACCGCTGATTTTTAAGTGTTCGCCGCGCAGCGTTATTTTGACCTTGAATTCTTTCTCGATTACGCGGATATTCTGGTCGTGTTTCCCGAAAAGCTCCTGTATCTGCTCGTGGGTTTTTAATTCAATTGTTTTTTGCATAAATAAAAGACAAGAGTTATTTTAAGTTTCCTTTGTATTCTTCAACGGCCTCAATTGTTTCGGGAATAGAAATAGTCTGCCCCGGATAAATTTTATTCGGGCCCTTCATAATACTTTTGTTGGCATTATAGATTTTGGTCCATTTTTTGGTGGTGCCGTAAAACTTTTTGGAGATTTTTTGTAAGGTGTCGCCTTTTTGTACAGTATATTCTTTAAAAGCAGGCGTTATTACAGCTCTTTCAGGAGTGGCGCTTTTAGTAATATAGCCTCTGTTGCCGATAATTGATTCTTCTGTGGCTGGTTCTTCAATTTTGACCGGCATTGTTGATTTGTTTGAAGTTTTTCGCTCGAATTTTATCGGTGAATGAAGTTCTATTTCCACTATTTGAGTTGTACGGGTAGTTTTGCGTTCTGCCATGGATTGATCCGCAGGGATAGAGCCCAGCAGATAACCGCGATTCCCTGTTAAATCTTGATCAACCCTGTCTCTGGTTGTTTGGTATGTCCTAACAATACAACCTGATAATATAAAGCACAATGATAACGTTAATAAGCCGATTAACTTTGTCCTGCTCATTCTTGCCTCCTTTTTAATAAGGTTAAATTTAATTCTTTTAACTGTTTTTCATCTACATCTGAAGGCGCATTAGTTAACGGACAGAAGGCTTTAGCAGTTTTTGGGAAGGTAATTACTTCCCTAATGCTGGCTTCGCCCGCAAGCATGGCTAAGAGCCTGTCTAAACCAAAGGCAAAACCTCCGTGTGGCGGCGCGCCATATTGAAAAGCTTCCAGAAGAAATCCGAAGCGTTTTTGAGCCTGAGCTTCGTCAATGCCGATAATGTTAAAAATCCGTTCTTGTAATTTCTGGTCGTGGATCCTAATAGAACCTGAGCCGATTTCCGTGCCGTTTAAAACTAAATCATAAGAGCGCGACTTTACTTTTTCCGGGGATTTCTCTATGGTTTCAAGGCCTGCAGTAGCCGGCGCGGTAAAAGGATGATGTTCGCTTTCCCAGCGTTTTTCCTCTTGGTTAAACTTAAACAAGGGGAAATCTATTATCCAAACAAAAGCAAATTCGCTATTAAATTCTTTCCTTAAATCCGGTTTGTCGGAATTATGTTTTTCCATTGAGTCCTGGTAAGTCATGCGTTTAAAAGGAATTTGGATATCTATGCCTTTTGCTTCTTTGAAGATTAACTGCATTGTTTTTTCAATCACGGCAAAAATATCGTCTTCATCAGGAAATGACATTTCTAAATCCAGCTGGGTGAATTCCGGCTGGCGGTCGGCGCGCAGGTCTTCGTCCCTGAAACATTTAGCAATCTGGTAATATTTATCGATTCCAGCGACCATTAAAATCTGTTTGAATAACTGCGGTGACTGAGGAAGCGCGAAAAATTCTCCCGGACAGAGCCTTGCCGGCACCAGATAATCGCGGGCGCCTTCAGGGGTGCTTTTGGTAAGAATCGGTGTTTCACATTCAATAAACCCCAGGGAATCCAGAAAATTACGAATTATCTGATAAACTTTGTGGCGCAAAATAAGATTATTAAATACCTTTTTTCTTCTTAAATCAAGATAACGGTATTTAAGCCGCATTTCCTCTGTTATGCTTAAGTTATCCTCAATCTCAAACGGCGGCGTAAGGCTGGGATTTAATATTTCAACGCTTTTTGCTAAAATTTCTATTTCGCCAGTGGCTAAATTCGGGTTTATATTATTGGCCGGGCGCTTATTTACAATACCGCTAATTTTGATGACGAATTCACTTCTTAATTCTTGGGCTATTTTGTAAGATTCCCCTGCCTCTTTAGGAATAAAAGTAACTTGCGCCAGGCCGTATCTGTCGCGCAGGTCAATGAAAATCAATTTTCCATGATCCCGGCGGGTTGCCACCCATCCACAGAGAGTCACTTCTTTTCCGGTATCATTTATATTCAATTGGCCGCAATTATGAGTGCGCAGCATATTAATCCTATTTAATATTTGCCATTATTTCTTGTATTAAATTCTCCGTCTTAACTTCTTTCTGTTCTCCGGAAGCCATATCTTTTAATGTCACGGTATTATTCTTTAACTCATCCTCCCCGATAATTAAAACAAACTTTGCGGCCAAATCAAATGCCTTGCGCATTGCGCCTTTTAAAGATTTGCCTTGGTAATCAGTGTCAGTTGGGATTCCTGCCTGACGCAGGCTGCTTAATATTTTTAATCCAGCCTTTTTTGCTTGCTCGCCCAGCGTAATTAGATAAACAAGAAACTTATCTTTTGTTTTGAGGTTTTCTGAATTTGTTGCGGCTAATAATAGCCTTTCTACGCCAAAGGCAAAACCAATTGAGCCGGTAAACGGCCCTCCAAGTTCTTCTACTAAATTATCATACCTGCCTCCTGCGCCAATGGCATCTTGCGCGCCTAAACCAGGGTGTTTAACCTCAAAGACCGTGCGGGTATAATAATCCAGGCCGCGTACTAAAAGGGGGTCAACTTCATAGTTTATTTTGAGAATATTAAGCCCTGTTTTCACTTGAGAAAAATGCTCAATGCAAGCCGGGCAAAGATGTTTATCTTTAATTCTTAAGTTTCCGATTATTTTTTGGCAATCTTCGTTTTTACAATCAAGGATGCGCAGGACATTATGCTTAAATCTTTCCCGGCACTCCTGACAAAGATCCTCTAACTTATCTTTTAGCTCTTGGGTTAAAATTTTAATTAGATTTTTTTTATCAGTTGTGCAGCCAAGTGTGTTAATTTTGATTTGGTAATCTTTGATTCTGTAGGCTTTAAGCAGGGCATCTGCAAGGCTGATAATTTCTACGTCTATTTCCGGATCTAATGAGCCGATTACTTCGGTACCGATATGGTGAAATTGCCTGAGGCGGCCTTTTTGCGGCCGTTCAAGGCGGAACATCGGCCCTATATAATAGAACTTTACAAACCCGCAGGTTTTATCCAGATTGTTCTCAATATAAGAGCGGACAACTGAAGCAGTGCCTTCTGGCCGGAGGGCATACGTATCCTCAAGGTGTTTTATGAGGAACATTTGTTTCTGGACTATTTCGGTGAATTCACCCAAAGAACGGTTAAAAAGGCCGGCATCTTCGATTATAGGCGGCCGGACCTCTTGATAATTATAAATAGAAAAAATTTCTCGACTTATTTTTTCTATTTCCTGCCATGAATAAACCTCATCCGGAAGGATGTCTTTTGTTCCGGGAACTCTATTAAACATATTTTTAGGCGAATCTCAAATGAATTATTTTATTTGTTTTTTCATCTCTAAGCCGGGCTTAAAGACAGCCACTTTTCTGGGCGGGACTGGAACTACTTGACCGGTGCGTGGGTTTCTGCCGGTGCGGCTCTTCCTTTGTTTGACTTTAAAGATGCCGAAATTACGCAGCTCAATTTTTTCTCCCCTAACTAACGCCTGGAGTATACAATCAAAAGTTTTCTGCACAACTCTTTTTACATCTATTTGTTTTAGGTTGGTTTCGTCAGAAACTTTTAAAATAATATCCTTTTTAGTCATTACTTCCTCCTTAAATAAATAATGCCTCTGGCGCTTATTATTTATTTTTTACTGTTATTATGTTATAATCAAAAACTTATGCTGTCAAGAGAAAACTTTCCTTACTGAATGCCATGCTTAGTGTTACGTAAATAGTAAGCGGAATTTAGATTGCCGTCTTTGTTAAAATAAAGATATATTTTGTCAGTTACAATGCCCTGCAAGGGGTGGCGGTAAATGCAAACTTCCAATTTGGCTGATTTATCTTTATCTGGCCTGCAAATAGTGGGTGTGCCGTAGGCGAAAAGAATTTTCTCTTTTGGTGTTCCCGGCACAATTTTATTATTCTCAATATCCGATTTTAAGATGAGGAAAAGGGTTTTTTGTTCTTCTACATATTTTTGCATTTCTTGTTGGTCAAGGCTAAAGGTTTTTAGCGCATTAATACTTTCAGAGCAGCCGCAGAAACACAAAACAATAAAGAAAAACATTAATTTTAGCTTTAGTGGCATCATTTAACCCAAACCTATAAAATTAGCGATAACCTGTTTTCGCCCAGTAAATCAATGATTTTTCCGATAAGCTGCTCCGACGGATTTACAAAAAGGCTCTCCCCGACAATTAATTGTACCTTGGCCTTAGCAGGCGTATCCAGATGCAGGTAAATCGGCACCTGTCCGTTATTTGCTGAGAGTAATTCTTTTAATGAGATAAATATATTTTCTTGCA
Source organism: Candidatus Omnitrophota bacterium (assembly GCA_043807505.1). GTDB lineage: Bacteria > Omnitrophota > Gorgyraeia > Gygaellales > Profunditerraquicolaceae > JAZDFW01. Next base: position 36,830 of record JAZDFW010000066.1, on the reverse strand, counting down.
TTCCGGTAAGATTAATATTGATTGCGTTGATTAATTTATAAACTGCATCCATTGGTATCATGTCGTTTACGATGATCTTTGGCGTATCTTCTTTGAGATTGAGTATGCCTTTTACTAATACTACTGTGTTGGGCAGGATATAGCGGGAAACTTTCTGGAAGGTTTTGGGAAATACTAATGCCTCAACTACGCCTTCTAAGTCCTCTAATTTTAATATCGCCATTTTTTCTTGTTTAGCGCGTGTTACTGTTTGTTTAATTTTGGCGATCAGGCTGACTAGCTTTATCTCTTCTTCATCTTTATGTAACAAGAGTTTTGAGGTTGAGGTAGAAGCGAATCTTTTTAATTGATTTGCATAGCGCGCTAAAGGATGCCCGCTTACATAGAAACCGAGCATGTCTTTTTCAAAAGCCAAAATTTGCGGTTCAGGCCATTCCTTTACTTGCGGTAACTCAATTTGCGTATTGTTAAAGCCAAACTTGCTCAAACCCTGGTCGAAAAAAGACAGTTGTCCTGCTGAACGCTCTCTTTGCGTCTTCGAAGAATGTTCCAGCATTTTTTCTAAACTGGCAGTCATTTGCGCGCGCGGCATCTTAAATGAATCCAGGGCGCCGCATTTGATTAAGCTTTCCAGGACTTTTTTATTCACCAGGCGTAAATCAATGCTTGAACATAAGTGCTGTAATGAATTGAATAAACCAATTTTTCTTTGTTCAGTTATTGATTCAATCGCGCCGGTTCCGACATTTTTGACTGCCAAAAGCCCGTAACGAATAGCCGAACCATTGATCACCTTAAATAATGCGTCGCTTTCATTTATGTCCGGCGGCTGGATTTTAATCCCCATGCGATTAGCCTCATTTACGTACTCAACGACTTTATCAGTGTTGTTGCGTTCTGATGTGAGTAACGCTGTCATAAACTCAACCGGATAGTTTGCTTTTAAAAATGCGGTGCGGTAAGAAATTAATGCGTAAGCAGCTGAGTGGGATTTATTAAAACCATACCCGGAAAAGTATTCGATTAAATCGAAAATTTTATTTGCCAGGGATTCTCTGATTTGGTTATTGATACAGCCTAAAACAAAATTCTTTCTTTGTTTTTCCATGACCTCGGGGATCTTTTTTCCCATTGCTTTACGCAGCAGGTCTGCTTGCGCCAGGGAAAAACCCGCTAGAGTTGATGCAATTTGCATGATCTGTTCCTGATAGACCATGATCCCGTAAGTTTCTTTTAGGATTGCCTCGAGCTTTGGATGCTCATATTTGACCGGGACGATGCCGTGTTTACGTTTCATAAAGTCATCTAACATTCCTGAGCCGATGGGGCCTGGACGGTATAAAGCCAGTAAAGCAATTAAATCTTCGAAACGCTCAGGAACAAGTTTTTTTAGTAAATCCCGCATACCGGAACTTTCAACCTGAAAGATGCCGATTGTTTGAGATGAGCTAAAAAGTTTATATGTATTAGGGTCATCAAGAGGGATAGTTTCAATATCTAAAGTTAAATTTTTCGTCTCTTTGATTATCTTTAAGGCCTGGTCAATTACAGTTAAAGTGCGCAGCCCCAAAAAGTCCATCTTTAACAGCCCGATTTTATCCAAGGCGCTCATGCTGTAGCCGGTAGTTATCTGTTCATCGTTAGTTTTAAATAATGGGCTATAATTATCAAGCGGTTTATCCGAAATTACCACACCCGCGGCATGAATTGAGGCGTGGCGGTTTAAGCCTTCCAAAGACATGGCAGTATCAAGCAGTTTTTTGATTTCGCTATCGGTCTTGTAAAGAGTGTTAATTTCGACTTCATTGATTGCTTCTTTTAAAGTAATATTTGGATCTTGTGGTATCAATTTTGCAATGCGGTCAACGTCCGCATAGGGCATCCCCATTACTCTTCCAACATCTCGTATAACCGCGCGCGCCTGCATGGTTCCAAAAGTAATGATTTGCGCTACGTTTTCCCGCCCATATTTCTTAGTGACGTAATCAATAACTTCCGGCCTTCTTTCATAGCAAAAATCTATATCAATATCAGGTAGGCCCAAGCGTTCGGGATTTAAGAATCTTTCGAATAGTAAACCATATTTTAAGGGATTTATATCTGTGATACCTAATAAATAACTCACTAAACTTCCAGCAGCGCTTCCTCTGCCCGGCCCCACAGGGATGCCTATACTTTTTGCATAATGGATAAAGTCCCAGACAATTAAAAAATAGCTGGTATAGCCCATGTTTTTGATTACATTTAATTCAAATTCCAGGCGGTCACAAGCAGCGGAATTAGCTGTGCCGAATCTTCTTTTTAAACCTTCGCCGCAGAGGTCTCTTAAAAATTCTTCTTTTGTTTTTCCGTTGGGCGGATCGTATTTTGGCAGGTGTAAAGAAGAGAAATCTAATTCGAGGTTGCACCTGGAGGCAATCTCTAAGGTATTGTTAATGGCGTCGGGGTAACTAGCGAAAAGCCTTTTCATTTCTTGAGGGGGCTTGAAATAAAATTCCTCTGTTTGCAGCTTTAAGCGATTAGGATCTCCTAAGGTGGTTTGTGTTTGGATGCATAAAAGCGCTTCATGGCTTTTTGCGTGCTCTTTATTTAAGTAGTGAACGTCATTAGTGGCAACTAACGGAAGATTTAATTCTCGAGAAATTTTTACTATTGCTTCATTAACGATTTTTTGTTCGGGGATTGAGTTTTCCTGAATTTCAAGATAAAAATTATTCTTGCCTAAGATATTCGCATATTCATCAGCAGCTTTTAACGCGTCGTTGAAGCGCTTTTGTAATATTAATGAAGGGATCTCTCCCCTAAGGCAGGCAGTCGAAGCAATAAGCCCTTGATGGTATTGGGAAAGGGCCTCTTTGTCGATACGCGGTTTATAATAAAAACCTTCTAGGTAGCCAATAGAAACCAATTTCATTAAATTTCTATAGCCAGTTTCATCTTTAGCTAAAAGAATAAGGTGATTTGAAGCTTCAAGGTTAGCTTGTAAGCTTTTATCTAAGCGGCTCCTTGGCGCAACATAAGTTTCGCATCCGATAATTGGTTTTATTCCCGCACGCTGGGCTTCCACATAGAAATCTATTGCCCCGAACATATTACCATGGTCGGTAATCGCCAAAGAGTCCATTTTGTAGTGGTTACAAAGATTCAATAACTCATGAATACGGCAGGCACCGTCAAGGAGAGAATATTGCGTGTGCAGGTGTAAGTGGATAAACTCAGAATGATGCATATTTTACTAAACTCTAAAATCATTCCCATTCAATCGTTGCAGGAGGCTTGGAGCTAATATCGTAAACCACGCGATTTACCCCATTGACTTCATTGATAATGCGATTAGAGATTTTTTCTAATATTTCGTAAGGGATTTTTGCCCAGTCCGCGGTCATGCCGTCTACGCTTGTGACGCATCGAAGAGCAACGACGTTTTCATAAGTGCGTTCGTCTCCCATCACACCAACACTTTTTATGGGTAACAAAATCGCGAATGACTGCCAGATTTGGTCATATAGGTTAGCTTTTTTAATTTCTTCGAATACGCGCTGATCAGTTTCGCGTAAAAGGTTAAGGCGATCAGGAGTTATTTCGCCGATTATTCTGATAGCGAGGCCAGGCCCGGGAAACGGCTGGCGGTTAATTATATTCTCAGGCAGGTGTAATTCTCTTCCGATTTGCCGCACTTCATCTTTAAATAAGTCTCTAAACGGTTCAATAAGTTTTAATTTCATATGTGCCGGTAAGCCACCGACATTGTGATGGCTTTTGATTCGGCTTGACGGAGCGCCGGTTACAGAAATCGATTCTATCACATCCGGATATAATGTCCCTTGGCCTAAGAATTTTACGCCCTTTACTTTTGCCGCTTCCTCTTCAAAGGTTTTTATAAATTCATCACCGATAATTTTCCTTTTTTCTTCCGGATCAGTGATGCCTTTAAGCCGCAAGAGAAACTTTTTACTTCTATCGACATAGTCTAAATTCAAATGATACATATTGCGAAAAACTTCTTTAATTTGCTGCGGTTCATCTTTTCTCAAGAGGCCGTTATCAATAAAAATACATCTTAAATTTTTGCCGATGACCCGATGTATCAAGATTGCAGCTACCGCTGAATCAACTCCTCCGCTTAGGCCCAGGACTACCTTATCGTTACCGACTAATTTTTTTGTATTCTCCATGCTTTCTTTAATGAATGATTGCATTGTCCAGCGGGAAAGGCAGCCACAGATTTTAAACAGAAAGTTTCCGATAATATCATTGCCTTTATCGGTATGGGTTACTTCGGGATGAAACTGTACACAGTGGATTTTTTTTGTTTTATTGGAAATCGCGGCAATCGGTGAGTTAAGGGTATGGGCGCTAACTTGAAATCCCGCGGGCATCTTAGTCACATAGTCGCCGTGGCTGGCCCAACAGGTAAAATTACCCGGCAAGTGGCTAAATAAATCACGGTTATCATCAATGAATAATTCGGCCTTGCCGAATTCCCGCGATTTAGTATGTTTGACTTTCCCACCTAGCATTTCTGTAATTATCTGCATGCCGTAGCAAATGCCTAATATGGGGACGCCTAATTTAAATATACCTTTATCGGGGTAAGGGCTCTTTTTTGCGGTTACCGATGCAGGGCCGCCTGAAAGAATTAATCCTTTTGGGTTAAGTGCGGCAATTTCATTTGCCGGAGTGTTAAAAGGTATAATTTTAGAAAAAACTTTATTTTCTCTAACTCTACGGGCGATTAACTGTGTATATTGCGAGCCGAAATCTAAAATATAAATTGTTTGCCTGGCCGCAGGGCTCTTTAACCCTTGTTTTTTTATACTCCGCGTCCCAAACCTGCGCCTTTTAAGCCTTTGGTTAAATTGCCGCTTCATTTTCCCATTCCCACCCGTTGTCCGACCTGGAAGATTTTTCCTTCCGTCTGGATTGAAGGTGCGATAATTATTTCTACATCATGCATTTGTTTTAAGTTTTCCGCGCCTAAAGATCCCATTGATGTTTTTAATGCGCCCATTAAATTTTGTGAGCCATCGTCGACTTTTGCAGGCCCAAACAAAATTTCTTTTAACGTACCGGTAGTACCTACGCGGATACGCGTGCCACGCGGCAGGTTGACGTGAGAGGTAGCCATGCCCCAATGATACCCTTTTCCGGGCGCTTCTTTTGCATGGGCAAAACTTGAACCAATCATTACCGCATCAGCACCGCAAGCAAAGGCTTTACAAATATCCCCTCCGCGATTCATTCCGCCGTCTGTAATAATCGGGATGTATCTTCCGCTGCGCTTATGATAAAAATCACGGGCAGCCGCGGCATCAACAGTTGCGGTTACCTGAGGCACGCCAATTCCTAAGACACCTCGGGTCGTGCAAGCAGCGCCAGGCCCTACACCGATTAGTAAGCCTGAAGCTCCTACATCCATTAATTCCAGGCTTATTTCATAAGTTACGCAATTTCCAAGAATCACGGGGATTTTTACAGATTTACAAAATTTAGCTAAGTCAAGGCTTTTATATTCCCTGGAAATATGTTTTGTTGTAGTAACTGTGCTTTGCACCACAAATATGTCTGCCTTAGCCTCAATAGCGATCTTAGAATATCTTTCGGCGTGAGCAGGGATACAACTTACGACAGCGGTAGCTTTTTTGCTTTTTATCTCTTTAATTCTTTCAGAGATAAGTTGTTCTTTTATTGGTTTAGTGTATACGGATTGGATTAATTGAGTGGTTTTTTCAGGGCTGGCTCCTGCGATCTTTTCTAATACTACTTCGGGATTTTGGTAACGGGTTTGTATGCCATCGAGGTTTAGCACTGCAATGCCTCCTAACTTCGACATCTCAATAGCGAATTTTACATCAACGACCCCGTCCATGGCTGCTGCTAATATCGGAACGCTGAATTTTCTTCCCGCAATTTCAAAAATCGTATTAACTTCTAAGGGATTGACTGTTTGATTCCCGGGAACCAGGGCAATTTCATCAAAACCATAACATCTGCGTGCTCGTTTGCCTATACCTACCCATTCTGCCATTTTTAACTTCCCTTTCTAAAATATAAACTTTTAAATAGCAACAAGTTATAGAAATTTATCTGTTGATAAGGACATATTTTTGGAAAGAATGGTAAATTTTACACTAAGATTAGCTTCTTGTCAATGTTTTTTTTAAGAACGGAACGTAGACGCTGTATAAAACTATAACAATAACAAGAACTTATGTAATTAATACTTCCCATAATTTTCATTACAAAAAAAGATTATATCTGTATGTTTTTTATTTACAAATACTTATATACAGCGTCTACATTGCTACAGCGTCTACATTGCTAATAGGGACGTTTCTCAAAGAGAAACGTCCCTAGTGTTTACTTGCTGCTAACTACTTGTTGTTTAATACATTCCTCCCATACCGCCCCCCATACCACCACCTGGCATAGCCGGCATTTTATCCTCTTTTTCCGGTTTATCAGCGATTAATGTTTCAGTGGTAAGTAATAAGGCTGCGATGCTGGCAGCATTTTGTAAGGCTGAACGAGTTACCTTTGTTGGATCGATTACGCCTGCTTCAATCATATCCACATATGCGTCTTGGGATACATCGTATCCTACATTGGTTTTTTCAGTTTTAATTCTCTGCACTACAACTGAGCCTTCAAGGCCTGCGTTTTGGGCAATTATTCTTAAAGGTTCTTCAATCGCGCGCCTGACGATTTGTATGCCGATTTTTTCATCACCTTCGGCTTTTATCTTGTCTAAAGCGGGTATGGTGCGGATAAATGCTACTCCGCCTCCAGGCACGATACCTTCCTGGGATGCAGCGCGAGTTGCATGAAGCGCATCTTCAACCCTGGCCTTTTTTTCTTTCATTTCGGTTTCGGTAGCAGCGCCTACATTGATTACCGCGACTCCGCCTGAAAGTTTGGCCAAGCGTTCTTGAAGTTTTTCTTTATCGTAATCAGAATCCGTACTTTCGATCTGCTTTTTGAGTTGGGCAATCCTGGCATTAATCGCGGTTGATTTGCCCGCGCCTTCAACCAATGTGGTATTTTCTTTGTCAATTTTTACTTTTTTGGCGCGCCCTAAATCTTCAATTTCAATATTCTCCAACTTTATGCCTAACTCTTCAGTTATAGCTTTACCGCCGGTTAAAACAGAGATGTCTTCCAACATGGCTTTACGCCTATCGCCATAACCAGGAGCTTTTACCGCGCAGGCGACAAATGTCCCGCGAATTTTATTGACAACTAAAGTTGCTAATGCCTCTCCATCAACCTCTTCCGCGATAATTAAAAGTGGTTTTCCGGCACGGGCTATTTTTTCTAATAAAGGTAAAATATCTTTTATTGAAGATATTTTTTTCTCATAGATTAAGATAAACGGGTCTTCCAAAAGCACTTCCATTCTCTCCGCGTCAGTGACAAAATAAGGCGATAAATAACCTTGATCAAACTGCATACCTTCAACTAAATCTAAGGTAGTGGCAGTTGATTTTGCCTCTTCAACTGTAATTACACCATCTTTACCTACTTTATCCATTGCTTCGGCAATTAATTCACCGATAGTGGTATCGGCGTTTGCCGCGATAGAAGCAACTTGCGCGATTTCTTTTTTATCTTTTATAGGCGTAGAAAGTTTGCCTAATTCTTCAACGACTTTCTCGACTGCTTTTTCAATGCCGCGTTTTAATGCCATAGGGTTTGCCCCGGCAGTAACGTTCTTTAAGCCTTCGCGATAAATCGCTTCAGCTAAAACAGTAGCGGTTGTAGTTCCGTCACCAGCGATATCAGAAGTTTTTTCAGCTACTTCTTTAACCATCTGCGCGCCCATATTTTCAAATGGGTCTTCTAATTCAATTTCTTTTGCTACGGTGACACCGTCTTTAGTGATTGTAGGGGAACCGAATTTTTTATCAATTACAACATTGCGGCCTTTTGGCCCTAAAGTTATCTTGACCGCAGCGGCTAACTGCTCTACGCCGCTTAAGATCTTTCGGCGCGCTTCATCACTGTACAATAATATTTTTGCCATTGTTACTTCCTCCTTTAATAATAAAAATAAACTTCTACACCCTATTATTTAATTATCGCTAATATGTCATCTTCGCGCATAATCAATAATTCCTGGCCTTCTTTAGTGGTAATCTCATTGCCGGAATATTTCCCGTATAAGATCTTATCCCCGACCTTTACCTCTAAAGCCTGCAGTGTTCCACTGTCTAAAATTTTACCTTTTCCCACTGCTACGACTTTACCCTCTTGTGGTTTTTCTTTAGCAGTATCAGGTATCACTATGCCGCCCTTAGTCTTATTTTCTGCCTCTAAAGGTTCTACCACCACTCTGTCTCCTAATGGTTTAATCTCCATTACTACACCTCCTTATGTACATTGGTTGATTTTAGCACTCTACACCCAAGAGTGCTAATTATAAAATAAAAAAAAATTTTGTCAAGAGTTTTTTAAAAAAAATAATCAAACGAGATTTCGGTAAATGAAATTTAGGCCCATTAGTGTTAAATCACCGTCAATTTTAGTGATCTCTGTGCAGTATTTACTAACTAAGTTTGCATTGCCTCCGGTGCTGATTACCAATGCGTTTTTACCGATTTTTCTTTTTATTTTTCCAATCATGCCATCAGTAAGCGCCGCGTATCCGTAAATAATCCCGCTTAAAATACTGTACTTCGTGTCTCGCCCGATTAATTCCTTTGGGTTGCATAATTTTACCAGAGGTAATAAAGCTGTTTGCTGGGAAAGCGCGGCCAAAGATATTCTTAATCCCGGTAAGATCATGCCTCCTAAATACGCCCCATTTTTAGAAATAACATCAAAAGTAATTGCAGTGCCGAAATCAACTACAACTAACGGAGCGCCATAGAGGGTAAGCCCCGCATAAGCATTTACTAATCGGTCTTGTCCTACTTGTGATGGCTTGCGGTAAAGATTCTTTATCGGCACAGAAACATTTTTCCCCAAAATATACGGTTTTATTTTAATAAGCGGCTTCAGTCCTCTTTCTATGATTTTTGTTGCTTCAGGAACAACGCTGCAAATAATCGCGTCATTTATTAACTTTCCGTAGGGGACGTTTAAACGTCCCCTACGGCTGTGGATAACTTCTCTTGTCGGGATATTAAATCTTTTTATAATTCTATTTCCCCTGAATACCCCAAAACTAATATTGGTATTTCCGATATCAATGGCTAGCAGCATATTCTTTAAAACCCTTTTTTTATTTCTTTTATTTTGTCTCTTAGCGCGGCTGCTTTTTCAAACTGTAAATTTCGGGCAGCAAGTTCCATATCAAGTTCTAACTCGGATATATATTTATTTAATTCATACTCCTGGATATTTTCTCCGGTTAGGCCTATGACAAATTTTTCTGCCTCAAGCAAGCCTTCAATACCGACATTAATTGCTTTTTGGATTGAGCGAGGGCTAATTTTATTTTTCATATTAAATTCTAATTGTATTTTTCTCCTGCGATTACTTTCGCTAATTGCTTTTTTCATGGAGCCGGTGACCGAATCCGCGTACATAATTACGGTACCGTTAATATTACGGGCTGCGCGGCCTGAGACCTGGATTAAACTTGTGGCTGAGCGCAAAAATCCTTCTTTATCAGCATCCAGAATTGCTACAAGCGAAACTTCCGGTAAATCCAGGCCTTCCCTTAAAAGGTTGATTCCGACGAGACAATCAAAATCGCCCTGTCTTAATTCCTTTAAGATTTTGGACCGGGCAATTGTCTGAATTTCAGAATGTAAATATTTTACCTTTAAATTATGTTCTTGTAAATAGTTAGTTAAATCTTCAGACATTCTTTTGGTAAGCGTTGTTACTAGTATTCTTTCTTTATTTTTTGCGCGCTGCTTTATCTCTTTTATTAAGTCTTTAATCTGGTTTTCGGTTGGTTTAACGATAATTACGGGGTCTATTAATCCAGTTGGCCGGATAATTTGCTCAATTACCTTACTTCCACTTTTTTTAATCTCATATTCACTAGGAGTAGCAGACACAAAAACGGCCTGTTTAATCATTAATTCAAATTCATTGAATTTCAAAGGACGATTATCTAAGCATGAAGGAAGCCGGAAACCGTATTCGATTAGCACTTGTTTTCTGGCGCGGTCGCCTTCGTACATCCCTCTGATTTGCGGTATGGTTACATGTGATTCGTCGATAATAGTAAGGAAATCGCCTTGAAAATAATCAATCATGGCGTAAGGCCGGGATCCCGGGGGCCTTAAAGAAAGATGGCGCGAGTAATTTTCGATTCCATGGCAGTATCCAATTTCTTTGAGCATCTCTAAATCATACTTTGTCCGCGATTCAAGGCGTTGTGCTTCCAATAGCTTATTTTTACTCTTTAAAATTTTAAGTTGTTCTTCTAATTCCAGGGAAATTGATTTAGTTGCTTGCTCTATTAAATCATGCGAAACAATAAAATGCTTAGCAGGATATAAAGCCGCCTGTTGGAGTTCGCAGGAAACTTCCCCGGAAACAGGGTTTATCTCTGAGATTTTCTCAATTTTATCAAGTAAAAATTCTATGCGCAGAGCCTTTTGTTGATAAGGAGGAAATACTTCCACGGTATCTCCTCTTACCCTAATCTTACCTCTTGTAAACTCATAGTCATTCCTTTGGTATTGTATCTGGATTAATTTTAAAATGATTTCTTCGCGGGAAAACACCTCGCCTTTTTTAATAAAAACAAGCGTCTGACGGTAATCATCCGGACTGCCTAAATTGTAAATGCAGGAAACAGATGCAATAATAATAACATCCCGACGGCTCATTAATGAAGTAGTGCTAGAGAGCCTTAGCCTATCAAGCGTCTCGTTAATAGAAGAATCTTTTTCTATATAAGTGTCGGTTGAAGGGATATATGCCTCTGGTTGGTAATAGTCGTAATAGCTAACAAAATATTCAATAGCATTTCCAGGAAAGAATTCTTTGAATTCCGAATATAATTGGGCAGCTAAGGTTTTGTTATGGGAAATTACCAGCGTTGGAAGATTTAATTTGGCAATCGCATTTGCCATAGTAAAGGTTTTTCCGGAACCGGTAACCCCTAACAATGTAAGGTATTTTTTTCCTGAAGAAACCGCATTAACTAGCTCAAGGATCGCTTTTGGCTGGTCGCCGCAGGGCTTATATTTTGAGATTAGTTTAAAATTAGGCATAGTTAGTGTTAATTGGGACGTTACAGGACCTCTAGGCTTATATCAATAGATTTTACAGAATGGGTTAGCGCTCCGATAGAAATCATATCTACGCCAGTCGCGGCAAACTGTTTAACATTTTGCAGGGTAATGCCTCCTGAGGCTTCTAGTTTAGGTGTCAGGCTATTTCTGATTAAAACCGCTTTTCTTATATCTTTTATATTCATATTATCCAGCATGATTATGTCGGGTTTTAATTTCAAGGCATACAAAAAATCTTTTAAATTTTCTACTTCGATTTCTATTTTGTGTTTATGGCTGAGTTGCTTTAGTTTGCCGATTCCACCGATAATTCGCAGATGGTTATCTTTTACTAAAATCATATCACTCAAGCTCATTCGATGATTAAAACCTCCGCCAATTCTTACAGCATATTTTTCCAGGGCTCTAATACAGGGGATAGTTTTACGAGTATCCATGATTTTTACCTTACGCGGCTTTACAGTATTGACAAAACTCTTTACTTTTGTCGAGATTCCGCAAAGCAGGCATAAAAAATTCAGCGCAACTCTTTCTGCAATTAATATGTTTCTGGCTCTTCCGCAGACTTGGGCAATGACCCGGCCTTTTTTTACAAAATCTCCGTCTTTGGCGAGAATTTTAAATTTAATATCTTTATCAATTATTTTAAATGCCAAAGAAGCAATTCTTAAGCCGCAGACTATACAATCTTCTTTTACTATAATTTGTGCTTTTACGAATTTATCAGCCGGAATTAACCCTTGGGTTGTAATATCCTTTGAGCCGATATCTTCCTTTAGGGCGTATGCTACAATGTCTTTTATTTTCAACTCATTAACGGAGCTCATTGAATATTTTCTCCAGCCTTTTTAGTTCATCCGCCAACTTATCCCTTCCCTCTTTTTCTTTCAAGATAATTTCCTGCGGGGCCCTCTTTACAAAATCCGGGTTACTCAATCTTTCATCTTTGGATTTTATCATCTTGATTATGCAGTTTAGCTTGGCTTGGATTTTACTCTTTTCTTTGGTAATATCGAACAGGCCGGTAAAATGCAAATAGATATCAATATCCTCGATAACCGCACTAATGGAACAGGATGGTTTTTCGTTAACTTCCATTATGGCCAATGATTCAAGCCTTGCCAGATTTTTAATAAAAGGAGCGTTTTCTTTTAAGATTTCCCGTATTGTTTTAGAATGAGGATACATAGAAATGTTTACTTGTTGTTCGGGTTTAAGCTCAATTGAGGTGCGTAAATTCCTTATTTGGGTAATGGCATTAAATACAGCCTGTACCTGTTTCTGGATCTTTTTGTCAATAATTTGTTCCTGTACGTGCGGCCAAGGTTGAATCATTATGCTGTTTAAGTCGAAGGACGGGGACAGTCCCTGTAACTTCTGCCAGACCTCTTCTGTTATGAATGGCATAAAAGGGTGCAGAACCCTCAAGAATTTCTCAAGGACCTTATACATTACCACCTGATTCTGGCGCTCTTTTATGTCCGGTTTAATCAGCTCCAGATACCAGTCGCAGAATTCATGCCAAAAGAAACTGTAAAGAGCATTTGCCGCTTCATTAAACTTATAGGCCTCTAAATCAGAATTCAGTTCTTTCAGGACAGAATAAAACCTGCTTAGTATCCAGCAGTTAACTAAACTTAAATCTTCTTTCCGGAAGAATTCGCATAAATCAACTTTTATGTTGGATGGTTCTAAATTCATAAGGATAAAACGGGAGGCATTCCAGATTTTATTGGCAAAATTTCTGCCTTGTTCGAACCTTTCCTTAGAGAGGAATACGTCTTGGCCTTGCGCAGTAATAGAAATCAGGCTAAAACGCAGCGCATCCGTGCCGTATTCATTGATAATCTTCAAGGGGTCGATGATATTACCTAATGACTTAGACATCTTTTTACCTTCAATGTCACGTACTGTCCCGTGGATATAGACGTCTTTAAAAGGCTGCTTGCCCATAAATTCAAAGCCTGCCATAATCATTCTGGCAACCCAGAAGAAAATAATTTCCGGGGCAGTTACTAAGACTGAGGTGGGATAAAAATATTTCAGGTCCGCTGAATCATTTGGCCAATGAAAAGTAGCAAATGGCCAAAGCCAGCTGGAAAACCAGGTGTCTAAAACGTCTTGATCTTGATAAATTTCAGCTGATCCGCAATCAGGGCAATTCTGTGGGTTTGTTTTAGAGACGATTATCCCTTCTCTGCTTTCAGCTTTCAGCTCTCTGCTTTCAGCTTTTTGCTGACAGCTTTTACAATAATACACAGGCAAGCGATGTCCCCACCAAATTTGCCTTGAGATACACCAGTCTTGGATATTTTCCATCCAGTTTAAATAAACCTTCGTCCAGCGCTTAGGATGGAATTTAATCTGCCCTTTTTTTACTGCTTCAATAGCAGGACTAGCTAAAGGCTTCATTTTTACAAACCACTGTCGGGATAAATATGGTTCGATGATTGTATGACAACGGTAACAATGCCCGGCGGATAATTGGTGTGGTTCAATTTTTTCTAAGAGGCCTTTTTCTTTTAAATCTTCTAAAATTACTTCTCTTGCCTCAAATCTGTCCATATCCTTATAGCTGCCAGCAAATTCATTCATTCTGGCATCAGGGTATAAACAATTAATAAATTCAAGATTGTGTTTTTTCCCTAAAGCATAATCATTGGGGTCGTGCGCAGGAGTTACTTTTACGGCACCTGTGCCAAATTTTATATCGACCGAACTATCGGCGATTATTTTTATTTCCCTGTTTACCAAAGGTAAAATCAATGTTTTACCGATGAGCTTTTTGTAACGTTTATCTTTAGGATTGACTGCTACCGCGGTATCTCCGAGCATGGTTTCCGGACGGGTAGTCGCTACTACTACATATCCCGAAGGGGATAGTATCTGCTCTTTAAGAGGATACCTTAGGTAATAAAGGTTCCCTTGTAATTCATGGTGTGGGGCCTCTTCGTCTGATAATGCGGTTTGGCAACGCGGGCACCAATTAATGATGTAGCTGCCTCTATAAATCAGGCCTTTTTCATAAAGCCTGACAAAAACCTCTACGACTGATTTAGAATATTCCTCGTCCATTGTAAAACGCAGCCGATTCCAATCGCAGGAGGCTCCTAGTTTTTTTAATTGCCGAATAATAGTTGAGCCGTATTGTTCTTTCCAAAGCCAAACCCGCTCAATAAATTTATCTCTACCTAAATCTTGACGTTTAAGATTTTCTTTGGCGAGTGATTTTTCTACGACATTTTGCGTGGCGATACCGGCGTGGTCAGTCCCGGGTACCCAAAGGGACTCCTCGCCTTTCATTTTGTGATAGCGGATGAGAATGTCTTGAATGGTATTATTTAGGGCATGGCCCATATGTAAGATTCCGGTAATATTAGGCGGCGGAATTACTATTGTGAAAGGCTTCTTATTAGGGTCAGGATTTGCGGAAAATAAAGAGTTATCTTCCCAAAATTTATACCATTTGTCTTCTGTGTCTTTTGGATTATAACGTGAGGGTATTTCATTCATTTTAGAATTTTATTTTACTTTGTCTTTTAGTAATTTATATTCAATACTATCAACCAATGCCTGCCAGCTTGCCTCGATGATATTCTCAGAGACACCTATAGTGCTCCAGGTGTCTTTTTTGTCCTGAGATTGAATTAAAACGCGTACGCGCGCGGCAGTTCCTGCTTTTTCATCCAGCACCCTGACCTTGAAATCTGTTAAGCGCATTTCTGAAAGTGTGGGATAAAAGTCTTTTAAAGCTTTCCTAATCGCATTATCAAGGGCGTTTACCGGGCCGTCACCTTCGGCAGCAGTATGTTCTTTTTTTCCTTTCACCTTCACCTTAATAATAGCTTCAGAAGTAATTTTTTTATCGCCTTGTTTTTCATTAACGACCCGAAAACCTTCTAATTCAAAAAATTTACTGTATTTTTTTAGCGCTTTCTTCATTAGCAATTCAAAGGAAGCTTCAGCAGCTTCAAAGTGATACCCCTGGTATTCTAAGCTTTGAATAAGTTTTAAGATTTTCTTTGTTTTTGGGTCATTTTTACTTAAATCTAATTCTAGTTGTTTGGCTCGCAGCAAAATACCCGTTTTGCCGCCAAGCTCAGAAATCAACACTTTCCGGCGGTTTCCCACAAGAGCCGGGTCTATGTGTTCATAAGTTTTAGGATTTTTCATTACCGCATTAATATGCATACCGCCCTTATGCGCAAAAGCAGAGTCGCCAACATACGGCTGGTCATTTTTTAGGCGCATATTACTTATTTCGCTGACAAAATGCGATACATGCGTTAGTTCCTTTAATTTATCACTAGCGATACAGTTAATACCCATTTTTAATTGAAGGTTTATGATGATTGGAATTAAATCGGCATTTCCACACCTTTCGCCGTATCCGTTAATTGTCCCTTGGACCATGCTGCAGCCAGCTTCAACTGCCGCTATGGAATTCGCGATTGCAAGCCCATTATCATTGTGGCAATGGATTCCTAATTCGAGCTTTATCTGTGGCCTGATTTCTTTAATCATATTTAAGATTTTTGAACTAAGCGTTCCGCCGTTTGTATCGCATAAACAGATATTTTCTGCACCAGCTTCTTGAGCAGTAAGCAGGCACTTAAGGCTGTATTCCGGGTTATCAACATAGGCATCAAAGAAATGCTCTGCGTCATAAAATACCGTTAAGCCATTTAAAACTAAGAAACTTATCGTATCTTTAATCATGTTGAGATTTTCTTCGAGAGAAATTTTCAATACGTCCGTTACATGCAAATCCCAGGTTTTACCGACAATAGTAACAAATTTTGCCCCGGATTTAATAATAGCTTTAATATTCGCATCAACAGAAGCTTTAATAAGCGGCCTGCGTGTCATACTAAAAGCAACAAGCTGCGCGTTTTTCAGGCGTTTTTTTTGCATTTTTAGGAAAAACTCCATATCTTTTGGATTTGAGCCTGGCCAGCCGCCTTCGATATAAGGTACTCCTAATTTATTATCCAGTTCATCGGCAATAAGGATTTTATCCGCAACAGAATAAGAAATCCCTTCGCTTTGGCTGCCGTCACGCAAAGTAGTATCGTAAATTTTTACACTAGGCATTCTTACCTCACCTTCACTTTTGCAATCCAAATTTTCCATGTAACGCGCGCACCGCGGTTTCGGCGAACTTTTTCTGGATGATACAGGAAATACTAATATCAGACGTAGAAATCATCTCGATGTTAATTTTATTTTTAGCCAGGGTATCAAACATGGTTGCCGCAACACCCGGATGCGATTTCATTCCGACGCCCACAATCGAGATACGCGCTATATCATTGTCCTCTAACACGTCACCTGCGCCTACTTTATTTGCTACTTTCTTAGTAATCTTTACGGTTTTTGCGGCTTGGGCCTTATTTACCGTAAAAGAAATATCTGTTTGACGCAGGTGGGATACATTTTGAACAATCATATCTACACTAATGCCGTTTGAGGCTAATTCTTTAAAAATTCTAGCCGCCACGCCCGGATGGTCAGGGACAGTACAAACAGTAATCTTTGAATCACTCCTATTTAATGTTACGCTAGATACGACAACCTCTTCCATCCTTTTAACCTCCTTTGTGATCATCGTACCTGGATTTTCAGAGAACGATGAACGAACATGTATTGGAACATCAAATTTTTTTGCTACTTCAATAGAACGTGCCTGCATTACCTGTGCGCCCAGTGATGCCATTTCAAGCATTTCGTCGTAAGTTATTGCGTCGATTTTTTTAGCAAGCGGTTCAATTCGAGGATCAGCCGTATAGATGCCTTCTACGTCAGTATAAATTTCGCACTCATCGGCATGCAGCTCTTTTGCCAGGGCTACCGCAGTCAGGTCTGAACCGCCGCGGCCTAAAGTTGTGATATCTTGAGTTAAGGTTACACCCTGAAAACCCGCCACAATAACAACTTTCCCTTTTTTCAATTCCTCTCGTATTTTGTCCACGTTTATTTTAAGGATTCTTGCACGGGTATGGCTTGTGTCAGTAATAATACCGACTTGGGAGCCGGTAAAGGATATTGCCTCAACTTTAAATTTATGTATTGCCATTGCAAGCAGGGCTACAGAAATTTGTTCGCCCGTAGACAAAAGCATATCCATTTCGCGTTCACTAGGTTCAGTATTAATTTTAGCAGCTAATTCTATTAGTTCGTCTGTTGTATCTCCTAAGGCAGAAACTACCACTACAATATCAAACCCCTTCTTTTTATAACTTGTTACTCTTTTGGCGACATTTTGTAATTTTTCAACATTGGCTACTGATGAGCCGCCAAATTTTTGCACTATCAATTTACCAGACATTTTTTACTCCTTAATTAAAGCACTCATTTGCCGCTAATCAGAATGTTTGATAAAGTATTCCATGAGCTCATGGCCCTTTTCAAAATAAAGCTCTGATTTTTCCGCTTCCTTTTCGCTGTATTTTAAAAATCCTTTTGAAGCGATTCCCTTACCGAACATACCGAAACAAACTTTATCGCAAACATGCGTCTTTAGTTGAATAGGAGTCGCATGGTCAGGTAAAACTAAAATACGAAAATCCTTATTTCCTTTAAGCGCTTCTAAAATTGTGCCTAAAATTATCTGGTCGCATCTTTCGATAGCGGTAATTTTTTCCCTTAAATTGCCGTTATGCCCCGCTTCATCAGGGGCTTCGATATGGATAAAAACAAAATCATTTTTTTTCAATGCTTTTAATGCGGCTTTTGCTTTGTTTAGATAATTCGTATCGTAATAACCGGTTGCACCAACAACATCTATTACATCCAACCCAATTATTTTACCCACGCCTTTTATTAAATCAACTGCTGAGATAACGCTCCCAGTTAAGCCGAATTTATCAATAAATTTAGGCATGTTGGGTTTTTTGCCCTGGCCCCAAAGCCAGATCATATTGCCCGGATTTTCTTTGAGATCAATCCTTACCAGATTTATCTCATGGTTATCCAGTATCTTACGGGATTCCCGCATCAGGTTAATTAAAAACTCCGCGTTATCGCCGCAAGGCAAATTTTTCGATACCTTTTTTCCTATAATGTCATGCGGAGGCTTACATTTTAAGTTTTCTAAATGTAATTCTTCGCCTCTTTTTACCAACATTAAGTGCCGGTAACTAACTCCCGGAAAAAACTTAATCCTATTTGTGCCTAATTTTTCATCAATAGATTTTATCAGGATTGAAGCTTCGCTAGAGTTGATGTGGCCCGCACTATAATCGATTAACTTATCCTGGCTAATCGTAATTAAATTACACCTAAAAGCAACATCGCCGTTTTCAAGCTCTACTCCTAAGTTTGCCGCTTCCAGGGGCCCGCGCCCTGAATAATATATTGCAGGGTCATAGCCTAAGATTGAAATATTGGCAACATCAGAAGCAGGGGTCATTTTTTCGGGGATTGTTTTAACCTGGCCCAAGATGCCTTCTTTTGCAATGAAATCAAAATTAGGGGTTTTTGCTGCCTCTAAAGGTGTACGATCACCCAATTCTTTAATCGGGTAATCCGCCATTCCGTCAGGGACTATAACTATATATTTCATAATACTTTTTCTAAAACTTCACTTCCGGAACTGTTTTTGCTTTTTCTTCGGCTTTAAAATACTCTGTGGCTGTCTTGTAACCAAACATACCGGCTACAATATTACCCGGAAACATTCTCACTGTAACATTATAATCCCTGACTGACTCATTATAACGCATTCTCTCAACGGCAATTCGATTTTCTGTTCCAGCTAACTCATCCATTAACGCCAGGAATGTCTGGTCTGCCTTTAGGTTAGGATAATTTTCTACCACTAAAAGTAACCTACTTAACGCAGAATCTACAACTGTTGCTGCTTTAACTTTTTCATCGACTGTATTTGCCTTTGCCCACTGCGAACGTGCATTGGTTACGTCTTCAAAAAGAGTCTTCTCGTGCGATGCATACCCTTTGACCGAATTCACTAAATTCGGAATTAAGTCATTGCGCCTCTGTAATTGATTTTCAACCTGCGCCCATTTCGCGGTAATTGTTTCATGCTTAGTCACAATGCCATTATAAAAAGAAATTACTGAAACAAAAACAATGATGATTATAAGAACAATTATTCCTAAACCAATAAATATGTTTTTCATTTTTACCTCCTTTACACCCCTCCCGTTCTGGGTTAGACCCCACCTTTAAATGTATCGGTGGGTCTACCCCTTCTGGGTTAAAACCCTCCGCCGCTTCCTCCGCCACCACCGCCACCACCGCCGCCGCCAAATCCTCCACCGCCAAATCCACCGCCACCCCAACCACTCCCCCAAGAATTACTGCCATAATTAACCCCTGCGTTATCTCCGCGGCCAGGTGTTCTTTTATTGAATAGATAATTAAATAAAATTGAAGAGGCTATTAGAAATAATAGAAAAATTATAGGCGCTTTTGATTCCCATGGTAGTTTATCTTTAAAGCCTTCCAATGCTATTAAATTTACATTAGCGTCTCGAGTTATAATTTGAGAAATTTTAAGCGCGCCTTGATACAAACCCTCGCTATATTTACCATTCTTAAAATACGGCACCATATAGTTCCTGCCGATTTCACCACAGAGGCCGTCAGGCAGAATTCCTTCTATGCCGTAACCGGTTTCAATGCGCCAGCGGCGTTCTTTAATCGCCAGCAATAATAAAACACCGTTATCTTTTCCTTTTTTCCCCAGCTTCCATTTGTCAAAGAGCGAACGTGTGTATTGTTTTTCATCAAAAGGCGCTATTGACTGAAGTGTTACAATAAAGATTTCCGCGGAAGTCTTAGTTTCTACTTCTTTAATTAAAGAAGTAAGCTTTTCTTGATATTTATTACTTATGACCCCTGCGTAATCATTTACCCAGCCAGTCGGCTCTTGAGTTTGTTGCGCATAGATTAAAGTACAAGAGAGCAAAGAAAAAAATAATAAAAATATTTTGCGCATATTCTTGGATTAGACCTCATCAACCACTTTAATTATCTTTTCAATTTCTCTTACGAAATCATTTAAAAGCGATTGCATGTCTTCTCTTTTTAAAATATCCGGATTTTTCTTTGCTTCTAATATTTTCATAAAGGTAATTACCTCTACTTTAAGCTCCAGGGCAACTTCGGCTATAATCGCCTCCTTTAAGTAAGAAGGTGTTTTGCCTTTAAGGCGCACAATGTTTCGCAATATATGTATTATTGAAGTAAAATTCCTGAATAATAAATCAGCCAAGGCACTTTTCGCCTTTGGATTAATTCTTAGGTATTGCTGTTTAAGGTTTATTAGCTTTGATTTAAGTTCCTGCTCACACTGAAACCTCAAATTTTTGGTTTCAATAGATACATCTTTAAAAATATCCTTACCAAATAATACAATGTTGTTTTCTTTTATATCCAGGAATTCGACAGGAAATACATCTAAAGAACTTTTGATATATTCTTCAGTCATAAATAATGCATGAATTCTTGCAAATTTTAATTTAGTTATTGTGTTTTGTGCAAGCTGCAAATTATCCAGATTGGTGTTAGTTAAAACCACTAGAATATTTAAATTTGAATTTTTATCTACGAATTCATTGCTTGCGGCGCTGCCATAAAGGATTAGCGAAACTAAATCCTGATTGTAGATTGATTTTAATCTTTGCAAGAATTCATCAAGTGTTTTTTTATGTTTTTCCGTTAAGTTAAGTTCTCTCATTCTAATAACCCACCGATTTTTTTTAACAA
Organism: Candidatus Omnitrophota bacterium; assembly: GCA_043807505.1. Taxonomy (GTDB): domain Bacteria; phylum Omnitrophota; class Gorgyraeia; order Gygaellales; family Profunditerraquicolaceae; genus JAZDFW01. Next base: position 15,900 of record JAZDFW010000066.1, on the reverse strand, counting down.
CTCACTTGCTAATTTCTCTTTATCTGATATTGGGCCGCATAACTTATCACTTGAAATTATATATGCAATGTATTTACTGTTAGAAATGGTGTTAGCGACAACCAGGTCACTTTTTGAACGCTTAAGAAGCGCCTTTGCTTTATTTACCAGTTTGTTTCTATCTGCTCCTGTCTCAAATTTGAAACCTGTGACTTTAAGAGCTTTGTTCTTATTTTTTATTAAGTCCAGTATTTTAGGCGTAGGAACCAAGTTGAGCGTTAAAAATCTCAAACCAGAACTAATTTTATTTTTATAGGTTTTCTTTGGTTTGTAGTCACAAACAGCCGCTGAATGAATTACAGCATCAAACTTATCAGCTTTTAGTTCCTTGATAATTTTTTCTTTTAGCTCATCAAAAAACTTAAAAGGCAGAAGTTTTATTGTTTTTACTAAAGAATATTTTTTATCCGGCACAGGCCCTAATAGCAGGGTAACTTTTGCGCCTGAGCGAGCTGCTTTATTTGCTAGCAATATTCCTGTTTCGCCTGAGGCAATATTAGAGATTACCCTTACATCATCTATCTTTACCCATGTTGGGCCGGCGGTAATAAGCAGCTTTTTATTTTTTAATCCCACGGATTTTGTTATTTATTATTAATAACCAATAACTTTTAATATTGCCTTTAGATTTGCCTTCACTACCTTTGGTTTCTTTACGCTTTTTATCGCTCTATCGGGATCTTTTAACCCGTGCCCTGTTAAAATACAAACGATACGGATAGGCTTTTTAGAAATTATTTTTTTAAAATACTTTTTTTCTGCAAGTTTAAGTAATCCGGCAATTGATGCGCAGGAAGCAGGCTCAGCAAAAACGCCTTCCTTTGCCGCTAAAATTTTATAAGCATCGATAATTTGCCTGTCAGTTACCTCATCAATTAGGCCGCCGGATTCATCCCGCGCAGCTTCGGCTTGAATCCAACTGGCTGGATTGCCAATTTTAATTGCCGTAGCTATGGTTTTAGGGTTTTTTATAGGGTGGCCTCTAACAATGGGAGCTGCGCCCGATGCTTGAAATCCAAGCATTTTAGGAAGGCTGGCAATTTTATTAATCTGTTTATATTCTTTATATCCTTTCCAATAAGCAGTAATATTGCCGGCATTTCCTACCGGCATAATTTGGAAATCCGGAGCGCAACCCAGGCAATCACAAATTTCAAAACTTCCTGTTTTTTGCCCTTCTATACGGTAAGGATTTAAAGAATTAACAAGTGTAATCGGATACTTAGCAGTAATCTCTCTTACTAATTCCAAAGCTTTATCGAAATTCCCATCTACGGCAAGGACGGTTGCTCCATGAATTAATGCCTGGCTTAATTTACCCAGAGCAATTGCGCCGCTTGGGATGAGCACAATGCATTTTATGCCGGCTCTGGCGGCGTAAGCAGCAGCTGAAGCAGATGTGTTTCCGGTAGAAGCGCACATGACAGCATTTGAGCCTTCTTCACAAGCCTTGGAGATTGCCAGCGTCATTCCTCTATCTTTAAAAGAACCGGTTGGATTTAGGCCTTCACATTTTAAATAAACCTCAAAATTTTGCCCAAGGCTTTTACTTAAATATTGAGCAAATACCAAAGGTGTATTTCCTTCGTTTAAAGAAATAATCGGCGTCTTTTCTGTTATCGGTAAATATTGATTATATTTTTTGATTAACCCCTGGTAATACATATTTAAACCTCTTCAATTCTAATGGCCACTGATTTTTCTTTTATCACGTTTAAGCGGTCAATTACCTGCAGCGCCTGGTGCAGGTTCTTTTCTTTTGCCTCGTGTATTATCATCATGATCGGTACGATACTTGACTTATATTTTTCTTTCTGTGTCACTGACGCAATGCTGATTCCGAATTTTGCCAAAACGCCGGAAATCTTTGCCAAAACACCGGGTTTATCAACTGTAGTAAAACGAATATAATAACGGCTTTCGATTTCATCTATTTTACGCAGCTTCTTTATTGAACTATCTTCGACCATATTTAGCGTTGGCCTAAAGAGCCCGGCTTTAATATCATGGGTTAAATCAACAATATCTGAAACAACTGCTGAGGCAGCGCATAATTGTCCTGCCCCTGGCCCGTAAAACAAAAGGTTTCCGGCCAAATCGCTTGATACATATATTGCATTAAATATGCCATTGACGGAAGCCAGCAAATGAATTTTAGGTATTAATGTCGGGTGTACCCTTAATTCCAATTCACCGCTTTCTTTCTTTGCGATTGCCAGTAATTTAATTTCAAATCCCAATTCGCTGGCGTAGTTAACGTCAACCAGCGATATGCGCGATATCCCCTCTACAAACACTTCATTTAGTGCAACTAATTTGCCAAAACATAGATACGCCAATAAAATTAATTTATGAGCGGAATCAATTCCTTCAATGTCTAAGCTCGGATCTTTTTCTGCAAAACCCTTTAATTTTGCATCTTGAATAGCTTCATTAAACGAACAGCCTTTAGATGACATTTGAGTCAAAACGTAATTAGAGGTTCCATTAACTATTCCGAAAATACAACTAAATTTATTAGCAACTAAACCTTCACGCAGGGATTTTATTATTGGAATTCCGGCGCCTACAGAAGCTTCAAAATAAATATTTTTTCCGTGATCAGCTGCCAAAGCAAATAATTCTTTACCGTGTTCAGCAAGCAGCGCTTTATTTGCAGTAACTACATTTTTACCTTTCTTTAGCGCGTCAAAGATGAATTCTCTTGCAGGATGAATCCCCCCAATTAATTCCACCACAATGTCAATTGCAGGGTCATTAATAATTTCGTAAGCGTCACGGCAAAGAAGATTTTTTTCGACAGAAACATTTCTTTTGGAGGCAGTATCCTTATCGCAGATTGACTTAATGTTAATTTCAAGACCGATTTTTTCACTCAAAAATGTTTTTCTGCCGCGCAAAATTTTGACAACGCCGCTTCCTACATTGCCAAAACCAAGTAAACCGACATTAATTTTTTCCATGACGTATCCTTTCTAACAAAAATCCTTTTGCGGCGCCGCTTTAAGAGTATTTATTCTTTTTAAGGTAATAATTGACTGTTTGATTGATTACGTTTTTGTGTTTTGCGTCAACAGTCAATAATTGCATTCTTGTATCATATATTAAATCTTTTGTGATTTCCCGCGATTCAATAACTTTGCCGATAAGCATAATCGGATTGGGATCAAAAGGCAGCCGCATTTCAATAGCAAGGTTTGTCCCCGGATTTAAGCGCTTGTTTGTGGTAAGGAGCATTCCGCCCATGCTAATATTCTTTGTTTGTGTGATGTCGATATTGTCTTCACCGTCTAGTATGCGATATGAAACGATGAATCTGCCGCTAATGCGTTGATGCTTGCGTCTTTCGGGTCCTCCGTATGCCATCTTCGCCTCCCTTTTAACCATCCCGCTTAATAAAATGCGATTTTTTGTCGGGGGAGAGAGACTTGAACTCTCGACCTCTTGAACCCCATTCAAGCGCTCTAGCCAAACTGAGCCATCCCCCGAAATTCAATTATTTATTCCTCTTTCTTTTGCCGCGTCATTAGGTCTCTAACTACTTTATGAGGAGATTTGTTTTTGTAAAGAACCAGATATGCTTCTTTAATGATCGGCATGGATACTTTATATTTTAAACTAAGCTTATACGCGGATTTTGTAGTAGGTACGCCTTCGGCAACCATCTGCATATGTGATTTTATTTGCTTGAGGGTTTTACCCCTTCCGATACTTTCTCCTACAAATCTGTTTCTACTATATTTACTGATGCAAGTAGTCACTAAATCGCCTAAGCCGCTTATGCCATTAAAAGTTTCAAGTTTGGCCCCCATGGTTTTACCTAAGCGGGAAATCTCAACTAAGCCTCTTGTTAGAATAGCAGCTTTAGTATTTGCGCCAAAACCTAAACCATCTGATATTCCGCAGGTTATCGCAATAATATTTTTCAGGCTTCCTCCCAGCTCAACACCGATTATATCGTTATTAGTATAGACTCTGAACCTTTCGGTCGTGAAAATATTCTGTAGGAATGCCCTGACATTTTTATTGGCGGATGCAATTACGACGGTAGTCGGCTTACATTGAGCTACTTCATGTGCAATAGTCGGGCCTGAGAGAACTGCCAATTTTACCGCTCCCAGCTCTTGTCGGATTACTTCCGACATTCTTTTTAAGGAACCTATTTCAATGCCTTTTGTAACACTTAAATAAATTGCCTTTCGCGAATAAGGAAGTTTCTTAAATTTTTTAAGCACAGCTCGCATGTACTGCGAAGGCACAGCAAAAATTATTATTTGTTGGCCTGTGATTGCTTTTTTTAAGTCATTGGTAATTAGTATGCCTGGAGGTATCTTGATTCCGGGTAAGAATCTAGAATTTACCCTATTAATATTCAGGTATTTAACATAATCTTCAAATGCGCCCCAGAGGGTGAGTTTATACCCTTTTTTTGATAAGAGTATCGCGAGTGTAGTTCCCCATCCGCCATCACCAATTATGCTAATATTCATTTTCTTTAACTTCCTTCTAAATTATCGTTTTCTTCAAAGTGAATCTTTGGATAAATATTAGTTAAATTTTTTTCTTCCCTTACGATAAAATTTACTCCTATTTCATAGTTGCCATCGGACTTAGATTCTATTCTGGCAACTTTGGCGATAATACCGTTTTGATATATAAAACTTCTTTTTTCCAGCTCTTCGCAGAAACTTAAAAACCCCCTATCAAAAGCAAACCAGAGGATATCATTTTTTTTGACCTTGTCTTTAATTTTGCAGAGTAAGCCTGCTTGGCTTATATTTATAGTATAGCCTTGAAGTAAATTTGAAAGGGTTTGCTCATTACATATTTTATAATTAAGCGGCGCAATATAATCTAATCTTACAAATTTTCTGCGTTCGAGCCCGCCGTATGTATTTTTTATCATTTTATATCCAAGTTATTCTTATTGGTCCTGATTTTTGCTAAATCCCAGCTGTAATCATATAAGTGTAAACCTTTACTTGTTGCTACAATTTCGCCGTCTTCGACTCCAATTTCACCAGCCATATATTGTTTGACTAATTGTAATCCTCCGAGATTTGAGGGGAAACCGCCCCATAAGTCCCATGAGCGAAAATATAAAATAAAATGTAATTTTCCATAACGGATCCTGGTGTCAATAATTCTTAAGCAGGGCGGGTCATTCAGTTTTATATCCGAAGGCATTCCTATTTCCATAGTCGCCTGATTTGTACCGAATCCCTTATTCTTATAAAGCTTTATTACCTCTTCTACTTGATTAACGCTAAGAGGCATATCTTGAGCCATGTTTTTTTCTTCGCAGTTATGCAATTTTCCAACTAATCGCTCTCCGTAAGTATAATCTTCGGTTTCAGTTTTTACGCCGGTTAGAAGGTAGCTTAAGTATCTCTGAATATAGTCCATATCCGTGGGGGCGGGTATGCTCATGCCTTCGGGAATTATCGGAATAATTTGATGTGAAGGCTTTTTTACCCTGATAACCGCAAAATCAAATTCTAGGCGTTTTTGGCCCTCATAGCTGCCTTTGGTAATAGTATAGACATGGCCTTTTTCCAAAATTTCAGATAAACATTGAAACCAGGCATCATCCAAATCAAAGGCATCGATAAAAACCGGTTCTAGAAATTCGCGTTCCATATTGGCTCCATTTGGAGCGGGTGATCGGAATCGAACCGACATATATAGCTTGGAAGGCTATTGTTCTACCATTGAACTACACCCGCAACTGGTGGGCAGGAGAGGATTCGAACCTCTGAAGCACAAGTGCAACAGATTTCAAGTGCCCTCAGGTTACCCCGAGGCTTGGACTATCTCATTACCATAGCTAATAGCTTTAGGTAGTAGGCGCTTAGTCTCTGCACCTTCCCGCTATAAAAAATTAGCGGGCTTGGCTCAGGATTGCCCTTGGCACATCAAAGGCCAAGGGGTTCCCTGAATTCACCTACTTTTCCATCCTGCCTTTCGACAGAACGCTGCTTTTATACAGTCTGCCCCCTTTGGCCACTTGGGTACCTGCCCATATTAAAACGCTATTTGTATAATCTTTAATCCAACTATCAATTATCTTCAATAATTTCTTGTCATTATATCTTACATGCACTAATCCATATGGCAGTTTCCTATTATTTTTACTTAAGCTCCCTTCTTTTATATACGGTTTAGTAAATTGATTTAAATGAATACCGGTAATTTTATGCCAATATTTTTTTATTGCTTTTAAATCACTATACGAGTATGCATAAAGATAAAGACGCAATCGTTTTTCATCAACACCACAAATCTGTCTTAAAAACTTTAAAAATACCTGTATCATATATGGATCGCTGTTAGCGAAATCTACCGTATTACCTTTAAGTGTTCCTTCTGCCCAATAAAGCATGATACCTGCGATTTTTAATTCTTCTTCCGCGTTAGATAGATTTGATTTTACTTTGAATTGAGGCTTTAATCTATTTAATAGATAACTTGCTTCTGAGTGATTGCGGCGATTAATATTGTGTTTATCCATAAAATTGTATAAAGACCAAAAAGAAACGCCTAGCCTATCAGCAATTTCTTCTACGTTGTACTCTTTATGCCAATATAGACTTCTAATTTTATTAAGGTTCATTTTATCTATGTACATTCTTGTTTTACTTACCATGTTTTACTGGAGCCGGCGAGAGGAATTGAACCCCCGACCATCTGTTTACAAAACAGACGCTCTACCAACTGAGCTACGCCGGCATCAACTATATTTTTTTATTGCCGCGGGAATGTTGGCGATTATATCCGAAGCAATCATCCCCGGCTGTGTTTTTTCTTTTGCCGCTAAATCCCCAGCTAACCCGTGAAGATATGTTGCGTATTTGGCGGCTAGAAAGGCTTCTAACCCCTGCCCTAGAAAAGCAGCAATCATACCGGTCAGGACATCTCCGCTTCCAGCGCTAGCCATACCGGGGTTGCCGGTTTTATTTATATATAAATTATTCTTATAATCCGTAACCACGGTATTGTGCCCTTTTAAAACCACGGTTACTCTATAATCCCGGGCAAATTTTTTCGCTATCCCTTTTCTATCACCCTGTACTTTCTTTACGCTTATCCCCAATAATCTCGCCATCTCGCCCGGATGAGGAGTCAGTATTTTAGCGTAGAGCGTAGAGCGTTTAGTGTTTAGCATACCTAGATGATCAACCAAAGCATTCAGCCCATCGGCATCAATCACTATCGGCTTATCCGTCGCAGAGATTACCTGTCGTACAAGCGCCTGCGTGGATTTATTCTGCGTCAAGCCCGGGCCGACTACCAATACATCGACACCTTCCGTAAATTTTTTAACCTTACTATAACCCGTTAAACTCAGCGTACCCTCTTTTGTCGCGGCCAAAGGAAATATCATCGCTTCTTTTGGCTTTATTTTTATTAGTGCCTGAGTTAATCCCCGGGGTATACCCAGCGTAACTAACCCGGCGCCGCTACGCATGGCCGCCTCAGCGCATAATAGCGCTGCCCCGGAAAACCTGGTTGAGCCGGCTAATATAAAAATATGCCCGAAATCACCCTTATGCGCATTAAGGCTTCTGCGTAATAATTGCGTTGGCAACCGCATAATTTTTTATATGCGAAATTGAAATATGTACATTTATTTTTTTACCCCTGCCATTTAAGATTACGCAGGAGGGCTTACCTTCCTTGTCATTTAGAATCTCGACATCCTGCCAATTCAGGTGCTTATCGCCTAAAGCTTTAAAAACCGCTTCCTTAGCAGCAAACCTTCCAGCAAGGTGTTGGTAGAGGCTGCCGCGGGTTTTAGCGTTCTCTAATTCTTCTTTAGTAAACACACGATGTAAAAAATCATTACCCCATTTTTCTATGGCCTGCCGCAGCCTTCTTACTTCCGTTATATCTACGCCTGTGCCGATAATCATATGAGCATCTTCATTTCTTTTACTGCCCTTTCTAAACCCACCAATACCGCGCGGCAGACAATGGAATAACCGATATTAAGTTCTTCTATGCCCTTAATCTTAGCGATGCGGGATACATTATAATAATTTAGGCCATGTCCGGCAAAAACATGCAAACCCTTTTGTTTTGCGTAATGCGTAGCTGACTCTAGTTGCCTGAAATACTTATCCTCTTCTTTTTTATCCCCGGCTTCGGCGTAACGTCCGGTATGCAGCTCTATCATACCTATTCCTAATTTCTTTGTCGCATCGATTTGCTTTTTGTCCGGGTCAATAAACAAACTGACGGTAATGCCTTTTTTCTTTAGCTTTGCTAAAGCCTGTTTTATTTTTTTAAAATTAAACGCTACCTCCAAGCCACCTTCAGTGGTTATCTCCTGCCTTTTTTCTGGCACCAGGGTCGCCTGGTCGGGTTTTGTTTTACAGGCAATCTCCACGATGTCTTCTGCCAGCGACATCTCTAAATTTAATTTCACCTTCACCAGCTCTTTTAATATGCACAGGTCTCTCTCCTTGATATGCCGGCGGTCTTCCCGTAAATGCGCCACTATACTATCCGCTCCTGCAGCCTGACAGACCAAAGCGGCAAAAACAGGCTCCGGCTCAATACCATGCCGGATTTCTCTTAAGGTAGCTACGTGATCAATATTAACCCCGAGGCTTGGCATTTCTTTTAATAATTAAATTGCTTTATCTCGCCCCGCACGTAAAACCAGACCATGACCGCAAGGAGTAAGGCGATCAGTTTAAGCCAGGGATGGCTGGTAAACCAATGGGCTACGCGATTACCGATACTAACTTTTTCTTTGCTCATTTTCTCCCTCAAGAATCATAAACTCTTTTATCCTGGGCAATAGCTCCTGCTGCGCTAAATTCTGATATAGCCTGCCGCGATAAACCAAAGATATGTCACGTCTTTCTTCGGAAATAATAATCACGATTGCGTCTGTCTCTTCGCTTAAACCCAATGCAGCGCGGTGGCGCGTACCGTATATACGGCTTAAATGCTGATTTTGGGTAAGAGGAAAGAGGCATCCCGCAGCAATAACGCGGCCGTGTTGCACAATCAGGCCTCCGTCATGCAGAAGGCTAGGTGGCGTAAATATGGTCTCAATTAAATCCGAAGATACCACCGCATCCAGTAAAACGCCGCTCTCAATATAAGCGGTCAAAGGGTCATTTTTTTGTATGGCAATAAGCGCGCCGACTTTATTTTTACAAAGATTATCCGCCGCTTTGCCTATCTTCAGTAACATAGCATCCACATCTTCTTCCCTTAAGGCCGTACCGAAAAGATGGCGTTGGCCTAACCGCGCCAGGCCCTGCCTTATTTCGGGATGAAAAATAACCAGCATGGCAATGACCGATATGGCGAATAATTTCCTGAATATCCAGTCCAAGATCTCAAGGCCCAGGCTCTGAAAGAGGAAAAAAGTAACTAAAAGAATGATGATGCCGCGCAAAACCTGTATGGCGCGCGTGCCCTCGAAGAAAAGCAGGATATGGTAAACTACAAACCAGAGAATTAATACCTCGATTATCGGCTTCACCACTAGAATATAGCTGATAGTATTTAATATATTCATAGTCTATTTATAGTATTTAGGACGCTTAAGGCATCTTTTAATGCCTTCACGTCATGGACCCGCACCATATTGGCGCCGTTTTGCACGGCAAGTGTAGAGCTGGATACCGTACCAAAAATCCTCTCTTGGGGCCCCGCATTTAATATTTTACCCAGAAATGATTTTCTGGATACACCGACTAATATCGGCCGGCCTAAGATTTTAAATTCTTTAAGGTTCCGGAGTATCTCTAAATTATGCCCCATACTCTTACCGAAACCGATACCCGGGTCAATAATAATTTTTTTCCTGTCTATACCTGCCGCGACCGCCCTGTTTATAGCATCCCGTAAATAATCTATGACTTCATCCAATAAAGACGTATATACGGGATTATTCTGCATATTACGCGGCTTTCCCTTCATATGCATAATTACCACGCCTGCCTTATATCGGGAAACTATATCTATCATTTTATTATTTCTTAACCCGGTAACGTCATTTACCATAACCGCGCCGTTATCCAACGCCTGCCTGGCTACCTCAGGCTTATAGGTATCTATGGAAATGGGGACCTTTATTTTCCCGGCAATCTTTTTAATCAGGGGTATCGTACGTCTTAGCTCTTCCTTGGCGGAAACCGGCTTTGCCCCCGGCCGCGTTGACTCTCCTCCGATATCAATAATATCCGCCCCTTCTTTTACCATTTTTTCTGTGAAGTCAACAAGCCCTTCAGGGAGAGCCCCCTTTGTAAGTCTTACTCTTAGTTTTGATGGGGAGAGCCCCCGATAAAAACCGTCTCCGCTGAAAGAATCCGGTGCAGTATTTACGATACCTATAATACGGGCCTTACTTGCCCCAAGACTTAATTTATGCCTGCCTAAATGCAGGGTAAATTCATCCCTCTGGTAGTTAGTAAGGCTATCCGATAAATCTCCGGCGAGGTTATCCAGGCCGAAAGGCTGTTTCTCAAGTTTTTCCGTAAGGCGCTTGAATTGAGCGAGCGTCCCCATCAAGAGACAATCTGTTTTCTTTGCCTTGCCGGTTAAGGCGCCCCTGGCTAACGCCACATCTGCACCCAGAGAAAGCATCTGTTGTTTAAGTATATTTGCCGCAATACAGGATAGGGAATTAACCCTAACTAGACGCTGAATTGACTTAGGCAGCATAATATCAATGCCATAGGGGTCAACTTTAATATTCTGCATTAACTTCTTTAATTCTTTATGATTTTTGGGCTGGAGGATTCGCATTTGAGGTATCGGGTATTACCAAACCAAGCATACGCTTGATTTCCTCTCCGCTAAGCACTTCTTTTTCAAGTAAGGTATCGGCTAATAATTTTAACTTTTCTTGATTCTCCTGGATTAGTTTCTTTGCCCTGCCGTAGCACCCATCGATAATATGCTTTATTTCTTCATCAATAATGCTGGCTGTTCCGTCGCTATAGTTCTTTTCTTCGACAAGGTCTCTGCCTAAAAATACCGGGCCGTGGCTTTTGCCTAAAGTAATATTACCCAAGCGCCCGCTCATTCCATAATCACAAACCATCTGCCTGGCTATCTGGGTAGCTACTTCCAAATCGCGGGCGGCACCCGTTGTAATATCGCCGAAATTCAATTCCTCCGATACCCTTCCACCTAAAGCTACCGCAATATCACCAAGAAGCTCTCCCTTGGAATGATATCCTTTATCTTCCCGGGGATGGGCTAAAGTATACCCACCTACCATTCCTCTCGGTATAATTGATACTTTGGTAACGGGGTCTACCTCGGGAATAAGCAGGGATAATATAGCATGCCCTGCCTCATGAATCGCAGTTAACTCTTTTTCGCGTTTAGACATGACCCTGCTTTTTTTCTCCGGCCCCATAATCACGCGCTCTATGGCTGCCTCTAAGTCTTGCTGCTGGACCGCTTCTTTGTTATGCCTGGCAGCTAAGAGTGCCGCCTCATTACACAAATTCGCAATATCTGCTCCTGAAAACAAAGAGGTTTGCTGCGCGATAACTTTCAGATTAACATCAACAGCTAATTTTATTTTTCTGGTATGCACCTTTAGTATCGCCTCTCTACCTGTTATATCCGGCAGGTTTACCACAATAACCCTGTCAAATCTTCCCGGCCTCAAAAGCGCCGGGTCCAGGGTATCCGGCCGGTTAGTTGCAGCGATAAGGATTAATCCTTGCTCTGTGGCAAATCCATCCATCTCTACTAAAAGCGCATTCAAAGTCTGTTCCCTCTCGTCGTGCCCTCCGCCGACACCTGAAAAACGCAGGCGCCCTACTGCATCTATTTCGTCAATAAAAATAATCGCGCCTTTACCGGAAATCTTTGCTGCCTTACGGCCCTGTTCAAATAAATCACGGACGCGGCTGGCCCCTACGCCTACGAACATTTCCACAAAATCAGACCCCGATATGCTAAAAAACGGCACACCCGCCTCTCCGGCAACAGCTTTAGCAACCAAAGTTTTTCCGCATCCCGGAGGGCCAACTAAGAGTACCCCCTTGGGAATCTTGCCCCCTAACCTTTGAAACCTTTTGGGATCCTTTAAAAATTCAATGACCTCCTGTAACTCTTCTTTGGCCTCATCTACGCCCGCAACATCATTACTAAAGGTGACTTTTTCACCTTCTTTTTCACTGTGCACCTTTGGCCGCATCTTACCAAAACCCATAATTTTGTTTCCTAGTTGCTCTCCCCGCGCAGCCATCATCCACCAGAAAAATATCAGCAGGATTATCGGCCCCAGGGAATACAATAAATTTACCAATAAAGTACGTGGGGGCTTGACTTCAAAACGTTTCAGGTTCTGACGCATGAGATTAAGTAGCTCCGTATCGTTATCGGGGATATTCAGGAAGAATTTAGAGCCATCGTTAAATTCTCCCTGAAGGATAGTTTCAATCTTGGCTACGGATTTAATATTATCCGGCTTATCCTTCAGGATACCGTAGAATTCACTGTAAGAGATCTCCCTGGGTACACCCGTCAGAGGCACGGTCAGGGAATTAAACATAATATAAAAAATTGCGATGACCACCAGCCAGATCCAGGGAAAACGCCTAAGTATATTGTTTTTCTTGGAGTTAGGGATTTTATGGTTTGCCATTTTTCACCTTTCTGTTTGAAATTTTATTATATATTTAAATACTTATAAAATCAAGTATTTATTAAAGGTTGGGCTTTAAGGCAAAAGAGAGGTATTCCTTCCCCTTAATCACGGATACCCCTTTAGGCAGGTCGACTATAGAGTTAACCGGACGATTCATAACCAAATCTCCTATCTCTCTGATATGCCGGAAGGTAATCCTGCGCGTATCGCCTTTTAACCTGGCAATACTCAGGCGCAATACCAATCTCTGTATCGCAGGATGCAGCTTCATAAACCTATTGAGGTTGAGCTTATATTTAGTGCCTTTGGTTACCCGCAGTCGCAGAGCCACCCGCATTAAATAATCATAATCATATCCTAAACTCTCTGCCATATTGCTCAATATCTCTTTAATATTCTTATTGTAATCCTTCTCTAATAAGGGCAATAGCCTATTCCTGATTTTATTCCTGAAATAAATCTCCTTTAAATTAGAGGCGTCGATACACGGCTTAATCTTCTTTCTCTTTAAATACGCCTCTATATCTTTGCGCCTTATTTCTATCAGAGGCCTGATTATTTCGTAACCGGCAATATTTCTTTTAGGTAAGATTCCCGATAATCCGTATAGCCCCGTACCTCTTAAAATACGCATGAGCACAGTTTCGGCCTGATCATCGAGATTATGGCCTAAGGCGATTTTATCGGCTTTGATTTCTTTGGCTACCCTAAAGAAAAAACCCAAACGGGCATTACGCGCAATTTCTTCCAAAGAGCCTAACTTAGCTAACTGCTTAATGTTAACCTCGACCGAAGTGATGGGAATTTTTAATCTCTTGGCAAATCTTTCTACAAAAGCCCTATCTTTACCGGAATCTTTTCTTAGCTTATGATCTAAATGGGCGATGTGCAAAGTTAGTCGTAATTCTTTTTTTAGACTACTCAATAAACAAAGCAGGGCCAGGGAATCCGCCCCCCCCGAAACACCAATGAGAATCCCATCTCCCTTATGGATGAGATTATATCTTTTAATTATGCTTCTTACCTTGTCTATGATCATCTTATATTTTAAGATATCTGGTTTTTTATCGTCAGCCTCTGTTTATAAATAAATTTTATAAAGATTAAACATCGACTTCTTTTGTTTTAGAATGAAACTAAAGGGGAGTCGAGAATGAATATGCTCTCGCGCATAAGAAAAATTTATAAGTTGGTTTCGGTAAGAAAAAAAGCAGCTTGTTCTGAGGAATACTCTCCCCCCCCCTCTCTGCCCTGGAAAACTTAAACTATATCCTGCCTATCGTTATTCTTGTGTATCTAGTCAGGGTAATCGGGCTGGAAAAATTCGGTTTGATTATTCTTTTGTCTTTACCCCAGAATAAATCTTTTCTCGTCCTGCTTTTATTCCCGCTATCCGCTGTTGACTTCGTTCATTTGACCTGGCCCTTCGCTCTTCCCCGCGGGCTTTAATAGCCGCTAACTTCTGCCCTTGGGTCATATTGGGATTCTTCGCGATCTCATTCCTAAAAAGCACATCTTCATTATATTGTTGATCATTGAGCAAAAGCTCTTCCTGGAAATTTATTGCCACTCTTTTAATAATATCCACTTTTTGGGCATCGGTTAGTTCGCTGTTCGTTGCTAATTGGTTCTTCGCAAAAGCCAAACCTTGTTGTTGTCTCTGGATATTAAATTTTCGAAGATCTTGGTATTGAGCTTCAAAGTAAGGCACCATCACTGCAACTATATCTTTGGATTTTTTCCCTTCTAAAGTTTTTAGAAAAGCTACCTGCTCCTCTCTTTGTTGTTGCATATACTTCTGCGACTTTGCCTTTTGCTGTTCCCCAAATGCTTCTGCTTCTTCCTGGGCAAAAATTATAGCAGGGATTATTGACAATACCAGTATGAATAAAATAATTTTTTTCATTTTATTCTCCCCCTTTCCTCAATAAGCTCAACGGCAAAGTACAACTCTAAAACACTGACATTATTTAACCAGCTGTAATTCTGTTCCGTCGTAAGGGCAGTGCGTCATCTGGGCGTCCTTGAATGTCTTGCCGCATTTAGGGCAGAACTTTGTAACTGCCTTTTTCTGCTCCATAGCATCTCCGATGAGTGCGCCTGCTAAAGCCCCTGCGCCTGCCCCAATTAAAGCGCCCTTACCCGTATTATCGGATTGATGTCCTATAATTGCACCTATGCCAGCACCGCCGGCTGCCCCTATCGCTGCTCCTTTTTGCACGGTAGTACAACCAAATAACAAGCCCGCAATAAAGACTGCGCAAACCAACGCATAAACTAACCTCATCTTGTCCCCTCCTTTTTTACGGTTACTATATTTAAGTATGCCCTACTTCGTAGGGCCACTCTCACACATGTAAAGTGGCATGTACTCCGATATTATTGGAAACAGAGTACCGCCCCACCGATATCAAGTAAGCTGGTGGCGGAGAGTATGCCCTGCTTCGCAGGACCACTCTCTCAAACAATCTCGCTGACTGTCTAAACCGAATGCAAGATTGGTGGCGGAGAGTGGATTTAAACCACCGACCAAGCGGGTATGAGCCGCGTGCTCTATCAGGCTGAGCTACTCCGCCGTCATTGCTATAATAACTCCATAAACTCAATGAACCTGATAATCTTACTTAGCTGTTTTGCGTAACTGGAATTCTACATACGCCGCCAGGAGTTCCTGGATTTTTACCGACGGCTGAACTACAAAGTAATGGCTGATAATAGCGTGGCCTATTTCATGGCCGACTATCACGAGCTTAAAATTATCTACGGATGTATAAATCGTATTTACGGCATAAGCATAAAAAGAACGCGTCTCTTGCGTCGGAGCCTTATTAAATACCTGGTGGTATATGCTGTTTAGCTGACGAGAATCCTCGCAGATTTTAATCGTGCCTTTAAAACTATAAAGGCGCATATCCAGGATATCGCAGACCTTGGTAAAAAGCGTATCTAACATATCTACCAGTCCTGCTTCGGATGAAGCCCCTTCCTTCGTAGCCTTACCCGCCAGAAGTTCATCCGATGGGCTAACATTTAATTCCTGCGCAAGGCGCCAGAGGTCAACTTGCGGCTTATAATAGATGGTAAAATGTTTACTTTCCATCTTCTTGGCCTGGCTGAAACCGTCGTCAAATGCATGGGCACCGGTAATCCCCAGGCAGAAAAAGATAGACAGAATAACTATTAGCCTATAAAGCCGCTTGTTGGGCATTATACCTTAAAGAAACGGG
>JAZDFW010000065.1:0-45088 GCA_043807505.1 Candidatus Omnitrophota bacterium | reverse complement strand
CATTGCTAAATATCCTCGACTGCAGCCTCCCGTAGGAGTTGGGGCAGTGTCTCAGTCCCCATGTGGCTGACCACCCTCTCAGGCCAGCTACCCGTCAAAAGCCTTGGTAGGCCATTACCCTACCAACTAGCTGATAGGACGCGAGCTTATCTTTAAACAACAACTCTTACGAGCCGCCTTTACTTACAACGGCTTATGCCACTGTAAGCACATCGAATATTACCTCCACTTTCGCGAAGCTATCTCCGATTTAAAGGTAAATTACTCACGTGTTCCTCACCAGTCTGCCGCTATATCTTCGGGCAATTTGACATCTGCCTTACGGCTTCAACCTCATCGCCCAAAGTATCGCTCGACTTGCATGCCTAATCTACGCCGCCAGCGTTCACTCTGAGCCAGGATCAAACTCTCCAATAATTTAAATCGGAATGAGTATGTATAATGGCTCTAATTTCATTTTTGTTACTTCGTTTCCGCTTGGCTATTAATTAGAAAGAGCAAAAAAAAGACGCTCCGACGTAAAAGTCGGAGCGCCTAAAATTTATCATTAACGGCGTTCCCATCCGTCAGTTAACTAACTACCCAAAATTGACAATCCCGATTTTTATTATTTTCACAATAATAAATATTCGCCTTCCCGCTTGCCTTCTCATAGCGGAAATTAGAATATACCAGATGAAGTATTATTTGTCAAGGTATTTTTTCAATTTTTTCGAAGAACGATGTAAGCTATTCAAATATCGAGTTTTTCTTGCCTCTATAAATTTCCTGTTTTATTTAGAGATTAATTCGGTTATCTTAAATATCGGCAAAAATAAGGCCAAGACAATACCACCGATAATTACTCCCAAAAAGACTATAACCAAAGGCTCAATCATGCTAGTAAGGCCAGACACAGCAGCATCAACCTGATCCTCATAAAAATCTGCAATCTTTGACAACATTTTTTCAAGTTGTCCGGTTTGTTCTCCAACGCTAATCATCCGGGTAACCATCGGTGGAAAAACACCGGTTTTACTTAATGGCTTAGCGATTGTTTCCCCTTCTCGGACCGATGAACGACAACCCATAATCGACTCCTCAACAACCTTATTACCTGATGTAGTAGCAACGATATCTAAAGCACCCATTACCGAAACTCCGCTTTTTATCAATGTCGCAAATGTGCGTGAAAATTTAGCTATCGCAACTTTTCTGAAAAGATTGCCCAGAATTGGAAAACGTAATTTTTGTTTATCAAAATTATAACGGCCTTGTTTTGTGCCGATGTATTTTTTAAAAAGCATACCCAAAAATATAAAAATAACAATAATAACTATAAGCCAACGCCTAAACAAATCGCTTATGGCAATTAAAATCACTGTAGGCAACGGTAATTTTCCACCCAACGATTCAAAGATTCCCTTAAAAGTCGGCACAACTTTAACCAATAAGACCGAGGTAATTAAAATAGCGATGGTTACGACAACTGCCGGATAAATCATGCTTGTACGAATTTTTCTATTTAAGGCAGCGGTTTTCTCCATGTAAGAGGCTAACCTATCTAAAACGTCCGCAAGCATACCGGAAGTTTCACCTGCCCTAACCATATTTACAAAAAAACTGGAAAAAATGTTAGGATGCTTTGATAAAGAATCACAAAAATTCATTCCGCCTTCAATATCATGCTGCACCAATGTTACAGCTGCTTTTAAACCGGGGCTTTCAATTTGTTCGGATAGTATCCCTAAGCACTGAACCAGAGAAATTCCCGCATCTATCATTGTTGCTAATTGGCGCGAGAAAATAACTATATCATCCAGTTTTACTTTGCCCGTTTTTGTTCTTTTCCCTGCTTTTGTTTTTATCGGCTCAATTGAGACAACAACTAAATTCTGTTTATGCAATGCCTCAATAACATCCACGTCGCAAGCAGCATCCATTGTCCCGTTTAGATTACGTCCGCTTTTATCCTTTGCCGTATAACTAAAATTAGCCACTCTTGCCTCCCCTAATCTCCTCTCTAACCCGGATCAAAATCATCGACAATCTTTAAAAAAGCCTTTACAATACCAGGATCAAACTGTGTGCCACTATTATTTTTAATCTCCAAAATAGCTTCGTGCTTGGTTAAAGGAGCTTTCCTGTATGAACGAGCAGATCGCATGGCTTCGTAAGCATCGACCAAGTGAATTATCCGCGCCCCCAAAAGAATACTATCACCGCTTAACCCTTGTGTATATCCTGAACCATCATAATTTTCATGATGTTGACGAATAATGTCGGTGACACCACTTAGAAAAGTGAGTGGTTCTAAAATTTGTGCGCCGGTTATAGGATGTTTTTTCATCTCTTTCCATTCTTCCGGGCTTAAAGCTGATGGCTTTGACAAAATACTATCCTGAATGCCGATTTTGCCTAAATCGTGTAATTCACATGCTTCTCTGATTAATTCAACATCTTTTGCGGATAAATGCATTTCTTCTGCTATTGCAACAGCATATTTTGCAACACTCTGAGAATGGCTATGCGTATAATGATCCCTGGCATCAATTACCTGTGCCAATGTTTTTATGGTACGCATATAAGTTGTGCGTAAATCTTCATAAAGCCTGACTAAATTTTTGGTTGAATCTTCTACTCTGTTAGCCAATAAAACATTTTGTTTTTGCAAAGCGGCATTGTGTTCGTGCAGGCTTTGCAATAATTTACGATTTGCCAATAATATTGAATGTAACCCTGCTCCTTTTCTCAGGAGAAAATCGAGTTTTTCTGAGTCAATAGGCTGGGTTATGCATTCGTAAACACCAGCATTAGTTAATCCTTCTATCATTTCCGGATCATCTTTATCGATATATACTATAATACTGGCATCCGGATCAATCTTTTTCAATTCTATTATAAATGTTCTATATTCCAGCGTATCGAACTTAATTATCACGGCATCAAAATAATTCTCTTTAAATTTCTCCAGCCCCAAATTTAGGCCTAGTTCAAGGCAAACAGAATATTCTTTATTAGAAACTAATCTTTCTTTAGAGAATTTTGATAATGCGTCTTGTTTGTCACTGTCAATTAGTAAAATTTTTATTTGGTTCATTTATTACTCCTCGGTAGTAACCCTTAAAGCCTCTTCTAATGAAATCGTGCCTTCTTTTACCTTTAAATACGCATCGTCTCTTAAAGTCAACATACCACATTTTTCCATGGCGTATCTTTTTATATTATCTAATGATTCTCTCTTTGTAGTCATTTCACGTATTGCATCATCAATCAGGACAACTTCAAGAATAGCTATTCTACCATAAAAGCCCGTATCATTGCAATACTTACAACCTACGCAAGCATATATTGTTGCTTTTTCTTTGAAACCGATATTTTTTAAAAAATCCGGCGAGACATCAACCGGCCTTCTACATTTTAAACAAAGCTTGCGGCAAAGCCGCTGGGCACAAAGCATAATCAGGCTTGAGGCAACTAAAAATGGCTCGACATTCATATCAATAAGGCGAGTAATGCTGGATATTGCATCATTGGTATGCAGAGTGGAAAAGACAAGTTGTCCGGTAAGAGCTGCTTTTATGGCAATGTCTGCGGTTTCTGAATCTCTTATTTCTCCAACCATAATTACATCAGGGCTTTGTCTTAATATTGAACGCAAACCCGAGGCAAAATCAAGCTTTATCTCCGGCTTTACCTGAACCTGGGTAATGCCTTCTATCTGATATTCCACGGGATCCTCAACAGTAACAATATTTCTTTCCGGCGTATTTAGCTGATTAAGAATAGAATATAAAGTTGTAGACTTTCCCGAACCCGTAGGCCCGGTAACTAAAATCATGCCGAATGGCCTTGCGATAGCTTCTTTAAATAACCTGGTTGGCTGTTCCGAGAACCCAAGCTTATCCAATCCGACAGAAAGATCGCTTTTATTGAGTGCGCGTAGTACAAATTTTTGGCCAAATGTGGTCGGAAGGCTAGAGACACGAAAATCCACTTCTTTGTTCTCGTATTTTACTTTAAATCGGCCGTCCTGTGGCATACGGCTTTCAGTAATATCTAAATCAGAAATAATCTTCAGGCGTGCCAAAACAGCATTCTGATTCTTTTTGGGAATTTTGAATATTTCATGTAAAGAGCCATCGATACGGTATCGAATACGCAGACAATCAATCTCTGGTTCAACATGGATATCCGAAGCTCTCTTTTTCAAAGCCTCACTAAGCATCAGATCCACTAATTTTACAATTGGCGCCTTCTCGCTCTCCTGGATAACGCTAGATAAATCGATTTCCTCGCGCTCAATTAATTCCACTGAATCTTTTTTAACCGCTGTTTCCTCTAAAGATGCCTCTTCCAAAATCTGCTGCATATCCTTAGGTTTAGCGCCGTAATTTGTTTCTATCGCTTTTAATATCTCATCTTTTGAACTTAAAACCGTATCAATATTACAGCCTGTATGGGTTTTTAAATCATCCAAGGCAAAAATATTTAATGGATCAGACATGGCAACAGTAAGAGTATTACCAATTCTAGATATAGCAATAATGACATATTGCCTGGACAGGTGCTCCGGGATGAGCTTGGTAATTTCAGGGTCAAATTTATACTTTGTAAGATTTAAAGATGGAATAAAAAGATGCTCTGATAATAAAGACATTAACTCTTCTTCAGAAATAAAATCACTATCTATCAAAACTTTTCTTAAAGGAATATGTTTCTCTTTCTGAACACGCAAGGCCTCATCCAATTTTTCTTTGCTGAGGCGTTTACTCTTGATTAAAATATCAACTATATTTTCTTTGAGTGCTTGCATTTAATGAGCGCATAATTTATTGTTCATCTGCCACCGTAACACGCAAAACTTCTTCCAACGAAGTTAATCCCTTTAATGCCAAATCTATCCCCTCTTCTCTGAGAGTTTTCATCCCCTCAAGGCGCGCTTGGCGCTTAATCAGGTGTTCCTGGGAGTTAGTAAGGATCAATTCTCGCAGCTTTAGCGATAACACTAAAACTTCGCAAATCGCAATTCTCCCGCTATGGCCTGTATTAAAACAATCCGCGCAGCCCTTTGGCTTAAAAAATTCGGCTTCTGCAAAATTTAATCTTAAACTCTTAGCAACTTCTTTTTTTAAAATATATTTTTCTTTACAATGAACGCAAAGTTTACGCAATAACCTCTGTCCAAGCACACAAACCAAAGAAGAATCAATTAAGTACGGCTCAACGCCCATATTGACTAAACGGACAATCGCTCCGGCAGAAGTCGTCGTATGTAAAGTAGAAAGCACTAAGTGGCCGGTTAAAGCACTTTTTATAGCAATATCTACAGTATCAAAATCTCGGATTTCCCCAATCATGATTACATTAGGGTCCTGCCTGAGAATTGAACGAAGGGCACTGGCAAAGGTTAAGCCAATCTCCGGCTTTACAGTCACTTGATTTATCCCTTCTAATTGATATTCTATCGGATCTTCTACAGTAACAATATTCTTATTTGGGTCATCAATAAATTTTAGGATTGAATACAACGTGGTTGTTTTTCCGCTTCCAGTAGGCCCACAAACAAGAATCATACCGTGTGGCAATTTTGCTAATTTTTTTAATTTCAAAATGGCATCCTCAGAAAATCCAAGCTTGTTTACATCAAGCGTTGCTTGACTTTTATCTAATATACGCAAGGCTACCTTTTCGCCAAAACTTGATGGTAAAATAGATACACGGAAATCAATTTCACGCCCTAAGATATTAGCCTTAAAACGGCCGTCTTGTGGCAGGCGATGCTCCGCGATATTTAAATCCGACATAACCTTAATACGTGAGACAATAGAATTACGCATTTCCCACGGTGGAGGCGCCTGATTAAGTAATACGCCATCAATACGAAAACGTAACCTTATTTTTTTATCCCAAGGCTCAATAAGTATATCTGAGGATTTCTTTTTCACTCCTTCCCCTAAAATCATATTTGTCACTTTAATAACAGGGGCCTCTTGGCTAATCCGGTTTAATTCCTGGTCACTGGGTAAAATTTCCTTTTCTTCTTTTATAAATTCTATAGAAGCAACAGTAATTTCTTTTACCAAATCATCAATTGCCCCGCGAGTTTTATCAGGAAATACCGAATCTATCGCCTGAGGGATATCATGAACCGAAGCGAGAATTGGATTAATTTTATAACCGGTAAGAGATTTAACGTGGTCAATAGCGAATATATTTAAAGGATCAGCCATAGCTAACGTAATACTATCGCCGATTTTTGACAATGGGATTATCTGATAATGACGGGCAATTTCAACAGGAATGATTCTGGCGACTTCAACATCTATTTTAAACCGTTTTAAATCAATTAGCGGAAGGCCCAAACTCTGGCTTAAGGTCGAGATAAGATCTTCCTCTTTGATAAATTTCAACTCTACTATAATATCGCTTAATCTACCGCCTTTTTTAGCTTGAACCTCTAAAGCAACTTTTAACTGCTCTTGTGTTAAAAGCTTATTATTTATAAGAATTTCTGTGAGGCGTTCTTTTAAAGAAACCATTTTTCAGCTATCAGCTTTCAGCTGTCAGTTTTCAGCTGAAGACTGAAGGCTGATAGCTGATAGCTGATCTACTCTTTATAGTACTTTTCAATTGCCTTCTTAATATCCGATGACGTAGAAACAAATGTTTGAATGCTGCAACTCGAAAGCAGTTCAATATCTTCAATTGCATTTATGTTTAAAGGATTGGACATTGCCAAGGTAAGGTTATTGCCGATTTTGTCTATAGGTATAAGTACATATTGCCGGGCAACACGGGCAGGTACAATATTGATAACGTCGGAACCAATCTCATAATTGCTTAATGGCAAAAAGGGAAAGCCATATTGAGCAGTTAAAGACTGCGCGATATCTTCTTCTTTGGCAAACCCCAATTCTACTAAAATTTCTCCGATTAAACCGCCTTTTTCTTTCTGAAAGCTCAAGGCCTTTTCTAATTGCCGCGAGTCAATTACCCCGCGCTCAACGAGTAATTCACCTAATTGTTTATTAATTATCCTTTTTATCGGCATATATATCTAAATTGCGATTTTGCTTTTTCCCTCTGTCTTGGAAAACTTGAGCATCTCTTTTGCCCTTACAAATAACTCCTCAGCACTTAAACCATCAAGCGGATTTTCGCTTAATCCGCCTGAAATTATAATCTTCTTATTTACATCCTCTTCTTCGCTAAAAGCAAATTCGATTTTCTTTTTTATCTCTTCTGCTATATTTTTTGCCTGGCGTTTATTTTTTTCTGGTAACACAACGGCAAATTCATTATCGCCAACCCTACCAGCACGGTCAATTTCAGTAATCGAATCCTTAATTAAAACAGCTACCCTCTTAAGTGCAGCCTCAGCTTGCAAAGCGCCAAAATTCTGATGATAAGCCTGGAAATTGTCGATATTCAAGATAATAAATGCGCACGGCCTTTGATAAACAATCGCTCTTTTTATCTCTTCCTGGAGCCTGTTTTTGATAAACTGCTCATTATACAAACCAGTAAGCGCATCCTTGATCTCAAGTTTTTCCACCCAGCGCAATAATAAATCATTTTCTACCGCAATAGCTATTTGCTTGGCAAAAATATCCAATAATTCTATATCTTCTTTTTTATACAAAAACGGTTCTTGGGTATTACCTATTACTAAAATTCCGGTAACATACCTTCTTAAAAATATTGGTAAGGCTAAAATATTATTAAGTTTAAATTTTTCATAAAAACTGTTGCGTAAATTTTCAGCTAACGCATTGTTCTTATCTACAACAAGTACTTTATTTGATTCAATCAGTTTACTAAACACAGCGTCATTTGGCGCGATTTTTAAGGTTAAAAGATATGGGCCATTAATGCCATCAACCACCCTCATATAAAAATCCCCGTCTTCGGTATCCCTAAACAATAAAAATGTGACATTTGAATTAGCAAGAATACGTGATTTTTCGACTATGACCTTTAAAATTTCATCTAATCTCAACCCTTGGGATATCAATGAACTTATCTGTAATAAACTCGAAAGCGCCAATACGCGTTTTTGTATCTCAAAATTAATCTCTGTAGTTCGCTCACTATAACCCTTTAATTCATCCATACTGTCACGAATCTGCGTCGTCAGATGATTTAATGCATCGCCTAAATATCCGACTTCATCATCTTTATTTGTTTCAACAATACGATTAAAGTCTCCGGAAGCAATCAGCTTTGCTTCTGAGCTAATGTTTGAAACACGGTCAAATACCTCCTTTATGAGGAAAAACCCGATTACAGCAATAATTACGCTTACCAAAATAGAAATAACCACGGAGAGGTCTAATTGAAAACCCACCCTTGGCAGGATGTAGTTAGAAACTAGATAAATTGAAACAAGTAAAGGCAAAACAGACATCAAGCAAAATGCTATTCTTAACTTATACTTTAAATTACCCGCAGTTAAGAAGCTATTTTTATGCTTTGCCATTTTCTCCTCCGTTTCTAAAACAATTAATTTTTTATGAATAAACTTAAGCTTTAGTATACATCCTACCTTATTTTATTTCAATAGCTTTCTTATATTCCGCCAACAAGATCTCTTTACTAGTTCCCGTATCAATAAAATCCCAAGGTAGCAGCTCATCAATTGATTTTTCTGCTAAATAAGCTGCTGGATCGACTCCTGCTTCGTTAAACGCATTAAGCCATTTTTCAAAAATAAAAAATTCATCCCAGGCATCAAACCTGGCGCCTTTTTTAAACGCCAGCTCAATTACAGAAGCCAGGCGCCTGTCGCCCCGAGAAAGCACCCCCTCTAAAAAACTCATGTAAGTATTATGAAAATTCAATTTCATTCTTTTATCCTTGAGTTTTTTTCTTAGATAGCCGCCTTTAAATTTCATCTTTTCGATATCTTCCATCCCCAGCCACTGAAAAGGAGTATGGGGCTTGGGAATCATTGTATTAATGCTAATATTTATAAATGCAGCCGGCTTACCCAGTTTTCTTCTAGCCTGAGAGACACAAATAGCAAAATCCAATATACCGTCCAAATCTTCTTCTCTTTCAAAAGGAAGCCCTGTCATAAAATATAGCTTTACCCGCTGGTAACCTTTTAAATAGGCTTGTTCCAATGCCCTAAAGAAGCTATCTGTATCAAAGTCTTTATTAATAATTTGGCGCAACTTTTCTGTAGCTGCTTCCGGCGCAAATGTCAAACCAGTTTTTTTAACAGTAGCGATCAAAGAAGCAAGGTTACCCAGATAAACGTTTGGCTTTATCGAAGGTAATGAAATACTGACGGTTTTTTCTTTGAGCGAACAAAATAAGCTATTTAAAAGCCCTTCAATAAAAGGATAATCACTTACCGACAAACCGGCTAAAGAAATTTCCTCATACCCTGTCTTTCGATACGCGCGAGCTGCCAAGCCCAATACATTTTCCTTATTTCTAATCCGCAGCGGAGAATAAATCTGTCTTGCCTGACAGAATCTGCATTGATTAGGACAACCACGCATAATTTCCAAACTAATTCGATCATGTACAATTTCGATATACGGCACAATCCAATCTGTAGGAAAATATGCCTTATTTAAATCTTTTACAAAACGCTTCTTAATCCTTGAAGGGACGTTTTTAAATTTCGGTTTGAATTCATTAATTTTACCATTACCAGAATAATTCAGTTCATACAAAGACGGCACATAGACCCCTTCGATACCAGAAAATAAAATCAGTAATTCCTCTTTACTTAATCTTTTTGATTTGAATTTTTCTTTTAATTCTCGGTAAAGCCCTATTATCTCTAATATAATTTCCTCTGCCTCGCCGATCACAAACAGATCAAAAAATTCATGCATTGGCTCAGGATTAAAAACGCAAGGCCCACCTGCAATAACCAAAGGAAATTCTGCATCACGCTCTATAGCCCTCAAGGGGATTAAACCCAGGTCCAAAATATTTAAAACATTTGTGTAACCTAATTCATAGCCTAAGGAAAAACCAACCAGGTCAAAATCCTTTAATCCCCTGCCTGACTCAAGCGAAAAAATCTCGATTTTGTTTTGACGTAAAATTCCCTCCATATCTAGTGCCGGAGAAAAAAATCTTTCGCAGGTTACATCAGGAATATTGTTTAATACGCCGTAAAGAATTCTTATGCCCAAATTGCTCATCCCCACTTCATAAAGGTCAGGAAAACATAGGGCAAATTTAACTTCGCTTTTAGCAAAATCTTTTTTCACGGCATTGTATTCCTTACCGATATAGCGGGCAGGTTTTCGTACTTGTAGTAAAAATTCTTCTATCATATTAAAACACTGCTCTTGTTTTTCCGATATTGACTAATATTCCCAGCGAAATAAAAGTCACCATAATTGATGAACCGCCGTAGCTCATTAAGGGAAGCGGCACCCCAACAACAGGTGCCAACCCTAAATTCATAGAAATATTTATGATAATCTGGATAAAAAGCATTAAACTTATGCCATAAGCCAATAGCCTTCCAAAATGATCCCCCGTACTTAAGGCAATTTTTATCCCTTCTCTAATCAAGGCATAATAAAGCAGCAACAAAATAAGGGAACCCAGCAATCCCCATTCTTCAGTAAAAGTCGCAAATATAAAATCGGTGTGCGACTCAGGAAGAAAATGCAGTTGACTTTGCGTACCCGAAAGCCAGCCTTTGCCAAAAAAACCTCCTGAACCAATGGCAATTTTAGATTGTATCATTGTATAGCCCGCGCCCAAAGGATCGATATCCGGGTTTAAAAATACTATTAGCCTGCTTTTTTGATACTCTCTTAAAAAATGCCATAATACCGGAAACAAAAGAATAGCAATTATGAAAATTAACACAAAAATTTTCCACTTTACCCCGCCCAAATACATCATCGTGATAAAAATAAAAATGATTAACATCCCGGTTCCTAAATCCGGTTGTTTAATTATTAAGCCCACCGGAAGAGCCACAAACATAAACGGGACAACAAAAGCGCGCAATAATCCAAATTTGGGCGCACGCAAAGAAATATCATCTATTGCTTTTGTGCTAAAATACCTTGCTAAAAATATTGTCATAATTATTTTCGCTAATTCAGAAGGTTGAAAATTAAACCAAAAAATCCTAATCCAGCGTTGAGCGCCAAGCCGTACTATCCCTAAAATAAACACTAAACCTAAAAAAAATAGCATAAGAATATATAAAAAATATGACGCATCCCAAAGCCTGCGGTAATTAAGATTAGATGTAAGAAAGAAGAAGGCCAATCCTAAAATAATCCAAAATATCTGGCGTTGATAAATTAGCTTCCAAAGATCTCCTTCTTTTTGATATGTGCTTGAATAAATCGAAATTATGCCCAAGCTTGCAATCAATATAGAAACTAATAAAATTAATTTAGTAGATTTTCCCAAATTTAAATCATTCCTTCCTGAATCATTGCCTCGATTATTTGTTTAGTTAGCGCCGTAGATACATAACCTGCACCACCGTGTTCTATAAATACACAAATGACAAACCTTGGTTTGTCATAAGGAAAATAACCTACAAACCAAGCATGCGGCTGGCCATGAGGGACCTGAACTGTACCGGTCTTTCCTGACATACTAACACCAATGCTAGATAGAATACTTGCCGTACCATTAGGATCTGCGACAACTTTTCTTAAACCCTGCCTGACATAATTCAAGGCGAATTCTTTTACTGGAATTTTTACGCTTTTCTTGTGATACGAAGTAACATCATAGCCTCCTATATTTTTTACGATATAAGGGCTTACCAGAAATCCGCCGTTAGCAAATACAGCAGTCATGCGTGTAATCTGAATCGGGGTCACCAACAAATCTCCTTGTCCGATAGCAAAATTTACAGTATCTCCATCAAACCAGCCTTGTAATCTAGAGACTTTCTTCCATAACGGCGAAGGCACAAAGCCGCTTGCTTCATAAGGTAAATCTATTAAAGTCGGCTTTGAAAATCCAAATTTTACGGCATAATCATGTATTGCCTGAGGCCCCAAAATAATACCGGTTTTGTAAAAAAATACATTGCAAGAATGTTCAATTGCGTCTATAACATTCTCTTGATTGTGCGTATTCCAACAGCCAAAATGGCGTTTTCCGATAAGAACCCCCCCTGAGCAAAAAAATGTAGTGTTTAAATTAATCTTTCCTGTTTCAAGAGCGCCTGAGGCAACTACCGGTTTAAATACCGAACCCGGAGGAAAAATACCGCTGATAGCACGATTTAGTAACGGCGCATCCGAGTCGGTAAAAAGTTTAGTTGCATAAGCGCCTGAAATATTAGTAAAAATGGCTGGATTAAAATTCGGAGAACTAGCCATAGCGATAATTTCTCCGGAATACGGATCCATGAGAATAATGCTGCCCTTTTTATCACTAAGATTATTTTCTACAATTTTCTGTATCCCTAAATCTATGGTGAGTGTAACATCTTTTCCGTTATGAGGCGGCTTAAACCCTAAAATCCGCACCATTTTTCCTCTGTGGTCTACCACAACTGAAAGCGCACCTTCTTCCTGACGAAGAAAATAATCGTATTTTTCTTCAACGCCTCCATAGCCGACGATGTCTTTTACGCCATAACCGTAATCTGATAGTTTCGACAGGCGCCAATAATCAATACCACTTAGGTAACCGATAACGTGGCACGCCAGGCTTCCATAAACATAACGCCTTAAAGGATGGGGCTGAATGATTATCGCGGGGAAATCAAACCTTAATTCTTCAAGGGCTATTGCTTTTTTTAAATCTAAATTTTTTTTGACAACAACCGGTAAAAACGGTGCAACATATCCAGCATTAAATTTGTCCTTTAAATCCTTAAAGCTTACTTGCAATACATTAGATACAATACTTAAGCTTTTATCAACCTGACTTTTATCCTGCGGTAAAATCATTACGTCATAAGTCAGGTAATTATCAACTATTATCCGCCCCCGACGGTCAAAAATCTTTCCGCGCGCGCCTGCCTGCGGTATGAAACGTATACAGTTTTTATTACTTAAATCTTTAAATTTGTGCCTTTGCAGCACAGAAAGATTAATAATACCCAGCGCCACAAATAAAAATAAAAACATTATGATCAGGTTTACAATCTTTATTCTCATTAAAATTTTAAGTTTTGCGAAGTTATCGGACGGATTATACGAATGATTAACAGCCAGATAAGCCCTGTGTAAATTGACTCTAAAATTAAGATTTTAAAGAAAATACCGAAAGGGATTGAATTCCCCAGAGAAAAATTTATAATTCTTTTAACTGTGCTATTAACAATGACAATAATAAATACCAGGGCTGCTTGTAAGTATTTATTCTCCAACTCTATTCTTTTAGACAATTTTATGATTAGAAAACTCCATATTGCAAAGAATAGGGTATTAAAAATATTTATATCGATAATATCTTTTAACATACCCGCAAAAATACTACACCCAATTGCCCAAGGAAGGTTAAAAGATAGGCTGGCAATAACCACGCTTACTAAAAGTAAGTCCGGTTTAATAAGAAACAACCTAAAACCATTGAGTATCGTAACCTGGATTAAAGCAAGCCCGATGATTACAAATAAAAAATATGTTTTTTTCAAAACTGTGTACCTTTACTGGATTATGATTAAAACCTCTTCGCAATTAGATATGTTTGCATTGGGTTTTATGATTGCATAATGGCTGAGGCCGGAAAATTCTTCACTCACTTCAACTACCGTGCCGATTAATATCCCTTTAGGATAAAACTCTGTTAAGCCGGATGTCATTACTATATCGGTTACTACAATATCTGCATCTTTGGGCAAATATCGCATAATCAATTGATTGCCAAGGGTACCGGAAATGAGCCCTTCCTGCCTGCTTCGCTGGACTATCGAAGAAACGCTAACGTTGGGATCATTAATAAGCATTACTTTAGAAGTTGTTTGGCCAGCCTCAATCACGCGGCCTAAGAGCCCCAAATAATCAATAACAACAAAACCCTTTTTGATACCGTTAGCCCTGCCTTTATCAATAATCACTATTGAAGACCAGTTATCCGGAGAACGAGCAATCACTCTTGAAACAATTACCTTATAAGGAAGCTGCTTCTTCAAGGAAAGTAAATTTTCGAGTCGAATGTTCTCAAAATAAATTTCTTTGGTATTACTGATTTTTTGATTCAATAATCCCACTTGACGGCGTAAATCTTGGTTTTGAATTAAATTACGATGATAAAAAATAATGCCTTTGAATTCACGATCCAACAAAGTTAAAAATTGAAGGGGGTATTTGAGTGTTCCTAATACGGGCTGCCTTAAAGACGGGATTAAAATAGAGACAAATATAACGATTAAAAAAGAAACAACAAAAAAGATTAATTTTTTTGGATTTTGCTTAAACACATTTAGCGATTTTCTAGGAGTGCATTTCGGATTTTATCGGAACAGTGACTTTTTTCAAATAACGAATTTCGTTTAACACTTTTCCTGTACCGTTTGCGACTGCAGTTAAAGGATCATCCGCGACATGAACCGGCAGGCCAGTTTCTTCGGCAATTAATTTATCCAAGCCTCTTAATAAAGAACCTCCTCCGGCCATTACAATTCCATGCTCAATTAAATCACTGGATAATTCGGGAGGCGTTCTCTCCAAAACTATCTTTGTAGATTCCAGTATCGCCCGCAATGGCTCCTGTAATGATTCTCTGATTTCTTCAGAAGTTACAGATACGGTTTTGGGCAAACCGACAACCAAATCTCTCCCTTTTATCTCTAAAGACATTTCTTCTTCCAACGGATAGGCAGAACCAATCTTAATTTTTAGTTCTTCAGCGGAACGCTCTCCAATCATTAAATTGTATGTTTTTTTCAAATATTCAATAATGGCCTCATCCATTTCATCTCCGCCGATTCTTATGGAGCGTGAAAAAACAGTCCCAGCCAAAGAAATTACAGCAATCTCAGTTGTCCCTCCTCCGATATCGATAATCATATTGCCTATCGGTTCTTGAATAGGAAGCCCGACACCAATTGCCGCGGCTATTGGTTCTTCAATTAAAAAAACTTCCCGCGCACCTGCGCGTTCCGCAGAATCCTTGACCGCGCGCTTCTCAACTTCTGTAATGCCCGAGGGAATTGCTATGACTATACGAGGCCTGACTAAAACACGGCGATGATGAACCTTCTTAATAAAATATCTCAACATCGCCTCGGTTATTTCAAAATCAGCAATTACGCCGTCTTTCATAGGCCTTATAGCCACGATATTACCCGGGGTTCGGCCAAGCATACGCTTTGCTTCCTCTCCTACCGCTAATACATGAGAAGTACCACGCTCAATGGCCACTACTGAAGGTTCACAAAGTACAACGCCTTCACCTTTGACATAAACAAGCGTACTGGCTGTGCCTAAATCAATACCCATATCATTGGAAAATAAGCCTAAGATATAATTGATCATTTTTTTGCCGATGTCTTTAATTTTGGCCATTTAAAACCCCCTAAAATAACCCATTTTTTAAACTTTCAGACGCAGAATGGATTCTATCAGAGATTTAAGTCTATGTCAAATAAAAATTTACGAAAACTAACGGGATAAACTTCGCAGGAGGGAAACAAAATCGGGGAAGGATTTATTTATACAAGCAATGTCGTCAATTTCGGTTTTTGATTTTGCCGCAAGGGCGGCAATAATCATACTCATAGCAGTGCGATGGTCATCGAAACTTGTTATTTTCGCCCCTTTTAATTCTCTTGAGCCATAAATGTTAATATTCTCTGAATTACCTTCTTTTACGATTTCAACTCGAGCGCCCATCAAACGTAGATTAAAACACATGGATTTTATCCTGTCCGTTTCTTTAACGCGCAACTCTTCTACACCTTGCAAAACTGTTTTCCCTTGCGCAAAACATGCCGCTACCATTAAAATCGGCAACTCATCAATTAAAGAAGGTATCTCTTCTCTTTTGATTGTAATGCCTTTCAAGATACTGCTTCTTGCTAATAAATTTCCTATAGGCTCGAATTTAGCCGCGAGCCGCCTGTCTGTTCCTGCCCGTCCGGCAGGCGGGCAGCAGGCAGGCAGGTAAGTCGTGAGTATATCCGCACCCATTCTTTTTAAAACTTTAACAATACCCATACGCGAAGGATTTAAGCCTACTTTTCTTATTACAATCTTTGAATTTGGCAATATTAAAGAAGCAACGATAAAAAAACTTGCTGAAGAAATATCCCCGGGTATATAAATATTAGCGGGCGAGATTAATTCTTTTAGTCCCCTCACGGATATTACATGTTCGCCTATTTTTATATCCGCGGAAAATAATCTTAACATACGCTCTGTATGATCGCGCGTTTTAATCTGTTCGACTACTCTGGTTGAGCCTTCTGTAAAAAGGCCAGCTAAGAGTATTGCTGATTTTACTTGTGCGGATGCAATAGGCATTTTATAGGTAATCGGCTTAAGATTACAGCCTTTAATTGCAATCGGAGGAAATTCTTCGTGCCGGCCTTTATATGTTTTAGCTTTTGCATTAATTTGGGCTCCCATCAAACGCAAGGGGCTTGTAACGCGCAACATAGGCCTTTTAGAAAGAGATTCCCCAGCCGTAAAAGTTACTTCGAAATTTTGTCCGGCTAAAATTCCTAAGAGCAAACGCAATGTCGTACCTGATTCAGCAATAAAAATAGAGCCATTAGGTTGTTTTAATCCATTTAGCCCTTTACCGAAAACAATAACTGTATGATTTTTAGGATCCAGAGTAATTTTTATCCCTAATTTTTTGAAGACATTAATAGTCGCGAGGCAATCATCATTAAAAGGGAAATTATTGATGCGAGTTTTCCCGCTGCTTATTGCTCCTAAAATTATCGAACGGTGGGCAATTGATTTGTCGCCGGAAAGAAAAACTTCACCCCTGATGCAGGAAACAGGCTTAAATAAACGAAGAGGCATTTATTTCTTTTCTACTACTTTATCACCCTCAGTGATTTTGTCTTTTAAGCCTTCATTTACAAAACCAGCCGCAGACATGGATTCGTGGACTTTTTCTACTTTAACATCTCCGATATAGCTGTTATTATGAAAAACAGAATAAACAGCGCCTAATTTAACGCCTGCGTTATTGCCTAAATTTATTACTGCGAAATTATAATCTTTATTTACTACAGCAATACTTCCTTCTTGCTGTGTTGTAGTGCTAATTTCAGGCGTTGGTGCAACAGGCGGTTGTTCTACTTTTTTTGTTACTGTCTTTACTTCTTTTTTAGCCTTTGCTTTTTCCGCTTTTTCCGCTTTTTCCGCTGCCTTCTTTACTTTGTCTTCGGCCGCTTTCTTGGCTTTCTCTTGGGCCTTCATATCCTTTAATTCTTTAGCTGTTTCTTTTTCAGATTTCATCTCTTTCTTAACTGCTTGGGGGGCAACTACAATCGTTCCTAATTCAATACCTTTTACTTTAGCCTCAAGGTCACTAGATTTAATTTCTAAATTTTTTATCTTTACTTCTAACTCTGATTTTTTAGCGCTAAGCTGGGCTAATTGATCTTGAGATTTCTTAATATCCTCTTCTGCCTTAGCAAGTTTGCTTTCTATGTTCACCCTAAGTTCTTTCTGCTGAACCAATTCCGCCTTAAAGGTTTCAACCTGATTCAAGGCATCTTGTTTGCTGCTCTTCTCGTTTTCTAAATCACTGCTTATGGTATCAATCTTAACTTCAGCCTCTTTTAACTTAATCTCAAACGCAGCAATCATTTCCTGCGACTTCCCCAGCCTTACTTCGGTATCTTTTTGCTTCAACTTTACTTCTTCTAGCTGCTGCTGAAGGTTTACATTCATAGAACGCTCTTTTTGTAAAAGAACAAATAATCCCCCTGAAATTACCAAAGCAATTATTATTAAACCGATTAATAGAATTATGGCAGTTCCGTTCTTATTTTTAATCATACTCACCTTCCTCCTTAAATAAACAATGCCTCTGGCGCTTATTGTTTATTTAACTCCACACTATGTGTGGAGTCTCCCATTTAGCAATGCCTCTGGCGTTTATTGTTTATTTACTCCGCACTGTGTGCGGAGTCTATTATAAGCTGACTCTTTTTTTATTATAATATCAGCTTACAAAAAGTCAAGTATTCTTATGTATAAATTCTTATGTATAAATTGATTAAATTCAATAGGTAAGCTGCAAGAGAATTCTATAAATTTTCCTGTCCGCGGATGGATAAAGCCAAGGGATATTGCATGGAGCGCCAAACGAATAAATTCATTATTCCTGCCATATTTTGTGTCTCCTAGAATAGGATGGCCTATATAGCTCAAGTGTACTCTTAATTGGTGGGTCCGGCCGGTAAACGGCTCTAATTCCAGAAGGCTAAAACTCTTATTGCGCTTCAAAGTCCTGTAAAATGTCTTGGCATATTTAGAGCTTTCACCGAAATTTACCGCCATATCTTTCCTCTTATAAGGATGCCTGGCAATGGGCAATTCAATAACATTTTCGTTAAATGCCACCTCACCCTTTACAAGAGCAATGTATTTACGCTTAATAGTATGTTTTGAAAATTGTTCTGCCAAAGAAAGATGAGCAGGGTTATTCTTGGCAATCACTAAAAGCCCCGAAGTTTCCTTATCTAATCTATGGACTATCCCCGGCCTATGCGGATTGATATCCGATAAATTTTTAAAATGATGTAATAACGCATTCACTAATGTATGTTCGTAATTACCGGGCGCAGGATGCACAACTAATCCCGCCTGCTTATTAATTATCGCAAGGTCATCATCTTCATAGACAATCTCCAAAGGAATATCTTCTGCGGAAAGCTGCGTAATTATTTTATCTTCAATTAAAACCTTAATTTCCTGTCCAGTTTTTACTTTATAGTGGGGTTTTGCCTTGGTTAAATCTTTTAGATTAATTTTGCCTTGCAGGATCAATTTCTGTATAGCCTCGCGAGAAAGCCCAAGGTTATTAGTTTTGGCAAAATCGGCTACGTATAAATCCAGGCGCCTACCTGCGCCTTCTGGCTGGACCTTAAAAAAATATTCTTCCATAATTAGTAAATTAAATTAGTAAGCGGAGGAATTTGGGCCTTTTCTAAGTAAGAGTAAATTTATAACGGCTATAACAAATATTACAATACTCAAGGCCTGAAATAAGGTGAGTTTAGCGAAAATTACGGAATTATCATCGCGCCAATATTCAATAAAGAAACGTTTCAACGAATATAACAACAGGTAACTAAAAAAAATCTGCCCAACTCTATGCGGCCTGTCCTGCAAAAATCTTAAAATGATATAGATTAAAACCAGTAGTAACGATGAATAGATTTGTGTCGGCAAAAGGCTCGCATTATGAACCTCAAAATAAATCCCGAATTTTTCTGATACCTTACCATAACAACAGCCATTTAAAAGACAGCCCACTCTGCCGATTGCCTGAGCCAGAGCAACAAAAGGTATAACCAGGTCAAACACTTTATAAATGGATAATTTTTTGCTTCTTATATATAGGATTGCCGAAAATACCCCTAATATCAATCCACCAAACCAGGAAAGCCCGCCGTGCTGCAGCATAATAATTTCATAAGGATTTTCAAAAAAATAATTAAAATTCTGGATTACATAAAAAATCCGCGCCCCAATCACGCCAAATATAAATCCTACAAACAAAAGATTAAAGATTACCTCGGGATTTATGTTTTGCTTCTTTGCCTCAATGCTAGACAATGTCGAGCTAACCATAAAAGCTATAACAAGCAAAAGCCCGTATGAATAAACGGTAAAAAAACCTATTTTACAGATTTCTGGATGCATCTTTTGTAAATAGTATAGCCCAACCTAAAATAAAGGCTCCAATTGTTATTGCGGAATCCGCGATATTAAATACCGGCCAGATACGAAAATCAATAAAATCAATTACATACCCAAAGAATAAGCGGTCAATGAGATTCCCCATGCCACCGGCAAATATTAGGCTTAACGATACTATATAAAGAGGAGATTGTTTATGCCTATTATTTTTAAAGTTAAGAAATATTAAAACTAGGACAAATAATGCTATTGATATAAAGAAAAGAGAATGGCCCTTTAAGATACCGAACGCCGCTCCGCGGTTTTGCACAAGCGTTAAATATAAAATTCCCTTTATAACAGGGATCGGATGATTTAATAATAAATTCTTAGTGGCCAGAAATTTGCTGAATTGATCTAAGGAAAGAATGATAATAACGATGAGTGGGGTCAT
The DNA here is from genome assembly GCA_043807505.1 of Candidatus Omnitrophota bacterium. Taxonomy (GTDB): domain Bacteria; phylum Omnitrophota; class Gorgyraeia; order Gygaellales; family Profunditerraquicolaceae; genus JAZDFW01. The sequence continues at coordinate 24,877 of JAZDFW010000065.1, read as the reverse complement.
CAAAAAAAGAGACGGTTATCTCTTCTCTTTTTTCTCCTGGCACTTGACGCAAAGCTTAGCATATGGAACCGCTTTTAATCTTGTCTTGGCAATCAGCAATTTGCAGCTTTCACAAGTGCCATAGGTACCTTCGTCTATTTTTTTAAGAGCATCTTCCAATTCATAGAGGAATTGCCTGTCATTGGAGGCTATCCCCATAGAAAATTCCCGATCATATGTATCTGTGGCGACATCAGCCATGTGATAAGTATAACCCGAAATATCTCCGGCGGCTTCCTTTTGTGATTTCTTTAAAGTATCCTCAGCGATATGTTTAATATCGTCAAGAATTGTATCCTTCAACTTAATGATTAATTTTTTAAATTCGAGCTGGCTCTTGGCGCTCATCTTACCATCTGCCTTTTTAGTTTTTTTGTTATTCGCCGCTTTAGCTGCCTTCTTGATTGTTCTTTTTATGTTTTTTTTCTTCACTTTATTTCCCCCTTATAGCCATTAAGCAGTTAACACAGATACATTCATGTTCTTTATCGCTGCCTACAGATGGAGAATAATTCCAGCACCGCACGCATTTTTTCCCATCTGCTTTTGAAACAACTATTCCCCCCTCAGAGCATTTATCCTGCTTTACTATTTCTACATGCGAAACCTTGAATATTTCACAAAGATCACCTTGTAAGCTTGTTAAGAATCTATAACGATCTTCGGTATTTGTCAATAGTTTTATTTTTGCATCAAAAGAACTGCCAATTTCGCCTTTTGAGCGAAGCCCTTCTAAAACTTTGGCTATATTGGGGATTAATTCAAAAATTGGCTTTAATTCCTTAAACGCCTCGGATGCCTTTACTTCATTAGCTTCTAATACAATCAGAATCTCATTAAGGTCTGGTAAGTCCAAGAGATGTACGCTGCTAATATTTCTATATCTCTGTTCTTTAGGCATTTCCTGCCAGATCTCCTCTGCAGTAAATACCAAAATTGGCGCCATTACTCTTACTAAAAGATTTAATACCTCGTAAATTGCAGTTTGCGCTGCCCTTCTTTCAATTGATTTAGCGGAATATGTATATAGCCTGCCCTTTACCATATCCAGATAATACATTGATAAATCCTCATTACAAAGATCATAAATACCTTTGTAAGCTTTGTAAAATTCAAAGTCTTCATAACCTTTATATACTACTTGTGCAAGCGTAGATACTTGTTTATACAATATCCACTTATCTATCCTTTTTAAATTAGCATAGCTGACCTTATCAGTATCAGGATTAAAATCATAAAGGTTGCTAAGCATAAAACGGGCAGTATTGCGAATTTTCCTATATGCTTCAGAAAGCCGGGTTAAAATTTCTTTAGAAATACGAATATCTTCCTTGTAGCCGCTTGAGGCAACCCACATTCTCAAAATATCCGCGCCATAATCCTTAATAATATCAAATGGAGAAATCACATTGCCTAAAGACTTAGACATTTTTCTTCCATCTGCATCAACCACAAAACCATGCGTTAAAACACTCTTAAAAGGAGGCATGTTATCTATGCACATTGCAGGTATTAACGACGACTGAAACCATCCACGGTGCTGATCGGAACCCTCTAGATACAATTCACAAGGAACGCCGTATAATTCTTTCCTTTTCTTTAATACTGCCTGGCTGCTAACCCCGGAATCAAACCAAACGTCTAAAATATCCGCCCCCTTAGATAGATCATTACCCTTACAATGAGGACAAAGGGTATTTATATCTAAAAAATCCTTTAAATCCCTTTCAAACCAAGCATTAGAACCCTCTTTTGCCACAAATTGAGCGAATCTTTCAATTACTTTCGAATCAAAAAATTGTTCAAGGCATTTGTTACATACTAATGCCGGTATCGGCACACCCCAATACCTCTGCCGCGACAGGCACCAATCCGGCCTTAAGCTAACCATGGCTGAAATTCTTTCTTTGCCTTCTGCCGGAAACCATCGTATATCTTTATCAATTACTTCAAGAATCTTTTTTCTCAAGCCATTTTTATCGATTTCTAAAAACCATTGTTTGGTAGCGCGAAAGATAATCGGTGTTTTACAGCGCCAACAATGCGGATAGGAATGTTGAATTTTGGAATTAAAAAGCAAACTTTCCGTGCTTTGCAGTTTTTCTAAAATTAATTTATTGGCATCAAAAATATTTAACCCTTTAAACTCGCCGGCTGTATTATCAAAATTTCCTTTTGCATCCACCGGCATAATTATGTCTAACTTATATTTAACTCCTGTGAAATAATCTTCGTTACCATGCCCGGGTGCTGTGTGCACAAGGCCGGTTCCTTCTTCTCTAGAAACATAATTCGCCAGAACTACCGGCCCTTTTCTTAAATTAAATGGATGATTATATGTTTTCCCTTCCAAATCTGAGCCTTTTACTTCTTTAACAATCTCATATTTATCTATACCAATCACTGATAATGCGTTTAATAATAAATCTTTCGCTAAAATCAGATTACCTTTTTCTGTTCTAACATAAACATAAACAAAATCGGGATGTACGGCAACAGCCACATTGGCAAGCAATGTCCAGGGTGTTGTGGTCCAAATTACCAAATAACTATTTTCCCTATAATCTTTGGTTTCCTCTAATTTGAATTTTACGTAAATCGACGGAGAAACATGATCTTCATACTCAACCTCAGCCTCTGCCAAAGCCGTTTCACATCGATAACACCAATTTACCGGTTTAAGCCCGCGATAGATGTAACCTTTTTTAACTAATTCATTGAAGGAGCTGACAATGCTTTCTTCGTAATCATGGCTTAAGGTAAGATAAGGATTCTCCCAGTCGCCGAATACGCCTAAGCGCCTAAATTGCTCTTTTTGCGTTAAGACATAACGCATGGCATATTCATGTGCCTTTTTCCTAAATTCAATTTGAGGGATCTGGTATTTGTTAATCTTTAATTCCTTGAATAGCTGGTGTTCTATCGGAAGCCCGTGGCAATCCCATCCCGGTACATAAGCCGAGTTAAAACCTTGCATGGTTTTATATTTTACTATTATATCTTTTAAGGTCTTATTTAAAGCATGGCCGATATGGATATCGCCGTTGGCATAAGGAGGGCCATCGTGTAAGATATATTTACCCTTTGTTTTGGGTTTCTCTAAAATCAGGCGGTAGATATCCTGATTAGCCCAAACTTTTAAAAATTCCGGTTCCCTTTTTGGCAAATCCGCCTTCATCGGAAAATTAGTCTTGGGTAAATTAAGGGTTGTTTTGTATTCCATTATTTTATGTATTTTCCAATTATTATCTTCAAATCCTTTTTCGTCTTTTCAGAGATATATTTTTTGTCCGTTATTATCGCGTATTTTAAGGCTTCGGAGCATCCGCAGGAATGTTGCTCAGGGATATTAGCAACGGTTTCAATGAGTATTTTTTTAGCGTTTTGGATATTCTTGTTTAAATTGTTAATAACAATTTCCACGGTAACCGAAGCATGATCAGGATGCCAACAATCATAATCCGTCACTGCCGCAAGTGTCGCATAACAGATTTCTGCCTCACGTGCAAGCTTGGCCTCGGCAAAATTAGTCATACCGATTATATCCATACCCCAGCTACGATAAAGCTTTGACTCCGCAAGTGTCGAAAACGCCGGCCCCTCCATATTGATATAGATCCCCTTTGGATGTGCATTGATGCCCAATTTTTTTGTAGATTCATATAGGACAGAAGAAATCACGCCACACACAGGATGAGAAAATTCTATATGAGCAACTATCCCTTCCCCAAAAAAAGTCATATCGCGCGCATAGTTTGTACGGTCCACAAACTGATCTACCACCACAAAATCCATCGGTTTCATCTCTTCGCGCAGGCTTCCACAGGCGCTTACTGAAATAATCCTATCCACCCCAAGTTTTTTTAAGCCAAATATATTAGCGCGGTAATTAATCTGGCTGGGAGTAATCCTATGCCCTACGTCATGACGCGCTAGGAAAACCACATCTTTACCTGCAAGCGTTCCGGTAATGAATTTTCCCGAAGGTTTTCCAAAAGGCGTAGTAAGAGAAATCTCTTTTATCTTTTTGATCCCCTCGATTTTATAAAGCCCGCTTCCACCGATTATGCCAATGCGCCCCATTACTCTACTCCTTTTTTTTAGATAATTCTTCCGACCTTTTTTTTGCCGCCTCAACTGCCTGGATTAAAGTCCCTCCTTTACGCAGGACCTCTAATCCCGCAAAAGTAGTCCCGCCCTTAGAAACCACTTGTTTTTCTAATTCTTCGGGTGGTAATGCCGTTTTTATAAGCAAGCCAATACAGCTATTAGAAGTTGCCTTTGACAAAAATTCAGCTTCTTCCTGATTGAAACCAATATTTTTAGCTGCTTCTGTTAGTTCCGGCTTAAAAAATTCTTCGCTAAATTTTTTTACTAAAACAACGTTATTTGAATCTATTTTTTTAGCTTGTATTAAATTAAAAAAGTAACCTGGGCCGCTTCCCGAAACGGCCGTTGCCCAGTCAAATCTGTTCTCCTGGATTCTCATTGTTTCTCCCATATAATCAAAAAGATCTTCGGCAAAATCAAAATCTTCAATGCTGGCATATTTTCCGGAACACAAACATGTCATTGCTTCTTGAATGCTAAGCGCTATGTTTGGCATAGCCCTGATAACCCTTACTATGCCTAAATGTTTCTCAATATACGTTGTTAGAATACCGGCTGCTATTGAAATAAACAATTTATCGCCTAAATGCCGGCAGGATTTAATTTCACGCATTAAATCTTCAAAATCCTGCGGTTTTACTGCTAAGAAAATTATTTCGGATTCTTCTAATAGGCCGCGGATATCTGAAGCAGATTTAATATTAGCAAGGCCTTTAATCTTAGCGTTATCCTTATCAAAACACCAAACTTGATAATCATTTTTAAGCTGTTCGGCGATTGCCTGGCCCATATTCCCAAAACCAATTATACCAATTATTTTTTTAAGCATTTTATTATATTTGTATTTTCGCTTCCTGTTCTTGCGCTGGAAGCTTTTGCCGTGTGCTACGGTTTACGGCTCGTTCATTTGCAGAAATTCACCAGCCCTGCATACGAGGGTCAGTTTCTGCATTCACTCGCCGTAAAACCTTGCGCACATTTGCCAAAAGCTTCCTAATGCGCTTCAAACAGGAAGCGAAAATCAAAACTATAAGCGCTGTAAAAACAAGCTAGCGCAGGCTCCGCCTCATTCGCCAAATATCGCTCTTCCTATTCTAACCATGGTCGCTCCCTCTTCTATGGCTATCTCAAAATCGTCGGTCATGCCCATAGATAAAGCTGTCAGCTGAGCGCTGAGCGCTGACAGCTCATTAATTCTATCCCTGAGTTCTCGCAGTGCCCTAAAATAAGGCCTTGTTTTTTCCGGGTCATCTACAAGCGGAGCAATGGTCATTAAGCCTATTACCCTAATATTGGTCAATCTAGAAATCTCCTGAACAAATTCAACGGTTTTTTCTGGCTTTATCCCGGATTTAGCCGCCTCAGGAGAAGTTTTAACCTCAACTAAAATTTCCTGGACCTTATTGATCCTTGCCGCCTGTTTATTGATCTCTTCTGCCAGATGCCGGCTGTCCACTGAATGGATCAGATCAAAAATCCCCACTGCTTCTTTTGCCTTATTCGTCTGCAAATGGCCGACCAGATGCCAGCATATTGGCTTATCGCCTCTGACAAGCCGCAAATCATTGAATTTCAAAAGAGCTTCCTGAACTCTATTTTCGCCAATATTGATAAGGCCCAAGCTAATAACTTCTTTTATTTGCTCTACAGTTCTATTTTTACTTACACAAACAATTATTATGGAATTAGGGTCAATATTAATCTTGGAGCAAGCCGATTTAACTCGTCCTTTTATCTTTAATATATTATCCTTAATCATTAATTTAGACAAATATATTATACACAAGAAAATCGCCTTTGGCGATGATTTTTATCGCCGGTCATAGGCGATTTTCGCAGCCCCAGCCGTTTTGCTTTGCGTAGCAAAGCAGGCGGAGATAGGAAAGTATTTTTATACTTTCCTATGCAGCAAGAAAAATATAGGGTCAAGTCTAGATGCGTAATCTAAAAATACTCTTGATATACCTCTTTGACTTTTCCGATTACTCTAGAGATGGGATTCAAGTTTGAATCTACCACAGACATAAAATGCGGTATTTCCTCATCCATAGCCTTTAAGATAATTCCAATGCAGGTAACATAGTTTAAATATCTCTGGCCTACAGTAAATTCATTATTACTGATCAAAGAAGTTATCTGTGGATTAAATATGCGGCCAAATTTTACGGGGACACTTAAATTACTTTCCAACATTTCCAAGAAACCTTCTAAAAGAGATGCCCTCCCGCAGACAAAAAAATTATCAATTTCATGCCAAGATAACTTGCTTTCGATTTTATCTTTAATTGAATCTGAAAACGACTTTGCCTTTAAAGTCACTATTTCTATAATATCCCTTTGCTTTATCGGCTTATATATATCGTCTTTTTTTACTAGGATTTCTTTATTCTCCTCTATGCGGCTTGGGTCCTGAATACTGGCGTATGACCTTTTTACGTCTTCCGCCAATTCAAAAGGGATCTTTAATTCTTTAGATAAATGCCTCGTTAAATCATCACCGCCAAAAGGCAAAATCTCAATGTCCTTTAACATCGCGTCTTTAAATATCAGAATCTCTGTTATATCGCTTCCGATATCACAAAGTATATTTATACCCTGCTTTGAATTTTCATTAAATATTGCCTTGGCCGTAGCGAAAGGAGAGAAAAATAAATCTTTTATTTCAAAACCTGCCTGATTTATGACACGTGTCAACGTCTGCGCACAAGAAAGTTTAACTAAAACAAGATATAAATCTACTTCGAGCTTATGGCTGTATAAACCAAAGGGATTGGAAATATTATTTTTTGAATCAATAGAATAGCTATAAGGTATCTGGTCAATAATTTCTTCATCAAGGCTTGAACCCAGGATACGTGCTTGATCATTTACTTTTTCTATATCGGAAAGCGTAATAACTTTATTACCACGGTCTGCAAGAGGGATAATTGCCCGGCTATGTTTTAGGGAAATATCCTCCCCGGAAATATTAGAATATACATATTTAATGTTTATCCCTGATTTTGCCTTTAAATTCTTTAATGCCTTCTCAACACAAGTAATCAGCTCTATTGAATCTACTACCAAGCCTTTTTTTACACCCTGAGAAGTCATGCTTTCGAAAAAAATCTCAACAATATTCTTTCTCTTTAATTTTACAACTACGGCGGCAATCTTGCTGGAGCTAATATCTAATGCACAAATATAGTTGTCGTTAAATATATTCAACAACTCCCCTTCCCTTCTCTTTTATTAATCCAAAACGCCCTTTAATTTTATTACTGGCTCTTTAAATCTTAAATCAATATACTTGATATTGGTACGTTCGTTATTTATTTGCGCTAAAAGGCTGCTTAAAATATTTATCTTATCAACAAAATTACTCTGGCCGATTTTTACCTCGAAGGATCCTTTATCTACTAGTCCAGGCGGTTGCACAAGGCTCAAAAACATCACTGCATTGGCAGGGATTGTTACATCAATTGTTTTAATTTGATAACATCCCAACACCTTATTTTTCTTGAACTCTTTTAATATGTTTAGCGCAAGTATTAATTCACTGTTATTATATAACGTTCCTGCTTTTGGGCCAAAAATTTTTGTATCGAGCCCTAAGATAACCGCTAAGTTCGGGTCAAAAGCATCTTTGGGCTCATCAAATAATAATCCGTCATCATCGACGCAGAAATAACGATATAATTTTACATAGGCAAAAGGCCTGCGTTTGATAAAATCCACAAACAAACGATTAGGTAAAACCCTGATAAACCTAATCTTCTTATAATTAGCTAGACTTAAGGCAAGGCGTCTTCCTTCCTTGTTTAAATCAACGCTGAATATATTACGCCCTTTTAAATAAGATAAGTTTAGAGAATTATTTTCTTTCATAATAATATCAGTTATCTTAAAAAAAGGCGCGTTCTTCAAATTTTCTGAAACCACTCTAACCGTAAAAATACCGATTAAAACAATCAGTATGATAAATATTAGCTTAATCGAAAACTTGATTTTTTGCTTTTTCATATGCTAGCTCAATTAACCTCAAACAAAGCTCGTTAAACTCTATCCCTGCAGATTTTGCTGCCTTTGGCAGGAGGCTTGTAGGCGTAAAGCCTGGAATAGAATTGAGTTCTAAAACATAAGGGGAATTATCTTTAGCTAAAATAATATCCACCCTTGAACAACCAAAACAACCCAAGAGTTGGTGGGTTTTTAATGCCGCGGCTTGTACTTTTTTTACAACTGTTTCATCTATGCTGGCAGGAACTCTATACTCAGTCATTCCTTGATGATATTTAGCCTCATAATCAAAGAACCTATTTCTAGGGATAATCTCAACTACCGGCAAGGCTTTATTGTCTAGGATTCCAACTGTCAACTCACGCCCCGCGATAAATTCTTCCAAGACAATAGTATCGTCATATTTAAAAGCCAAATCAATCGAACCAATTAATTCTTCCGGTTTATCAATAATCGACAAACCGATACTAGAGCCGTGCGTAGCTGGTTTTGCCACCATAGGAAAAACAAAATTATTTCTTAATTGATCATTCTTATTATAGAGATCTTTTTTGATTACTTTGTATTTTGGTACCGCTAATCCATAAACCTCCAGCACCTTACGGGATATAACCTTATCCATAGACAATCTGCTTGCCATGGCCCCGGAACCGGTATAAGGAATACCCAAATAATCCAAAATCTCCTGAATTGTGCCGTCTTCGCCAAAACGGCCATGAAGGGCTAAAAATGCGCAATCCAAATCATAAGAAGAAATCAGCTTAATATCTTCATCTACATTATCGGTAACTATATCAATAGAGACAGTATCAAGGCTTGCTTGTTTTAAGGCCTCATATACCGACTTGCCTGATTTTAAAGACACTTCCCTTTCAGTGGAAGGCCCTCCCATCAAAACCCCTACCCTGCCGAATTTTTTTTCTACTGCCATATTTCTACCTCTGGTTCTAAATTTAAATTGAATTTCTTTTTAACTTCTTTCCTGATCAAATTCATTAGCCTTAATATATCGAGTGCCTTAGCATCGCCATCGTTAACGATAAAATTCGCATGTTTTCCTGACACAACAGCATCACCAATCCTTCTTTCTTTTAAACCGCATAAATCTATCAATCTGCCGGCGGAGGAAGCCGGTGGATTTTTAAAAATACAGCCTGCGGACGGACGGCTTAAATCTTGAGAATCTTTCCGATAACGAATATATCTGGATATATCTCCCTGGATTTTCGTTTTATTCTTCTTTATTAATTTAATCCGCACAGAGAGTATAATGTATTTTGAAAGGTTGGACTTACGATAACCAAATTTTAAATCTTTTTTCTTTAAAATCCGAATGCTGCCGCGATAATCAACTATTGTAACACTTTCTACTAGGCCGCCAAATCCGGGAAATTCTCTATCCCTGCCGGCATTCATAATCAAAGCCCCGCCAACTGTCCCGGGAATACCGCTTAAAAATTCAAGGCCAGCCAAGCCTTGTTTTGCCGCTAACCTAATAAGCTTATTAAGATAACTTCCGGCTCCGGCATCAACAAAATTATTTTTAACGGATATTTTTTTAAAATAAGGTGAGCCTAAATGAATAACAGCACCCCTGACTCCTTTATCGCAAACTAAGGTATTACTGCCTAAGCCTAAAACTCGGAAAGGTATCTTATCCTTTTTTAACGACTTAATCAACAATTTTAAATCATCAACATCTCTTGGTTCGATAAAGTAATCACAGGCGCCGCCAACCTTAAATGACGTATGTTTTTTAAGCGGTTCCTTAAACTTTACTTTGGCTTTTAAGAGTCTTAACCAATTCATCGCTTACCTTTAAAATATCCCCTGCGCCCAAGGTAATTACAAGATCATTTGGCCTTATAATATTTAAGATGCTTTCAGCGAGTTTCTCTTTAGGGAAAAAATAGACCTCTTTATTGCTTAGCCTTCCTTTGAGCCTCTTGCTTAAATATTCCCCCGTAATTCCTTCGATCGGCGGCTCACTTGCCGGATAAATATCCGTAATTACAATTATTTCAGCCAAATCAAAACATTTAGTAAATTCCTCCAAGAGTATTTTTGTGCGCGTATAACGGTGCGGCTGAAAAACCGCAATTACTCTTTTGCCATTTATATTACTTATAGCTGAAAGCGTCGCCTTAATCTCAGTAGGATGATGCGCATAATCATCGATAAGCAGGTAATCATTATCTTTAAATTTAATTTCAATTCTACGCGCTGCGCCTTTATAATTACTCAAAGCTCTTTTTATGGATTTTAAATCCAGACCAATCTCTAATCCCAAGGCAATCACGGAAAGCGCATTGGAAATATTGTGTTGGCCGCCTAAAGCAAGATAAAATCTATCAATAAACTTCCCCTTATAGAAACAATCGAACTCGCAGGTAAGCCCATCTATCTTTATATTCCCGGGATAGATATCGGAATCGCTATTTAAACCAAAAAGTATGTATTTATTCGAATAATCTTTTAAAATTGCCCTTAAATTTAAATCATCACCGCAGCAAAAAACACATCCACCGTCTTCTATCCTGGTTAAGAATTCCTTAAAAGCCTTAATTTCATTTTCAAAGCTTTTGTAATAATCGAGATGCTCACGATCAATATTAGTAATAATAGAATACTTTGATTTATAATATAAAAACGAACCATCTGATTCATCAGCCTCGGCTACAAAAAACTCTCCCAAGCCTGAGAAGGCATTTTTTTCTATATTTCTTAATACGCCGCCTATGGCTACAGTAGGACAAAGCCCTGCCTCCATTAAAAGAAATGACACCAACGATGCAGTTGTGGTTTTGCCGTGGCTGCCTGTAACCGTAATCACGGTTTTGTCTTTCATCAATTCTGCAAGCGCCTCTGCCCTCTTAATTAAGCGGATTTTAAGCCTCTTTGCTTCTAATATCTCCGGATTATCACTTTTTATTGCTGAAGAATAAATCACTGTATCTGCATCTTGAATGTTCTTAAGATTATGCCCAACAAAAATACCGGCTCCCAAATCATTAAGCTCATCGGTAATTCTACTTTTTTTTAAGTCAGAACCGCTTACCTGTATCCCTTTAGATAAAAAAAGCCGGGCAATACCGCTCATGCCTATACCGCCGATACCGATAAAATGTGCCTTCTTAGAAATAGAATTATTCATTTTCTACAAATTTCTTCCAACTAATATTTAATTCATCAAGATTGTTAAAATTATAAGTCGATCTAAGTGATTCTGCCAAATTCTTTCCGTCTCTAATGCGCTGGCAAAAAATAATAAAATTATCTTTACCGAATTCTTTAATCAGGTAATGAATAATGCTTATTGATTCTGCATAAAAAAGATTTACTTTTTGATTATCTTGCATCGATTGAGGGTTAAGCATGGTTAAATTCTGTATCGGTATAAAAGTATCATCGGCAATTGCGGGCTTTATGATTTTTCCGGCCAGCGCAGCCCTGCCCTTTTCAAAAGAAGAAGCCACACCTTCATCCAGCCAAACAGGCACCAGCTGATTATCAAACCCAATGAATTCCCTGAAAACTATATGCCCCAATTCATGCGGGAGAATTGTCTCAAAAAAACCTTTGGCGTAAGGATAGGTATGAATGGTCTTAACTTTCGTAATCGCCAAACCCGCAGACCAGCTAACAAAACCAGTTGAGGCATGGAAATCTTCCATATCATCATAAATATAAATTTTAGCACGGTTTTCCCAGAGCCAAAAATCAAAACGCCTGAAACCTAAGTCATCGGCTATTTTGTTGTAGTAATTTTCTGCCTGCACAATAAGCTCATCTACAAAAGTTTTTTGGGCATGCTTATAATAAACAATAAAATGCGTACTTTTTTCAATATTCCACTCGACGTTCTCCTTTGCCTGCAGAATACCAAAAAATAATGCTGTTATTATTAAAAATAAAGTGAGCTTTTTCATAGAGGCATAACTTCTCTAACTAAAGATTCCGCGGCATTATACTTTGGAATTCCCTCAAAAGCCAGGCGCATATTTTTTAAAATTTCGGCATCGGTTATCAACGGTTCCAAAATAAACCTTAAGGATCCCGCATTAAATTCCTTTTGGTCAATTACAATAGCGCAGCCTTTTTCTTTCAAGACCAAAGCATTACTCATTTGATGTTCGTAGGCATAAGGATAAGGAACGAAAATTACCGGAATTTTAAAATACGCGATTTCGCTGACAGAAATCGCACCTGCCCTAGACACAACAAGATTACTTCCAGAATAAGCATAATGCATCTGTTCTAAAAAAGTGAATACTTTAAAATTTATACCTAAATCCTTATACCCTTCTATTAAAATATCATAATCGATGTTACCGCATAGATGGATAACCTGCAAATTAAATTTGCCCTTAAGCGAAATCATGCATTTTAAGAATTCTTTATTGATACTGTGCGCTCCTTGGCTACCGCCCATTACAAGAATTGTAAACTTATCTCGGTCCAATCCAAGAAAACCTAACGCTTTATTCTTATCTATATTAGTTAATTCTTTTCTAATAGGATTACCGGTTAAGACAATCTTTTTTTTATTAACAGTTAAGTACTTCTTCGAATCTATAAAAGAAATGGCGATTTTATCGCAAAATTTAGCTAAAAATCTATTGGCTCTCCCGCAGACTACATTTTGCTCATGTACAAATGTTTTTACTCTAAACAACCAGGAGCACATAACAAAGGGAACGCTAATTAAACTGCCAAAACCAACCACCACATTAGGATTAAAATCACTGATTATAAATATAGCTTGAAAACAGGCTTCTATCAATTTTGAAAAACACTTAATATTATTTAGATCGAAACCAGGCCTTAAGGGCGAAAAGGAAATATGTTTAACCTGACAATTAAATTCCTGCTTATTTTTTATCGCATTCTCTTTGGGTAGTATTAAAAGTACCTCTGCATCCTTATATTTTTCTTTCAATGCATCTATAAAACTTAGAGCCGGATATATATGGCCGCAGCTTTTGCCTGCAACCACGATAACTTTACGATTTACCCCGCTCTTCATTACATGCTCTATGTTATTTTCAGGAAGGGTGGGGCTCATGGATATTCTCCTGTGCGCGCAATATTCATAATTATTCCGACGCTAATAATATCAAAAACAAAAGACGATCCGCCGTAACTAATGAACGGCAGCGGCAGGCCCTTAGTAGGAAAGAGGCCGCAAGAAACACCGATATTTACTATTGCCTTAAAGCAGATCATCGAAGCTAAACCTAAACTTAAGAAATAACCGAATTTATCTTGTGTATTTCTGACAATTTTGATGACCTGCCGGATAAAAATAACAAATAAGATAATTATGCCAAGCGTACCTAATAACCCTAGTTCTTCTCCGATTATAGAAAAAATAAAATCTGTGTGCGCTGCCGGCAGGTAAAATAATTTCTGCCTGGAATGCCCCAGCCCCACGCCAAATAATCCACCGGAACCCAAAGCAATTTGTGACTGAATTATTTGAAAACCACTGCCTTTAGGGTCAACCCAAGGATTTAGAAAGGCCATAATACGCATCCTTCTATAAGGCACACTAAATATTAGTAAATACAAAAGGGGAAGGCTGGTAAGCAGCATACCAAAAAGATAAGTACTACGCACCCCGGCAATAAAAAGCATTAAAAAAACAACTATACCCAATGACACCGTTGTCCCTAAATCTGGTTGCATAAGTATCAATAATGCGATCGTTCCTAAGATGCATACCGGCGGCAGAAACCCGCGCCAAAATGATTTAATCAGATTGCCTTTCCGGGCAATAAAATCTGCCGTATAAATAATTAAAGACATGTTTGCTAATTCAGACGGCTGGAAACTAATAAATTTAAACCTGAACCAACGCCGCGCCCCCGAAACCTCTCTTCCTATGCCGGGGACTAAAACTAGAATTAAAAGAATACAGGATAAAATCAATAATGGCTTTGCATAGTTCCTGAATTTTCGATAATCTATGCTCATCATTAAAAAACTTAAAAGCAAACCGATAGCAAGAAAAACAATATGCCTTTTGAGGAAAAAAAAGCTATCCTTATATCTCTCCATCGCATAGATACCGGAAGCGCTATAAATCATCACAATGCCGATACAAATCAGCGTAATCGTGATAATAAAAAGGTTTATTCTGGTATTGCGCAGCATATTAACCTTTGTTTTTTACTAACTTCTGCACGGCTTTTTTAAAACACCTGCCTCTTTCTTCAAAATTAGAAAACATATCGAAACTTGAACACATAGGCGATAGCAATACACAATCCCCTGGAGCAGCCGCTTGATAAGCTTTATTCACCGCTTCTTCTAAGGTATTGGCCTGGTCAAGAGGCAATTGGCCGGAAAAGATGTCTTTGATATTTTTCTTGGCTTCACCGATTAGAATAACCTCTTTTACCTTCTTGCGCGCTAACTCCAAAATAATACTATAATCAATGCCTTTATGCCTTCCCCCGGCAATCCAAATTATAGGACAAACTATATTATTTAAAGCCCAGATAGCGGAGTCTACGGTAGTTGCCTTAGAATCATTAATAAACTTAATATTATTTATTTGGGTTACATACTCAAGCCGGTGTTCAATACCATTGAATTCGCTAAATACTTTTGAACATGTTTTTTCATCGATTCCCAATATTGATGCTACTGCTAAACAAGCGGCTTGATTGGAATTTAACCCTCGTTTTGAGGAGAAAAAAACCGTCTTTGCTTTTGTTTCATCGGCTAACTTGTTCAAAACTTTATCTTCAGAGTTTAAAACAAGATAGTCACTTTTATCCTGATTCATAAATATGCGTTTTTTCGCCAAAAGATACTCTTGCATATCGTTATATCTATCAAGATGATTAGAGCTAAAATTTAAAATGACGGCAATCTTTGGCTTAAAAGAACTGATATGCTCAAGTTGAAAAGAACTCACCTCCAACGATACAAAATCACTGGCCTTGATTTTATCCAACTCTGAGCAAAAAGGATTACCTATATTGCCGCAGATAAACACTTTCTTTTTTGAGGCTTCTAAAATTTTACCGATTAATGTTGTAGTTGTAGTCTTTCCGTTTGAACCGGTAACTGCAATAATAGTACCAACGCATAAAGAACAGGCAACTTCTATTTCGCTAACAATTGGGATTTTATAATTTTTTGCCCAAACAATCGGCCAAGCCTGGTCATTCACGCCAGGAGAAATAACTACTAAATCACTGTTTTTTATAAATTCTTCTGTATGCTTGCCTAACTCTACCCTTATCTTTTTTGCTTTTAATTTTGAGGCATTCAGGCGCGTTAAATCATTGTCCGCAATATCAGTAACGCTTACTTGTGCGCCTAAATCACCTAATAAATTAGCACAGGCAAAGCCACTTTTCGCTAATCCTACTATTGAAATTTTCTTACCTTTAAAATAGCCAATATTTTGCATAAAGTTTTTAGTTTGATGCTCTATCTTTCGTAGAAATTTATCTAATCTTTAGGGTCGCCAATGTAAATAACGCCAACAGGCCTGCAATAATCCAAAATCTTACAATCACTTTACTTTCCGGCCAGCCAAGAAATTGAAAATGATGATGGATTGGCGCAATTTTAAAGATACGCTTCCTGAAGAATCGAAAAGATATAACTTGTAAGATTACCGATACTGCCTCCAAAACAAAAATTCCTCCGACAATTACCAATAATAGTTCCTTTTTAATTAACAAAGCCACTGTTCCCAAGGCGCCGCCCAGCGCTAAAGAACCGACATCGCCCATAAATACTGTTGCCGGATAACAATTAAACCATAAAAAACCCAAACCTGCCCCAAAAATAGCGGAACAGAATACCGTTAATTCTCCACTGCCCCTAAGATAGGGTATAAATAAGTAACTAGAGAATTTAATATTTCCCGAAACGTAACTTAAAATACTGAATGCCAAGGCCGCCATAATCACACAACCTATAGCCAAGCCATCTAAACCATCCGTAAGATTTACCGCATTAGATGTACCGGTAATTACAAAAATCACAAAAATTATAAAAAAAATACCTAACTCTAAAGAGATATTTTTCAAAAAAGGGATATCTAGTTTTGTACTGTTTTGCGGGTCAAGAAAAAGGATGACTCCGATTATTAAACCAAGCAATATTTGACAGGTAAACTTTGAGACAATAGTCAAACCTTTTGATTTTTTCTTAACTTGTTTCAGGTAATCATCAATAAACCCGGTTATCCCAAGCCAAAGAATGGCAAATAAACCTAAAATAACATATTTATTTAAAATATCTGCCCATAGTAATGTAGATAAAACAATTGCCGTCAATATTAAAATTCCTCCCATTGTAGGGGTATCTTTTTTATTGCTATGTAATTTATCCAGCTGGATGCTATCGCCCTTAGTTATCTTTTCACCGATCTTCAATTTTTTTAGCATACTGATAATCATCGGGCCAAAGATAAGGCTTAAAAGGAAAGCGGTAATTGCTGCCATGGCGCTGCGAAAAGTAATATAATGGAATATATTTAAAAAAGATATTTTATCGCGTAGCGCGAATAACAGATAATAAAGCATAGCCCTAGATAAACACTCCTTCCATTTTCATCGAACGCGAACCCTTAACGAGTATCACATCATTGTCCTTTGGCAATACTTTATTAAATAAAATATCGCGAGCTTCCAGCGCAGACTCACAGGAAAAAATACGATTAATTCCCGATAATCTTGCTGCCTCTGCAGCCAACTTCGAAAGAGATCCGACAGCGATAAATATATCGGCTACCTGCGCCGCCAGCCTGCCTGCATTTCGATGTAACAGGTCTTTATCCTTACCCAGCTCAAGCATATCTCCCATAACTACAATTTTTCTGCCGGCTGTTTTAAAATTCTCTAACGTACTCAATGCCTGCTTAAATGAAGCGGGATTTGAATTATAAGTATCATCGATAAAAATTGCTTTATTGAATTCCTTTATTTTAAGGCGGCCTGCGGGAAATTCAAAACTTGCCAATCTCTTTATGATTGTCTTATATTGCAGGCCAAAAATCCTAGCCACACTAATCGCCGCAAGCGCATTATAAACATTATGCCTGCCGCAGGTATTTAGGCAAAATTTATCTTTACGGTTCAGCAAAAATTCTATTTTTCCCTGATTAAATCTAATTTTTGAAGCGAAAAAATCGCTTTTGTTTTCAATTGAGAAACTTAAAGTCAGCGGCCGTCTACTTTTCTTTAAAATAACCTTTCTCAAAAATTTATCGTCGCCATTTAAAATGCCTAGATACGGATTTTCTAAATTTTTAATTAAGTCGTATTTTTCTTTAAATACACCTGTTAAGCCGCCGAAATACTCCAAATGCGTTGGGCCGATATTGGTAATTATACCAATGTTGGCTTTAGAAATTTTTGCTAAATAATCAATCTCGTGAAAATGGTTCGTCCCTAATTCCAATACTCCTAAATCAAAATCCGCATTAAGGCTAAGTAATGCCTGCGGCAAGCCGATGTGGTTATTCTTGGTACCTTCATTTTTAAGGACTTTGAATTTTTCCGATAAAATCCAAGCGATCATTTCTTTAGTGGTTGTTTTTCCGTTGCTGCCGGAAATAGCGATAATAGGAAGATTAAATTTCTTACGCTTATAATAAGCAATATCACCTAATGCCTTTATCGTATCAGCGACTTCTATCAAAGCGAAATCTTTGGCCTTAGTCACTAACTCTTCTTCAGGTTTTATTTGGGTAATAATACAACTAGCCTCCTGTTTTATGGCTTTTTTGATAAACCAGTGGCCATCAAAATTATTGCCTTTTATAGCAATGAACCCGTCGCCTTTTTTAAGCGTGCGGGAATCGAGAGAAAAATCCTTTATACATAAATTACGCCTGCCGCAAATAAGTTTACCGCCTGTTGCCTTTAATATTTCCTCTATTTCAAGCATTCCCTGATTACCTCTCGGTCATCGAAATGAATTCTCTCATTCTTTAATATCTGATAATCCTCGTGCCCCTTGCCTGCGACTAAAACTATATCTCCGCCAGCTGCCAGAGAAAGGGATTTTTTTATCGCGTCTTTACGATCTAAAATAATACAATAATTATCTTTTTTAATTCCCTGTTTAATATTATTGGCTATTTCTTGCGCTTCTTCTGAGCGCGGATTGTCATTAGTAATGATGGCAAAATCTGCCAACTCAGTCACTATGCGCCCCATCTTCGGCCTTTTTGTTTTATCACGCTCTCCGCCGCAACCAAATACAACAATAATTTTTTTTCTGGTTATTTCTCTTAAAGTATTAATTACATTTTTTAACGCGTCTTCTGTATGCGCATAATCAACAAAACAAAAAAAATCCTGTCCTGTTTCTATCCTTTGGAGCCTTCCGGGAACAAAATCTAATCTTTCAATGGCGGATTTTATATCTGGAATTTTAATTCCTTCGCTTATCCCTAAGGCTATTGCCGCTAATATATTATACACGTTATGCCTACCGATAAGTAAAGTTTTAAGCTTTGTTTCAAGTTCAGAGGTTTTTAAAATAAATTCGGTATGGGGAAAATCAAATTTGATTTCTTTTGCAAAAACCTCAGCCTTATTCTCTATACCATAGGTTATAACATGCGCCTTCGTTAATTCTAAAAGCCTCCTACCCCATGGATCATCAATATTAATTATAGCAGAGGATTGCTTACTAAGAGCTTTAAAAAGTTTTGTTTTTGCCTGAAAATAACCTTCTAAATTTTTATGATAGTCCAGATGATCTTGGGTTAAATTCGTAAAAATTGCCGAATGAAACCTTATTGCATCGGTCCGGCCTTGGTCAAGCGCATGCGAGGAAACTTCCATCGCCACATAATCAACACCAGCATCCAACATCTCTTTAAGCATTAACTGTAGTTGGTCCGGCCCGGGTGTAGTGTTACCTGAAGAATTGATATAATCATTAAACCGATAATTTACCGTCCCAATGACACCGGGGCTTCTACGAGACTCTTTTAATAGCGCCTCAATTAAATATGTTATAGTAGTTTTACCATTTGTACCGGTGATACCGATCACTTTTAATTTATCAGATGGATTTCCGTAAAATTCCGCCGATAGCTTACTCAATGCGCTTTTTGTATCACTAACCGCGATTATTGAAATTTTCTCTGATAGGCGTATATTTTTAAACTCTGACACTTTTAATACTACTGCCTTTGCACCTTTTTTTGATGCCTGGTCAATAAATATGTGCCCATCATCATGAGCCCCTTTTATCGCTACAAAAACAAAATTATCTGAAATCCTTCTTGAATCGCAACTAACTCCTGCGACATCAAAATTATTTAAATCCGTAAAGGCTTGATAACGATCCAAACATTTAATTAATTTTTTTAGTTCCATAATTATTTTTAGTCTTGAGGAGAAATTATCGGTTCCTTTGTTTTAAGATACCTTAATATGTCACTAGCGGTATTCTTAAATACCGGAGCAGATACTACACCCCCAAAATAATACGGATGCGGTTCATCAACTATTATTGCCATGGCAATAAGCGGATCTTCTGCTGGCGTAAAACCAATAAATGAAGCAACAAATTTGTCATGCGAATATGCGCCACCAGGCTCAATTTTCTGGGCTGTCCCGGTTTTTCCGGCAATGCTTACCCCGGGAATTTTTGCCAGCTTTCCCGTGCCTTCTTCAACAGCGCCGATAAGTATTTTTCTTACTCTGAAAGATGTATCCAAAGACATAACTTTGCGCACAAATACAGGTGAAAAAGCCTTTATTCGAACATTCATTTTATCCTTGATTTCTTTTACCACATACGGCTTCATTAGATTGCCGCCGTTAGCAATTACCGATATTGCAGCTGTCAATTGTAAAGCTGTCACGCCTACTTCTTGCCCCATCGGAATAGCAGTAATGGAAGTTTTAGACCAAAAACTTGGGTTTTTTATCGAACCGGAAATCTCACCTGGCATATCAATGCCGCTTTTATCGCCGAACCCGAATTTCTTTACATATTGATAAAGCGAATCTTGTCCTAAAATCTGTGCAATTTTACAGGTCCCAATATTACTAGATTGTTCAATTACCTCACGAAAGCTCAAATACCCGTGCGATGTATGGTCGTGTAGGACATGGCCTGCTATTTTGTAAGAGCCGTTTTCGCAAAAGAATCTTTGCTCTTCGGAAACCTTACCTTCTTCTATTACCGCCGAAGCAGTCACAATTTTAAACACCGAACCCGGTTCAAACATATCCGCGATTGCGCGGTTACGCATACTCTCTTTTGGGGCTTCGCGATATTCATTAAGGTCAAAGGTGGGCCTATTTGCTAAAGCAAGAATTGCACCGGTATGCGGATCCATTACCACGATACTAGCACCTTTAGCATGCGTCGCTTTATAGACCTTATCAAGTTCTCTCTCTGCAATAAATTGAATCACATCATCTATCGTCAACACTACATCAAAGCCATCTTTAGGCAAAATCATTTTCTCCCAAATGTCTAATTTTTTTTGCCGGGCGTCTCTTAAAAATAAAGCCCAGCCCGGTTCGCCTTTGAGGTATAAATCATAATTCAATTCTATGCCATCAAGGCCGGCATTATCAAGGCCGGCAAAACCAACAATATGGCTTAACAGATAACCGTTAGGATAACTACGCTTGCTTTCTTTGATAAAATCGATCCCTTTAATCTTTAATGCTCTTATTGCCTGAGTTTGCTCGGGAGTAATTTTTCGTGCCAGCCAAACAAAAGATTTTTTGCGGTTAAGCTTATCTCTTAAATATGTATAATCAAGCTTTAATATTCCGCTAAGTTTATTTATTAAGCCAGGTTTATCCTTATCGGGGATTTCATTAGGCGAGCCATAAAGCGAATCCACTGCCACATTGAAAGCTAATGGATGAAAATTGGCATCAAAGATTGTGCCGCGCCGGGGCTCAAGCTCAATAAAAAGATTATGTTGTTTTTTTGCTAAAGAAGCTAAATAATCTGAACGGAAAAACTGGATAAAAAAAAGGCGGGCACAACAAAATAAAAATAATATTAGAAAACTTAAAAATACCGCATTAAACCGGCGGTGGTAATTACGAATATACACGAAGTTATAAAATTATGCACCAATAGCTTTTGCTATAAGTGCTAAATACTTTAAAGTTATTTATTTTTGTTAAGGACTGATCGTCTTTGCTTCGGCTTGTCTTTTAATACCAAAAAGGCGAGAAAGTAAACTTTCTTGCTTATATGTGTGCTTACTTAGCCTTAAATTCTCCAGCGGCTTATTTAATCTTACCAGCTTATAGGTATCAGGCATCTCATAAATACTAACTCCCCCGGAGATTTTATTACCCACACGTGTAAGGGAAGCGCTCTTTTCCATATTATATCTTAAGAATGAATTTCTATCAAGTAAATCCTGAAAATCCGCCACCTTTTTCTGCCCTGCATAGGCTAAACGGACAATCTCTGTCTGCTGATAAACATAAAGGAGCGAAAAACCAGTAAAGAAGAATGTAACCAATAAAAATCTAGAAAGTTTCATTGATGAGTCCTTTCCGCCACGCGAAATTTAGCGCTGCGACTGGCTGAATTCATTTTTACTTCCGCAAATTGAGGCGTTAAAGGTTTCGCTGTTATAATCTCAATTAAGCCGCTAGCTGCCGCACGGCGAAAACAAAACTTTACTATCCGGTCTTCTAAAGAATGAAAAGAAATTACGCAAATCCTTCCGTTTTTATTTAATAGCCCGATTGCTTTATCTAAAGTTGCCTCTAATGTCTCTAGTTCACGGTTTACTGCAATACGCACAGCCTGGAAAGTTCTGGTTGCCGGATGAATCCGGTAATGCCTATGTTTATAAGGTATTGCCTTTATTACAATGTTCGATAATTCCTTGGTTGTTGAAATCGGATGCTTTTCTCTTTCCTGCACTAAAAAACGGGCAATACGGTTGTGCCATCTTTCCTGCCCGAAATTCCAAAGTAGCCCTGAGAGCTCTTCTTCATTAAGATTATTCACCAAGTCATACGCAGAAATATAACTATCCCTGTCTAAACGCATATCTAAGGGGCCTTCGGTTTGAAAACTAAAACCTCTGTCGGGATTTTCCAATTGAAAAGTTGAAATACCCAAGTCAAAAATAATACCGTCTACTTTTTTTATTCCCAAATCAGCAAGGACGCTTTCTATATCCATAAAGTTCGCATGCACAAATTTACATGAATCGCCAAATACCTGTAATCTTGAATTGGCCATAAAAAGCGACTCCTGATCACGGTCTATCGCAATAAGCTTTCCGCCGGGCGTAATGCGTTCTAAAATAACACTGGCATGCCCTCCTGTGCCAACTGTCGCGTCTACGATTAATTTGCCTTTAGCTAAATTTAAATATTCTATCGTTTCGCTTAACATTACCGGTATATGATAATTTTGATCCACTTTAAAAATTCCATTTTTAGGTATTTTCTGATTAAATATCCATTAATTTTTCGGCGATTTCTTCAAATGACTTTTGAGAATTCCCATAAAATTCCTGCCATTTATCTTTTGCCCAAATTTCCAATCTATTAGAAACGCCGACTACCATTACATCTTTTCTAATTTCAGCAAAATCTTTAAGATATCCGGGGATTAGGATTCTTCCTTGTTTGTCCGGAATGATATCCACGGCACCAGAGAAATATAAACGGTTAAAAGTACGGGATTCCTGTTTAGTAAAAGAAATGGCTTTGAATTTGTTTTCCTGCGTACGCCACTCCTCTTCTGAAAACATAAAAAGGCATTTATCCAAACCGCGCGTTAGAAAAAATTTTTCTATGAAATTATTTTTCGCAGATTCACGGAACTTGGCAGGTAAAATCAGGCGGCCTTTACGATCTATAGAATGCAAATATTCGCCATAGAACATTGGCTTATAGTCCTTTCCACTTTACTCCACTTTTAACCACTCGTAGGTTGAGTATAGATAAAATTTGTAATTTTGTCAAGAAAAAAATTACCTAAATTTAATGGACACAATAGGTAGCGGTGGATTTTTCAAAAAAGGATACAGATTGTGGTAAAAGTTAGTGGTGGGAAATCATTTTTTTTGCAGAAATTATGTCATTTTTGATTTGTGCGGCCAAAACTACAGGAGAAGCAAATTTTTCTTGCTTTCTTAAGAGTTTAATAAACTGTATTTCTAAGTAAGCTCCATATATATTTTTGTCAAAATTAAAGATATTTACTTCGATGTGTTGGATTTTGTCTTTTTTGTTAAAAGTCGGCTTATGGCCAATAGAACAAACACCAAAAAACTTTTTTTTCTTATAAATAATCAACACAGCGTACACGCCTGGAGGCGGCAGGACTTCATGATGCGGGTCAATATTAGCAGTAGGAAATCCTAATCTTCTGGCAACTGAAGCGCCTTTAATTACCGTACCCAAAATACTCACCGGCCGCACTAATAAATTTTGCGCATGCCTTAAGTCTCCCCTTTTAATTAACTTACGAATATAGGTACTACTAATAGGCAGATGGTTAATTTTAATGACATCGAAAATTCTTAATTTAAAATGGTGTATACGCGATAAACTTTTTAATAATTTAAAATTCCCTTTTCCCCCCCGGCCAAAGGTAAAATTTTTTCCTACATAAATATATTTGACACCGATTTTTCCAAGCAGGATTTTTTCCACAAAATCATTAGGCAGCATTTTAGAAAATTTATGGTTGAATTTAATAACAATGCATTCATCTATGCCGAATTCGGAAATTAATTTCAGGCGGTGCTCCAAAGAATAAAGACTTTCCTCTTTTTGCGGATGCGGCCAGAAAGTTACAAGAATGCTTCTCTGTTTTATTGCCCTAGCCTTCCTTACAGCCTCCTTTAAAATCCTTCTATGCGCAAGGTGCACTCCGTCAAACACCCCTAACACCACTACGGCATTACTACTTTTCTTAACCTTCTCTAATCCGTAAATAATTTTCATCCTATACTCTTTCTTAATGAATCTGCCACTTTTCTCGCTTAGGTCGATTTTTTTACGCCAATGATCTTTCGCGCTTCGGTGGCTGCTGAACTCGCAGCTTTTGCTCTAGCAAAAGCTGCTCGGACAGCATCTTCGCCATCTCAAATTGCCCCGACGTATCCGTCGGGGCCTTGAGATTCCCTCAACGCTCAAGCTCCATTGGCTAAAATCGACATGCGCTCGAAAAGCTGTCAGATCCATTTTATTAAAGAACTATGATTTTTATGGGTGGATTGACTGTGATTTCGAGGGACGTGGAGGCGAGGAGCGGGCATGGTTCCCGCAGCAGGCTCCTTAATTTAAAAACGCTTTTATATACGGCCCTGCTGCGGGAGAGCGACGAAGCCTCCCCCGAGCGAAGCCACGCCACGCAGGGGCGTGGCGAGCGTTCCCGAGAAACACAGACAAGACAATCGCAAAAAACTAATCTAAAGGAACGAAAAATACGACAGATTCATTAAGAAAGAACTATTTCTGAGGGACAGCCCCTATTAGTATTTATTTTGTAACTCAAAGAGCTAAATAGAGTTACGTACAGCGTCTTCACGGTTTTACCCGCCACACAGTTTTACCGCCCTTTATATCTTCTAAAACGATATTTTTCCGCGCCAATTGCTCTTTAATTTTATCTGCCTCAAAAAAATTTTTCTCAAGCTTTAGGCCCTGTCGCTTTTTAATCAATTCTTCAATTTCTTCTTCCGGAATAGAAACCCTGTTTGCCTCAAAGGTTAAACCTAAAATTTTGC
>JAZDFW010000064.1:0-3969 GCA_043807505.1 Candidatus Omnitrophota bacterium | reverse complement strand
AGGCCAAAGGTATACCTAAAGCAGGAGATGATGCCGCAGGAATAGAGGTGGTAAGTTTAGACAAAGCAAAGGCTCTTGATTTCGCCTTTGACCATAAAAAAATTATAGAAGATTACATAAAGTATAAAAAAGATAAATGATGTTTAGGAATAGTGTTATAGCTTTTATTTTAACTTTCTTTTTTTCCTCTTTTTTATACGCGGAATTTTTTTCTAAAAAAGTCTGCATTAAAAATATCTGCACCCAAGCCGAAGTTGTTGATCGAATTTTAAAATTACAACAAGGCCTGATGTTTAAAAAATCATTGGCTCTTGAGAAAAGCATGCTTTTTGTTTTTAAAAAAGAAGGTTATCATGACTTTTGGATGAAGAATATGAATTTCCCGTTGGATATAATCTGGATTGATAAAGATAAGTTCATCGTAGGGATTACTAAAAATGCTCAACCTTGCCTGCAGGATTGCGAAAGTTTTACGGTGCAGGAAAAAGTTAAATATGTCTTGGAGGTAATTTCTGGTTTTGCAGATAAATACCAGATTAAGGTAGGGGATCAAGTAGAATTTTAAAAAAGATTAAGCTACTCGTAGCTGTTTTTCCGCATCAACAACATCGCGATTAATTACAGAAATAGTTTCTTTAATCCGGTCCCTAAGAAGACCTGATGCAACTTGCGCAACATTTATTTCTCTTAGAATCTGTATACTCATCCTAAAATACCTAACAATCTCGCCTTCATCGGTATCGGTAAATTGCTGAATTTTATCAAAAGTGGTGCCGCGCAGCCAGCTTTCCATGCAGCCGCTTAAATGGAAATACGGCTGCTTACTGAAAGGATGAATTCGATAATGTGTTTCTCTAGCTTTAATCTCTTCATAAAGTTCTTCACAGATACGTTTTATATTCCGGTTGGTTTTAGAAAGTTTTAGCATGTGTTGATTTTTCCGCGGTTCAAATACTACCGCTGCTGTAATAATGCCTAATTCGAATTCATCTAGTTGTTCGAGGGTCCCCGTAGCAAAAAGTTCTGCCAGGATTAATTCATAACCGTAAACGGTTTTAGCAAACAGGCCTTTTTTACTTAAGCTGTTGTTTTCAATATAACCGAATTCCTTCAGAAGATTTAATTTCGCATTGATTAGCCTTAATGCCTCCTTCCGTTCATTCTTACGCGATTGGAAATAATGCAGGGATAAGGGGTAAACTTTAAACAAGTCTTCTTTGTATTTTTCATAGAGATTGAGGATAGTCGCATAGGAGGTGTTTAATTGGCTGTTTACTTCTTCGGGTTTAGAATAGATGATTTGTTTTGCGTCTACAGGATTTATACGGTTTGGGTTAATTCTGCAATAAACAAAGCCTTCTTTGTCTATACCTCTCCTGCCGGCGCGCCCGGCCATCTGGTAAAAATCACGCGTTTTAAGATTTCTTACATACCGGCCGTAAAATTTTCTTAATTCATCGAAGATTACCGTGCGGCTGGGCATATTTATGCCTAGGGCGAAAGTTTCTGTTGTGAAAATAACTTTTAAAAGCCGGCTGGTGAATAATCTTTCAATTACTTCTTTTAATGTCGGCAGCATTCCGGCATGGTGAAAGGCAATACCTTTTTGGATTAATGGATACATTTGCTGGGCAGTCCGTTCATGTTTTAAATCAAATCTTTGAGAAAGCTCGTCGTAGAGCCTGGTAATCTGAGTTTTTTCACTAGCGTCAAGAAAATTATAACCATATAATTCAAAAGCTAAATCTTCTGCGCGCCTTCTGCCGAAAACAAAATATATACAGGGCAGGCCTTCTCTTTCCCGGATATAATTAATTAACGTAAAGAGTTTGTTCGGCCGGGTTTCTCTTGAGCGCCTTAAGAGGACATTGATATTATCTACGACTTCATTTTGGCACTGGTAAAAAAAATGCAGCGGCACCGGCCTTTTTTGCTCAATTACCGTTTTGATGGGTTTTTTGTGGATTAACTCAATCCATTCGGCAAGCTGTTTTATATTGGGAATAGTCGCAGAAAGTGCCAATACATTCATGTGCGCCGGCAAAAAAATTAATGATTCTTCCCAGACTGTGCCGCGTTCGGGATTGTCAAGATAATGAATTTCATCAAAAATTACCCAGGAATATTGTTTTAGGCTATCAGGTTCATCCAAAAGCTTATTACGGAAAATTTCTGTAGTCATGATTAATACCGGCGCGTAAGTATTCATTGATACATCGCCGGTTAAAATCCCGATTTTATCGCCAAATTGATTTTGAAAATCACGGTATTTTTGGTTAGAAAGCGCTTTGATGGGAGCGGTATAAATTACGCCGACATTGTTTTGGATACAGGAAGTAATAATGTGTTCTGCAATTGCGGTTTTTCCGGCTCCCGTAGGGGCCGAGACAATTACAGAAAATCCTTGATTTATATAATCGATTGCTTCCTGTTGGAAAGGGTCGTAAATCATAAGAATTATTATAATCTAAATTATTGATTTATCCAGTTAAAAAGGGTAAAATAAGTAATGAGGATTAGGAAAAAAATTATTTTCTTATTTATTAGTTTATTTCTTATTTTAAATTTAAATTCTTGTAAGCAAGAATCAATAACAGTTTATTGCGAAGAAGGAAAATTTTCGATTCCTTTTGGCAAGCCTATTGACTATACGGATATTTATGTAAAAAGAGTGGTTGATGGAGACACCTTAATGCTAGAAAGCGGAGAAAGGGTTCGTCTTATCGGTATAGATACACCTGAGATGCATGAATCAAAAAAATTATACAAAGATGCCCAGCGGACAAAAGAGGATATAAGCACAATCCAAAAATTAGGCAGGCGCGCTTATGTATTCACAAAAGATTTGGTAGAAGGAAAGCATGTGTCTTTGGAGTTTGACGTAGAAAGATTTGATGTGTATAAGAGGCTTTTGGCGTATGCTTATTTAAAAGACGGTACCTTTGTCAATGCCGAAATTGTTAAGCAGGGGTATGCGTCTTTAATGACAATACAGCCAAATACTAAATACGCGGATTTATTTTTGAAATTATATCAACAGGCTCGGGAAAATAAAAAAGGGCTTTGGGGGAGATAGAATGATTCCTTTAAGAATTGTAACAAAGTCAATGGGTAAAATGTTGATAGAGCGCCATATTATAAATGAAGAGCAATTAAATCAAGCGTTAGAGGAGTTCAAGAAAAAAGGCGGTTATTTAAGCCAGCATCTGATTGCCTTAGGCTTTGCCACAGAGCAAGATATTGCAGTTTGCCTTTCAAATCAGTATAATTTTGCTTACTTACCTTTAAAAAGGTACAATATTTCCGAAGAGGTGTTAAAGAGCATACCCTTGAAATGGATCAGGATTTATATGCTGCTTCCGGTAGATAAAGTTGGCAATGTTTTATCAGTTACCATGGCAGACCCTTTAAACGAAGGCGTAATTCAAATGTTAGAGCAGATAAGTAATTGTGATATTCAGGTTTTTATCAGCACCTACAGCGAGTTAAATGAAGCAATTAATTCATATTTTAAAGAAGAACTTAAGGAATTAAAAGAGTCCTATCTTGACGCAGAGGATGCATCTAAAGTCATGGCCACAAATGAATTTATTCAAACCAGAAAATACGCAGGGGTTGAGCGCAGGAGATACATCCGAGTTAATATAGAACTGGATATTTCTTATTATTTTCATGCAAAGATATTCATGGCCAAGACCAAAAACATCAGTTACACAGGTATATTTTTTAGCACAAATAATTTTATCCCGTTTAATACAAATTTAGCCTGTAAAATATATTTAAAAAAAGAGCAAACTCCCATTGATGTCGTAATAACTATATTGAGAATTCAGTCTAGAGGAATGATAGATGATAAAACATCGGATGAATCAGCAAAAGATAGTTATGATGTTGCAGGCATAATTGATTTTATTACTTCCGAAGATAGAAGCCTTTTAATTTCTTTTTTGAAAGAAAATATTAAGTAAA
>JAZDFW010000063.1:0-3537 GCA_043807505.1 Candidatus Omnitrophota bacterium | reverse complement strand
GAGGCAATAAAGTCAATTGAGACCGGTATTGCGGTTTTTGAGGAAGAGTTTAAAAAGGGGATTGATATCATCGGTACAGGAGAGATGGGGATTGGTAATACGACTTGCGCAAGCGCACTTGCCGCGGTCTTTACCGGAAGGCCCGTTAAAGAGCTCACTGGAAGAGGCACCGGGATAGACGAACTGGGATTAAAAAATAAAATTGAAATTATCAAAAAAAGTATTGAAGTCAATCAGCCGAATCCAACTGATCCGGTTGATGTGCTTTCTAAGGTCGGAGGTTTTGAAATCGGGGGGCTAGCCGGAATAATTCTGGCGTCCGCGTCAAAAAAAGTTCCCGTAGTAATTGACGGGTTTATATCAGGCGCCGCGGCTCTAATTGCCTATAAATTAGAGCCAAAGGTAAAAGATTATATGATTGCTTCGCATTGCTCGGTTGAAATTGGGCATAAAATTATCTTAGATTATATAGGCCTTAAGCCTATTTTTGATTTAAACCTGCGGCTTGGAGAAGGGACAGGCGCTGCGTTAGGAATCAGTTTGGCTGATGCCGCGATAAAAATCTTAACTGGGATGGCTACTTTTAAGAGCGCTAATGTTTCCGAAATAATAAAATGATAAAAAGTTTTCTCTTGGCCCTGCAATTTCTAAGCATTATCCCGCTTAAGATAAAGAATGTGGATGATAAATCTGTGGCGCGCTCCTTGATTTATTTTCCGCTTGCCGGGTTATTTTTAGGGCTTTTACTTGCCGGAATATATAAACTGCTATTAATTTTAAATTTTCCTACTTTTGCCTCATGCATAATTCTGGTAGTTACTTTAATTATCTTGACAGGCGGCCTGCATTTAGACGGCCTTTCAGATACTGCTGATGCGTTTTTAAGCAGAAAAAACAGGGATAAGATGCTGGAGATTATGCGCGACTCGCACGCCGGAGCAATGGGGGTCTTAAGTATTATCTGCGTTTTACTTCTAAAAATCGCCTTTCTTTATTCAATCGCGGTGCAATTTAGGCCTGTGGCTTTGGTATTAGCCTGTGTCTTAAGCAGATGGGCGATGGTTTTACCGGTATACTTATTTGGCTATGCCCGCGCGGAAGGCAAAGCCAAAGCTTATATTCAGGGGGTCAATCTAAAGATTCTGTTATTAGCCACAGGATTAACTTTTGCCTGCGTAATTTTCTTTTGGCAGTTGAAAGGGTTGTATATTTTTGTTATTGTTGCGGCTTTTACTTATTTAGCGGGAAAGTTTATCAATAAGAAGCTCTCAGGCATAACCGGGGATACTCTCGGCGCGTTATGCGAACTGAATGAGTTGGTAGTTTTATTAACTGTTTTTATTTTAACAAGATTAACTTTTTAGAAGATGCTATCAGGCCACGGCGGAAATATAACTAAGATTATCAAAGCACAAAAAATTCCTTCGCGCAGAATTATTGACTTTAGCAGTAATATTAATCCTTTGGGGATTACTCCGAAGGTAAGGAATATTATTGTAAAGAGCGTGGGTGTCGTTACCCGATATCCTGATCCTGAGTGTAGTTTGGCAAGAGAGGCTTTAGCCGGTTTTCTGGGGATTAATAAGGATAGCGTCTTACTGGGAAACGGTTCGAATGAACTCATCCATTTAGTTCCCCGTGCCCTTGGCTGTTGCAATGTGCTTATTTACCAGCCGGCATTCTCTGAATATGAATTAAGCGTAAGGTTAGCAGGCGCAAAATCTCTTTTTCTTTTTGCCAAAGAAAGCGATGATTTCCGCATTGATTTGAAAAAAGTCAATGACTATGTTTCTAAGGTAGATTTAATTATCCTTTGCAATCCCAATAATCCTACGGGACTTTTGCTTGAGAAATCCGGGCTATTAGAATTGGCTAAAACCTGTGAAAAGAACAAAACCTTTTTATTAATCGATGAAACATTCATTGAATTTACCGAAGGAAATAATTCCCTGATAAGAGAAGCCGCCCGTTTTAAATATCTTCTGGTTTTAAGAAGTTTAACTAAATCTTTTAGCCTTCCCGGCTTAAGAATAGGGTATTTGGCCGCAGATAAAGAAATAATCCGCAAGATAGGCCTATTTCAGCCTACGTGGTCAGTAAATGCCCTTGCACAGCAGTTAATCGCTAAAGGAATTCTCGATACTCACTTTATCAAAAAGGCCAAGGATTATATAACAAAAGAAAAAAAGTTTTTATTCGATAATCTTAAAGAACTAAAGAAGTTACATCCCTATTATCCGCAAGCGAATTTTATCTTCTGTAAAATTTTAGATATTAGGATCAATGCAAAATCTCTATCCGAACGATTATTAAAATCAGGAATTCTCATCAGGGACTGCGGTAACTTTAAAGGGCTGGACAACCGTTTCTTTCGTGTCGCGGTAAGAGAAAAAAAAGATAACCTTTATTTAGTAACTTGTCTAAAGAAAATTTTTAGATGAAATCAGCTTCTATTCAAATTTGTGGAACCGGCTCCGGAGTGGGCAAGAGTGTAATCGTTGCCGCTTTGTGCCGTATATTCCTGCAAGACGGATACAAGGTCGCCCCTTTTAAAGCGCAAAACATGGCTTTGAATTCTTACGTGACTCTCGATGGCAAAGAAATGGGAAGGGCACAAGTAACCCAAGCTCAGGCAAGCGGCATCGAACCTACCGTTGATATGAATCCCATCCTTATTAAGCCAAACAGCGATACGGGCGCGCAGATAATTGTCCGCGGTAAGCCTATCGGCAATATGAGTGTAGCCGAATATACAAAATACAAAAATAGCGGCTTTGGTATTATCAGACAGTCTCTCAGGAAATTATTAGATGAATATGAAGTGGTGGTGATGGAAGGCGCGGGGAGCCCGGCAGAAATAAATCTGAAATCTCACGATATCGTCAATCTTAAAATAGCTGAATACGCCAAGGCTGCGGTAATTCTAGTCGGAGATATTGACAAGGGAGGCGTATTTGCCTGGATTGTGGGCACCTTGGAATTGCTGAGCAAAAAAGAAAGGAAAATGATTAAGGGCATAATCATCAATAAATTCCGGGGGGATAAAACTCTGCTTATGCCGGGGATTGAATTTCTGGAAAAGCGCACCGGAATAAAAGTTCTGGGAATTGTGCCTTATTATAGAGATATAAATATCCCTGAGGAGGACGCGGTCCCGCTGGATAGCTTTAAGGAGAAAGACGGAAAAAAAGAGCACAAGCTAAATATTGACGTAATATACTTGCCGCACATTTCTAACTTTACTGATTTTGACGCGCTGGAAAGGGAAGATGATGTAAGGCTACGGTATGTTAAAAGCCCACAGGAATTAGAAATTCCTGATATGATAATTATCCCAGGAACAAAAAATACTATCTCGGATTTAAAATACCTCAAAAAGTGCGGGCTTGCCAAAAAGATTAAGTCAATTATTAACTCCAACAGAACGACTACGTTGGTTGGTATTTGCGGTGGCTATCAGATGCTGGGCAATAAAATATTTGATAAAGATGGGCTGGAATCAAAGCACGGCGAAGAAGAAGGGTTAAAATTATTGCC
>JAZDFW010000062.1:0-8929 GCA_043807505.1 Candidatus Omnitrophota bacterium | reverse complement strand
GCCCTGTTGGCATAAAAATCACCCCCTTTACTTTAATAGACGAAGTAAATGGTTATTTCTAACATAAATATTTCAAAAAAGACACTTTCTAGCACAACCAAGGTACACTTTCCCGATTAAGACGGAAAGTGTCTGTGATGTTCGACGCTGTACGAGTTATGCTGGACCTACGTTAAAATGGGTAAAATCCAACTGGCAAAGCAAACTTATGATAGAGCTAATTCAATTGATCCTAAAGAGGATACATGTTATAAGCAAAAGGCCAAGGAATTACTTTTAGAGAAAGGTATTGTGTTCTAAATATAAAAAAGAGGGTCCTATTTTCTGTTTATTATTTAAGGGAAATGTACATGAAAAATAGTGTTTTGGTTAAATTTACCGTATTCTTATTTTTAGGTTTATTAAGTCCAGCCTACGCTGATGTAATACATTTAAAAGATGGGAGTAAATTAAATGGGGATGTTATTAAGCAAAATAAAGAAGCAATCTGGTTAGAGGTTTTCATTCCAAATGGAAGGCTTGTTAGGAAAATTGACAGATCGCAGATAAAGTCGATGGAGGTTGATGTATCAAAAGAAGCTCTCAAAAAAGAGGATAATGCAGTTACAAACATAATAAAGAAAATAATTAGCCCGCAAACGGGGCCTGCCCAAACCCATAGTTCTGAAGCAAAAACGATAAATGACCCTAAGTACATCCTATATCTTCCAAGCAACATTAATCTTAGCAAGAAATATCCTCTTGTTGTCGCATTTTCTCCCAGCGCTGATGCTGCGTATATGATAGGCTTATGGAAAAATATTTCCGAAAAATATAAACTTGTTATTGCAGCATCAAAAGAGTTTAGGAACAATGTAGATCCTGAAAATGCCTTTTCCACCATGATTTCATTGATAAAATCAGGTGATTTAAAATACCCAATTGACAAATCAAGGGTAATTACTTCGGGGGTATCAGGAGGAGGTATGGCCGCGCACATGTTTTCGGTATCATATCCTGATTTTACCTGGGCGGTAATAAGTAATTGCGGACGGATCCATCCTGATTACATCGAAAAGGAAAGGAATCTATACGCGCGCAATAAACTTGCCGTTTTTTTGGCTAGTCCGACCGATTTCAATTATGGATATATGAAAAATGATCAGAAATTCTTGGCAACGCTTGATTGGAAAACAAAATGGATCGAATTTTCAGGAGGGCATATAGCAGCCCCGGAATCCGCATATCAAGAAGCTGCTGAATGGTTAAATGAGCAGCTTAAATAATCCTGAAAAAACGGCGAATCGCCGCAAAATACAGATAAAAACCATAACCCACATAACCCACATAACCCAGACACTTTCCAATCCAATCGGGACAGTGTACCTGGTTCAAGATAGACAGTGTACTTTTTATAGATCTTAATAGGTGACGTCACCTTCTCCTGGTTCAAGAAAAACCTTGACATGGCTTATTATAAATGATACCTTTATTTAGTTTACTAAAGATATATTTACCAGACTAAACGGTTGAAAGACGAGGTAGGCAATGAAATTTACTAAACCATTAGACACTATTTTGAATACCGAAGCAAAAACGCGAATACTCAGGTTTCTATGTAAGACAAACGCAGAATGGAACGGCAGTCAGATAGCCAAGGAGATAGGAATAACTCCTGCTGCTACGCACGCTGCCTTAAGCGCCTTGCATAGAGAAGGCGTACTTGAGTTACGCAATATGGGCAAAACCCACGTCTATAGCCTTAAGCAAGGTTCTTTTTTAGTATCAAGTTTGTTTAAACCATTATTTGCCAAAGAGGATAAGATTTTAGATACTATTATTGATGTGATTAAACGTAAAATTTTATCTTCCAAGGTGAAAAAAGAAATAGTAAGCGTTGTTCTCTTCGGAAGCGTTAGCGTTCGTCAGGATAATCCGGCAAGCGATATAGATATTTCTGTGGTTGTGGAAAACGCCAAGGCAAAGGCTGTGATTGAACGTTTATTTGAGGAAGTCGACGCCAAGGTATCCAAAGAATTCGGCAACACAATTTCCCCATACGTAAATACGCGAGCCGAATTTAAGGTAAAGCATAAAAAAGGCCTCGCGGTTATCAAAAACATCCTAAAATCTAATAATCTTATATACGGAGAAAGACTGGATAATTTGCTATGACGGCGAAAAAGAAAAAAATTGTACACGTGGAAAAGAACGACTATAAGATTTTTCTTAAGAAGGCAAAGGATTTTTACGAGATAATGCTTAAGGCCCGTGATACTGAGAATTGGACAGCGGTAGGGTTAAATGCCGTTCATTGCGCCATATC
Organism: Candidatus Omnitrophota bacterium; assembly: GCA_043807505.1. Lineage (GTDB taxonomy): Bacteria > Omnitrophota > Gorgyraeia > Gygaellales > Profunditerraquicolaceae > JAZDFW01. Next base: position 6,624 of record JAZDFW010000062.1, on the reverse strand, counting down.
CTGCTGTGATGCTATGCTGACTTTTCATTTAGGCATACGGTCGGCAGGCGAAGACCATATGCAGGCAGTTGATCTACTTATACGTTTACCATCTGCTCTTGAGGACGGGGAGGCCAATACCTTCAAACGAATAATTGTCAAAAAGAACCTTATTGCTTATGAGAACAGAGAGTTCCGGCAAACAGAGGCCATAGATATTCTGAAGCTTGCAGAAAGATTCTACAGGTGGATTACCTCAAAACTGCCCGCGCTATAGACCTGGCGAAAGACCCAAAGACCCAGACACTTTCTAACCCAATCGGGACACTGTCCCCGCACTAAGATAGACAGTGTGCCTTTTATAGATCTTTCCTACTTTTGCGTCTGTTAATTTAGAGATGCGAAAGGAGTTTTTTTATGTTGACTATTTTATTTAGTCTAATATAATAGACCTAAGTATAATTTATTAGATTAAGCAAAGGAAGGGGTATGAAGAATAAAAACGGCAAAAATTTATATAGCAGTACTAACTTCCAGAAGATACTTTCTTTTTTAGTGGATAACCCGTCCCGAGAATTTTTGGTAAAAGAAATCCAAAAAGCTACTGCAATAAGCAAGGCAGGGGTTTATATCGCAATTCTTGAGTTGGTAAAGCAGGGGTTAGTATTTAGGAAGGGGGAGGGGAGATCGTTTCTCTATTCCCTAAATTATGAAGACCCTTTGGCAAAACAGTTCAAGGCCTTTAAGAATGTTCTTTTCCTGCGGACTACCCTGTCAAAACTTAAAAGCGCATCTAAAAAGATAATCCTTTATGGAAGCGCGAGCCGGGGAGAAGATACACACGAGAGCGATATTGATTTGTTTATAGTTTCCCGTGAACCGCAGGCTGTGAAAGAGATAATCGCTTCACTAAAAACAAAGCGTAAACTTCAGGCCGTAGTTAAAACGCCGACCGATATTGTTGAGTTTGAAGCAAAGGAACACGTTTTTTGGAAAGAGGTAGACAGAGGTATTGTGCTTTGGGAGGAAAAGGAGTGAATCAACCGTATCAGGATTGCCTTAAGAAAGGCAAAATAAAGCCGTTTTCAAGAGGAAAGGCCCTCGTTTCAAAGGAACTTGAAACCGCTGCTTCGGATTTAGAACGAGCCAAAAAGACTTATGCTGACGGTGATTATAAATGGGCGACTATTCAGGTTTATTATGCGATGTTTCATAGCGCACGCGCTTTGTTATATGCCAAAAACCTACGCGAACACAGTCATTTCTGTCTTATTGTAGCCGTTAAAGAATTATACGTAGCCAATAAACAATTATCGGTGGATTTAGTTGAAGCGTTGCAGGAAGCCAAGGATTTAAGGGAAGAAGCGGACTATTACCATAGATGGTCTAAACAAGGCAGTGAAAAACTGCTTAAATCTGCTCAGGACTTTTTATCTAAAGCGAAACAATTGGTTTAAAAAACGGCAAAAGCTGGGGTCAGAATTATTTTTAGTTGATTTTCCCTCCTTTTATGCATTTGGGTGGCTGTCACGAAACTATTTTCCCGTCGGAGAATTTAAAATAACCCTTCTTTTTTACCTCCTGCCATTTTCTCGTCGGAGAATTTCCCCGCTTTCACCAAAAAGGCCTATTTTTAGCCCCTTTTATAGGGGGAGGAGGATAATTTTAACCTCTCCTACTTTCGTGACACCCTCATGTTTTTTACTATTTTCTCGTCTGGCTGATTTTACCTCCACCCCTCTTTGTGGTTTATAATAGACAGGTGTTAATATGCGCCTGTCACGAAACCCCGCGAGGAGGTAAAACTATGTATCAGCTCACTCTAATCTTTACCAAAGATACGAATCTAACCTACTTAAGAAAGCTTGAACTTGTATTCTCTTGTCTCGATATCCCCGACAAGAACTATTACACGGGAAGACCGCCATATCCGGTCTCGGCTATGGTTAACGCCCTCGTCTTTAAGAATCTGCGAGGGCTTCTTAATCTGGCTGACCTTACAAGGGAATTGAGCTGTTATCCTGCCCTGACCCAAGTATGCGGATTCAAATCGTTTCCTTGTAAAGAACGGTTCTCACACTTCTTAAAATATACGCCTAATGAATTATTCCGGCACATCAAAGAAAGCCTTGTTAAAGAGCTATCGCGCCTGGGCGAAATTAAGGCTGAATATCTATCTACCGATTCCTGTCCGGTTAAATCGCCGGTAAAAGAAAATAATCTAAAGACCAACGTAAGAGACCGATTTGATAAAAACAAAATTCCCAGAACCGATAAAGATGCTCGCTTGGGCGTTTATGTCGTCTATCCAAGCAATAAAAAGGTCCAATTCTTCTGGGGATACCGCAATCATATAGTCAACGATGCTCTATCCGAACTGCCGCTGGTTGAAATTACCAAACCGGCTAATGTTCACGAGGCGACTTTGCTCATCTCGCAGCTTGAGTATCTCAAGAAGGCTTTTAAAATATCGCCGAAAGCGGTTATTGCCGATTCCGCTTTTGATTCATGCGCCATCATCGAGCATATAGTCAAAGAACTGAAGGCCAAGCCTGTTATCGCCAAGAATCCGAGAGGAGGCGGCAACCCTGATATTAAACTTTCATCTAAGGGCGCGCCTATCTGCCAATCTGGCTTCGAGATGATATCCTGCGGTAAATTCTATGACAAAGAGCAAAACCGCATGAGGCATAAATTTGCTTGCCCTATCAAGATGAGTAAGTCGTTCGCTCGTAAGACCGGATGGTTCTGTCCCTGGAACCACCCTAAATTCTTCAGTAATCGATACGGTTGCACCACTAACCTACGAATAGACGTGGATACGTCTATAAGACAAAATATCGATTATGGCTCTCAAGCTTTCAAAAAACTATATAATCTCAGGACTTCCTCAGAAAGAATATTCTCCCGATTATTAATGTTCTCTATGCAGCGATGTTCGGTCAAAGGTTTAAACGCGACAGCCAATCTATGCTCTTTGGCTCATATCTCAGTATTGGCTGTAGCTCTGGCCGCAGTAAAATCCGGCGGCAGGCATAAATTACGCTTTATTAAGTCCTTCTTCGCTATTTAAAAGAACGAGTTTCGTGACGGCCTATGCATTTGGTAGAAGGAGGGTTTTTTATTTCTATTTATCTTGACAAAGTCTTAATTCTGTGATTTACTCTCTAACTAGAGAGTAAAAGGAGGAATTATCCATAACATATATCTAATTAAAGACTTAGCTCGCTTAACCGGATATTCTATATATACGCTTAAGTATTATCTTAATATTGAGCTGATCAAAGAAGTAAGCCGCAGCCTTGAGACTCGTTATCGCTATTTTGATGATTCCACTGTTGAAAAATTAAGAAAAATACACGCCTTAAGAATACAGAGAAAGTCTATCCAGGAAATCAAGGATGAGTTATTATAAAGCCTTAGGTTTACAAAAAGAGCCATTCTCTACCAGCCCTGACCCTGAATTCTTCTATCATTCCAATAGCCACGAAACCGCACTGAAGCGTTTAGAGATTGCAATCCGCCTGCGCCGCGGCTTAAGCCTTATAATAGGAGATGTAGGAACGGGCAAGACAACCCTCTCCCGAACGCTCTTACAAACCTTCAAAGATGAACATGAGTTTATCTTTCATATGATTTTAGACCCTAATTATAAATCTGAATTTCAGTTCCTCTCAATGTTGGTAAAAATATTTAATATAACCCCTATTTTTAAATCCACCCTGGATTTTAAAGAAGCCTTGGAAAAATATTTATTTCAAAAGGGCGTGGATGAGAACAAGACTATAATTTTACTTATTGATGAAGGGCAAAAAATAAGTTCAGAGAACCTGGAAGTATTAAGGATGCTTTTAAATTACGAAACGAATGAATACAAATTGCTACAATTGGTCATTTTGGCCCAGGTAGAGTTTTTTCCCCGGATAAAGCGCATCCGCAACTTTATGGACCGGGTTGCGCTGAAATATACCATTAATCCGCTGGGCGAGTCTGAAATTAAGGAGATGATAAAATTCAGGATCAGCCAGGCAGGTTATAACGGGCATAAAGAGCTATTTACGGACGACGCGATAAGATTGATCTATGAGCAGACTCAAGGCTACCCCCGTCAGATTGCTATACTCTGTCATGATGCCCTGGAAACAGCGGTAATGAAAGAACGTCCAGCTGTTGACGCGGATATAGTAAGGGATGCTATTACTAAAGAGTTGAGTATATAATGGATAATATTTCACCCGAAGAGAAATTATTAAGGTTAATCAGGGGCCCAAGGAAGCAGTATCCTGCGGCAGACAAGAGGCCCATTAGTAAATTTACTGGTTTTAAGTCGCGTATTATAGAATCAGTATTTTACTTCATCAGAAGATGTGTAGTTTATTTAAATATCCGTAAGATTATCCGCCTGGGCCTGGCAGCCTCGGCTATGTATCTGATTTTTTCTTTAATTTATCCCGGGGTATTTTTAAGAAATATTAAGTTGCCCAAGCCGAGCCTTGAAAAGGCTGTTGATTTAAGCGCGCAGCCAAAGTCAGAATCAAAGACTTGCGAATTTTATTTAAATGGTGTTGGCGAGCGCCAGATATTTGCTAGATTCGGTAAACAAGATATGGACAGCCCGGCGATTAATCTGAATTCTAATTTAATAAAAGATATAAATCTGGTAGGGATCATTTCCGGAGCTGACCCTCAGGCGATTGTGGAAAATAAGAAGATTAATAAGACTTATTATCTGCGTAAAGGCCAATTCATTGAGGGGATTCAGATTGAAGATATCCAGGAGGGGAAAATAATCTTAAATTTTAAAGGTCAGAAGTATGAGCTTTATATATAAAATATGATTGGAGGCCTGATGAAAAATACCCTAAGAGTTGGCATATTGTTTTTAATTATGGCGTTTACACTCCTGTATTCAAAATGGAGTTTTGGTATTTACTTATACGCCCAAGAAATCCCATCCGCGCAACAAAAGATTACTTTGGATATAAAGGGGATGGATATCGTGGATGTCTTAAAAATGTTAGCCACGCGCTCTGGAATGAACCTGGTCATAGGAAAGAATGTTACCGGCAGGGCCACTTTATTCTTAAAAGACGTAAACATCCAGGACGCCTTTGAAGTTGTGCTTTTAGCTAATGATCTGGCATACGAAAAGAATGGTAATATCATCAATATAATGACTCAGAAGGATTATGAGTTGCAATATGGCCAGCGCTACCAGGACAAGATAAAATTGGAGATTATTCAGCTAAAATATGCCAAGGCTCTTGATTTATCCAAAGCCCTAAACCAGATTAAGACCAATATTGGAAAGATAGTGGTAGATGAAAGCTCCAATACATTAGTCCTTATGGATACGCCTGATAAAATAAAAGAGATGGCCGATTTTATCAGGAGGACAGATTTGCCTATCCAGACAAAGATATTTAATTTAAATTACGCCCAGGCAGATAAACTTAGCCCTAAGATCCAGGAGGCGATTACCAAAGGCGCAGGGTCAATAAAAATAGACGAACGTACCAATAAGATAGTGGTTACTGATTATCCTCAGAAATTGGATGAGATTGCAAAAATAGTCGCTGCCTTTGATGAGAAGACCCCGCAAGTATTAATTGACGCCCAGATTGTTGAGATTAACCCTAATAAGGACCAATTTGCTATGGGCGTTGATTGGGATTATTGGCTGAAGAAAAATGCCAGGCTGATCGGTTCGATGTCCGCTCCCAGCCTTACCGATGTCGCCAGTATACCCAATAGATTTTCTTTTGGTGTGGCTGCCGCGGTAAATAAGACAATAAGCGATACCGGAGAATATAAATCAGTTATAGATATCCTGCGGGTCATTGGCGAAACCAAGATTCTATCCAGCCCCCGGATTATGGTTTTAAACAACCAGGAGGCTAAAATCCATGTAGGAACCAAAGAGGCTTATATAACATCCGCGACTTCACAGACAGGAGAAACGGCAATTACGTCGCAGTCGGTAAATTTTGTTGATGTAGGTATCAAGCTGTTTGTTACGCCGTCCATTAATAGGGATGGTTTTGTGACTATGAAGATAAGGCCGGAGATAAGCTCAGCCAAGCGGACCGACCTTACTTCTGAGGGCAAGATTACCCAGGTTCCTATTGTTACTACTTCTGAATCCGAAACCTCAATCATGGTAAAAGACGGAACAACCATTATTATTGCCGGGCTTACGAAAGATAAACGCGAAAAAGAAGTTAAAAAAATTCCTCTTCTTGGGGATATTCCTTTGATAGGGTATGCGTTTAAAAACACTAAAGATGAAGTCATTAAAACCGAATTAGTGATTTTTATTACTCCTAGGATAATTTCAGGAGATGAACCTTTGGAATATACGAGCCTTATTAAAGATAAGGATATAGCCTATATTCAGACGCTGGCCAGGGCTAAAAATATAAATAAAGATGAGGGCCTTGAAGATTACAAAAAACTTATAACCGACAAGGTAAAAGAAGCCCATCCGTTATCTCAACCTCAAAACAAATCCTTGAAGGGGACAGTAGAGTTGTCTTTTACTCTCGTTTCTAACGGTGAATTAAAAGGTGAGCCAATAATTGTATCATCGCCAAACAAAGAGCTGGATGAGGCGGCAATCGGATGCCTAAAGAAATCATCGCCTTT
>JAZDFW010000061.1:0-5947 GCA_043807505.1 Candidatus Omnitrophota bacterium | reverse complement strand
CCTTCTTCGGTTGCGCGATAAATCACGCCTAATGCCGTGCCATAATCAATCGTGGCTAAAATTCCCGCGTTACAAATAGTTAATACCGTATCTTTATCCTTAAACAGTTTTGCGCCATAAAAACCGATTTTACGGCATCCTGCCCTATCCTCCTCTATTATGTCTTGAGCTTCTTTAAAAAGCAACTTTTTTATTAAGGGAATCGATTTATCTTTATTCTCTAATGCGGCATTACGCATCCTTTCTATTCCCCAGAAGAGATTTCGCGCCGTGGGCCGGGAAGAAGCCAGGTATTTAGCTGCTTTATCCATCATTCTAGAAAAATCTTTAAAATTATCCGCTTTCCCGTCTTTTATGCCCAGATACACGCCTAATGAGGCAGCAGCACCCAAGGCAGGCGCGCCGCGCACCTTTAGTTCCTTGATAGCGTGCCATAAAGAAGTTAGGTTATTAATATAAAGATATTCCAACTTCCCGGGCAGTTTCGTCTGGTCGATAATTTTTATTTTGTTATTCTTCCACTCTATTGTGCGAATATTCATATTTCCATCCTTTCACAACCCTATCATTTTAGCCACTAAACTCTTTTTTACTTTAATCGCCGAGTTAGGACAGGCCTCCTGACAACAAAAACAAGCAATACATTTGGAATAATCAAAAACAATCGCATTATCTTTCATGCTGATAATTTTATTCGGACAAGCCTCAATACAGGCAGCACAGCTGATGCAATTATCGCGTTCAACACAAGGGTAATATTTAATCAGCTTCTTAGCTAATTCAATTAACAGCTTGGGGATTTTTTTTCTTAATAAAGACGTCGAAGGAAGTAAAAATGGTTCCGCAATTACACTTTCAAGTTTCTCACCAAGTATTGAAATAGAATTAATATCACTCTTGCCTAATCCCCTTTGTTCTGCTTCTTTGGTGGTTAACACATCAAAAGGCTCGACACCCATAATCAAAGCCAGAACACTATCTAAGGCTACGCAATCAACGCCGGCTAATAATAAATTAACCCTACGTATCTTGCCGCTTGTTGCCGGGCCATCGCCTTCAAGAGCAACAATACCATCTACAATAGTTAAACTAGGGGCTGCTTCCTGGTAAATGTCAACGAGGATGCGCGCGAAATCATAACTATCAAAATAATGCTTATGTAATTCGGCCTTAAAAGTTCCGGAAATCAAACCAAAAAGATTTTTAATCGCGCCGGTTAAAAGTGTGAGATTGTGCGTTTTAAATTTTGCGATGTTTACAAGATAATCGCAATCATCCAACCAGCTCGTCAAAGGAAATTTATCCCTCATCCGCCTTTTATTAAATTCAACCAATTCTACTTCTTCCTGACGGCAGACTTCTGCTATTCCTGTTAACTCATAGACCTGGTGAACATCTTCGATGTATCTTCCCCAGACACTTGGGCCATCGCCGACAAAAATTTTACAATTGATTTCTTTTAAAATGCGAACAACGCCCCGGACAACCTCAGGATGAGTGGTAATTCCAAATTCGGGGGATTTTGCCATTAAAAGATTCGGTTTTACTAAAACCCTGCTTTGCGGCTTTATAAAATGCATTATTCCGCCCAGCAAATCTACTGCCTGTTTAACTGCCGGTAAAACTAGACTTGTGTTATAACTATCACATTTAATAATTGAAAGCTGGCTCATTTAAGGTTAAAAAATTTTTTTGCTGCACTAGTCGTAACAGCAGCTACTTCTTCAAGGCTAATTTCTTTAATTCGAGCGATTTCACTAGCAACATACTTTACGTTACCTGGTTCATTTCTTTTACCGCGTAAACCCTCGGGAGAAAGATAAGGCGCGTCAGTTTCTAAAAAAATTCTCTCTAGGGGAGCAAGCTTAACCATATCTCTTAAATTTTGGGCCTTTTTATAGGTAATGTTACAGGTAAAAGAAACAAAAAAGCCTAAGTTCAGGCAACTTTTAAGAAAATCTTCATTGCCGGAAAAACAATGTACTACTGCCTTTTGAATTTTAGCACTTTTTAAAATTTTTAAAGTATCCTCGCCAGCCTCCCTGCTATGAATTACTAAAGGCAGGTTTAAATCTTTTGCCAAGCCTAGTAACGCGCTAAAAAGCAGCCTTTGTCTTTCTGGCAAAGAATAATTTTTATAATAATCTAAACCGATTTCGCCTATGGCAACCACTTTATCACTTTTAGCTAATTTTTCAATGCTGGATTGAACTTCTTTATTGAAACTATCTGCTTCGTGCGGATGAATGCCAATTGCCGCGTAAACAAATTCATACTTCTTTGCTAATTCCAAAGAGGCGGCTGAACCAAGCAAACTTGAGCCAATATTAATGATATGGCTGATGCCATTTTCTTTTAAGCCATTGATTAACGCATCCCTATCTTGATCAAATTCAGGGAAATCCAAATGGCAATGGGTATCTATAAACATAGCTGATAAGGCGTTAAGTATCGATGCGGGGAAATAAGGGGCTGCCTTTTTTAACTTCCTTTTCACCAAATTGCTCTTTAATCAATGTGGCAGTTTGCGGCATAAAAGGCGCGATTTCATCGGCAACTTCTTTAATCACATCGGCCAATAAACGAATAAATATTGCAAGCTCTTGGGTTTTATTTTCTTTTGCCAGGAGCCATGGCTTTGCCTCTTCGACATATTTATTGGCCATATTAACCAGGCCCCAGATATTCTCTAATATACAACTAAAATTGAAATCAAAATCAGCGCTTAAGCGAAGGTTATTCTCATTAGGCAGAGATTTTATTCTTTCGATTATATCTTTTGCGCGGGCTTCTTGGATATTACTCAAGTCTACATCGGGAATATTCCCTTGGAAATACTTCTCAACCATCGTCAGCACCCGATAAACTAGGTTACCCAAGTCATTTGCCAGGTCAGCGTTGAATCTTTTTATTATTGAACTTTCAGAAAAATTCCCATCACAACCAAAAGATACATCGCGCAGCAAAAAATAACGGTAGGTATCAATGCCATATTTATTTACCAAATCTAACGGATTCACTACATTACCAATGGACTTAGACATTTTAGTTTGGTCAATCATCCACCAGCCATGCGCGAATATTGTATCAGGCTGCCTAATACCTAATGCCTGTAACATAATCGGCCAGTAAATTGCATGGTGCCTTAAGATATCCTTGCCAATTAGATGCACAATTTCCACATCTTGGCCCCACCATTTGGATTGATATCTATTTTTCTCATCAAACTCACCTACCGCGCTTATATAGTTAATAAGAGCGTCGAACCAAACATATGTAACGTGTTCCTTGCTAAATGGCAAAGGAATACCCCAGCTAAGCCGTTGGTTAGGACGAGAAATACAAAGGTCTTCTAATTCGTTACTCTCTAAGAAGCTTAAGACTTCATTTCTTCTTGTGGAGGGCGCGATAAATTTATTACGGGAAGGATCGCTCTTGACATCCTTAATATAATCAACTAACCATTGCTTGTAATTTGATAGTTTGAAGAAATAATTAGTTTCACTTATTTTTTCTAACGGCCTCTTACAATCAGGGCACAGGCCATCAATAATCTGGGCCTTGGGCCAAAAAGTCTCACAAGGCGTACAATACCAACCTTCATATTTCCCTTGGCGGATATCGCCTTTACCTTTAAGTATCTCTAAAACTTTTTGTACGGCCTTTATATGACGGCTTTGGGTTGTCCGGATAAAATCATTATTGGAAATATCTAATTTTTGCCAGAGGCCTTTAAACTGCACCACCATCTTATCAACGAATTCCTGGGAGCTTAGTTTTGCAAGGTCCGCGGCTTTTTGGATTTTTTGGCCGTGTTCATCGCTGCCGGTTAAAAACCAGACATTTTCCTCTTTTAAAACTTTACGTTTATACCGTGCCAATGTATCTGCCGCGATATTGGTATAGGAGTGGCCAATATGAGGAGCAGCATTCACGTAATATATGGGGGTTGTAATATAAAATTTCTTTTTCATGCTATATTGGTTTATAACTCAACTCGGTAAAGGTGCCGTCTTCCAATTCAACTTGCGCAGTGCGCTTAAATACATTTACGTTTATAACTTTACCTTTACCTTTTTCTGTAGTTATTTTTTCTCCTTCACGCGGCAGGCCCTTAGATAACATCTTGTATGTTTCATACTCAAAACTAAGGCAGCACATTAATCTGCCGCAAAGACCGGAAATTTTTGGTGGATTTAAAGACAGGCCCTCTTCTTTGGCCATTTTTATGGTAACCGGCTCAAAATCTTTTAAGAACTTTTTGCAGCAAAGTTCCCTGCCGCAGGAGCCGTATCCACCGAAAAGCCTTGCTTCATCGCGCACGCCAATCTGCCTTAATTCAATCCTCGCCCTAAAAATCTTAGCCAGATCCTTAACCAATTCCCTAAAATCTACTCTGCCTGAAGCAGTAAAATAAAAAATAATTTTAGTGCGGTCAAAAGAATACTCTGCCTGCACTAATTTCATATCTAATTTATGTTCCGCGATTTTTTTCACGCAGGAATTGAATGCCTCTTTTGCCTTTAAGCGGTTATCTTCGATTTGTTTTAGGTCGTTTCCATTAACAATACGCACTATTCTTTTTATCAGCTCCTTTGAAGTATTGTCAGGAGCCGCCTCGCTAGACAAGACAATCTGCCCGTAATCAAGGCCCCTGTCATGCTCAACAATTACACAATTACCTTCCTTTATTGGAAATTCAGGCGATGATTCGCAAAAATATACCTGCCATGAATCCCGCAGCCTTATAATAATTTTATCCATGTGATTCTATCCTTTCAAAGAAAAACTTAAGTTAGACAAAAGTAACTTGGTGTTTATATTCTGCTCCAAATACATCAATGAATCAGAGATGGTTTTTAACTTTGCATCCAAAGCGGCAAATGAATACTGATTTACTGATTTTAATAAATCGTGCCTGCGGTCATAATTAATCGCTTCCTGAATAGGGAGCCCCGCTTTAACCAGATAAATATCCCTAAACCATACAGCCAATAAGTTCAGCTTCTGTTTTAATTCTTCTTTTGTGTATTCAGGCGGCTCTTGGGGGCGGAGACTCTCAGAAATGCAGAATTCATTGATAGTCCGGTCTTTTTCTCTAAATATATCGGATTCCTTAATTTTTAACGCATAGCCTAACCTGCCTTCAGAAAAATAAGCCAAAAAATGCGCGAAATTGACATCGACATTATAATCATTTTTTAAGATTTCCTTTAAAGCATTCCTGGGTAAAGGAGAAAATTTTATTACCTGACAACGGGAAATTATTGTTTTAAGCAATAACGCCGGTTTATGGCTGATTAAAATAATCATGGTTTTTTGCGTAGGTTCCTCTAATATTTTTAAAAGCGCGTTAGATGCCTCCGGTGTCATCGTATGGGCATTATCGATTATAAAAACCTTAGAATTAGCTTCGTATGGGACTAACCCCGCCTTTCTTTTTAAGGCACGGATATCATCGATTTTTATATCGGCTGCTTCAGCGATAAAATGTATATCAGGGTGAACTGATTTATCTATCTTTAAACAAGAGGCACACCCGTCGCAGGCATCAAAATTATTATTTAGGCAATTCTTGGCTTTGGCTAATGTGATTGCCGTAAATTTTTTACCCACCCCCTCCGGCCCCACAAAAAGAAGGCTTGAGGCAAGACGGGATTGTTTTATAAATCCTTTAAGCTGCTCAATTACTTTATCTTGGCCTTTGATATGATTGAATGACATAGTTTTCTTATTTTGTCTTGCGTTAGGAAGATATCTAATTCAAGCTTCACAATTTTTATTCTTTTTTTATGGAGATTAGCCAGCTTAAAATATCCTTTTCGTACGCGCTCATGATAAGTTAATGGCCTTTGCTCAATGCGGTCTTCCTGCAGATGGCGATGTTTAAGCCCTTTTTTTACTGCCAGATCCAGAAAAATCGTCAGATTAGGTTCTATAGAAGAGG
>JAZDFW010000060.1:0-22743 GCA_043807505.1 Candidatus Omnitrophota bacterium | reverse complement strand
GGCTATTTCTTTGGAGAATGTATCAATATCCTTACCTTTGGGCATTTGTTGATGTTCAACGTGTAAAACTCCGAGATGGCGCAGGCGCGCAACTGCAGAATCAGCATCCTTAGCCTGAACAACTACCGTGATTTTTTTCATGGGAACAATCATACTACCGCCCCTTCAAAAACCATTGCTTCAATTTTTCTTTTGGCGATTTTACTGCGGCCAACAGCATTGGCCATCTGGTCGCCGATATAAATTTTAATCAAATGTATCGCCTTGCTTGTTTCGGGGATTTTAATTTTTTCAAAAAGATTGACCCTTTGTGTGGTAATACGCAACTCGTGCTTTAAGACGTTACTTGCTTCCTGCAAAACCTCGATTTCTTTCTCTAAGGAAACCAGATTTCTTAATGCCTCTACCGCAAAATCAACCCACAAAGGAGTAGTGAATAAATCATATTCTGCTTCGGCAAAATCCGTATGTTTGTAAACCGGCAGGTTCACGCCGGCCACATTTTTTGTTTGGGTAACAACTGCTTGTGGAACAAGCCACTTTGCGAGCCCTTCCTGAGATTCGGGAATTAACCCTGCCCAGATTTTAACCGCCTCTTTTTTTTTAGTTTCCTGACGTTTTTTTTCTTCTAAGAGGTTTTGCTGCTGCAAGATTTCAAGCTGCAGCTGTTGTTTTTTTAATTGTAGCGTCGGAAGATAGCGCAAAAATTGCTTCAAAGCATCCCTTTGTTTCTTTAATTCTCCCTTGGTTAATTTAATCTTCATTTTATTGCTTTTTTGGCCAATATTTTTCAATGATTGTTTTTTTGATTCCTGTTTCCTCGGGGCTAAAACACTCTGCCAGGATTTTCCAACCTTGATCCAGTGCTTTCTCTAAGGCAATATTAACCTTTAGCGACATCAAATCCTGTTCGAAAAGTTTCCCGTAATGCATTAATTTTTTATCCCAAGAGCTCATCTGAAATCCCATTGCCTGTTTTTCTAATGTTTCGCGATAGCTGGCAAATAACTGAATCATTGTATCCATAATAATACGATGGTCGTCGCGGGTTGCGCCATTGACTTGTTGTTTTAGGCGGCTTAAAGAACCAAACGGTTCAATAACCGCATTCTTTAAATAAAACTGCCCCTCGGTAATATAGCCGGTATTATCAGGCACAGGATGCGTTACATCATCTCCGGGCATAGTTGTAACAGCAAGAATAGTAATAGAACCTGCTCCCTGGAAATCTACCGCTTTTTCATATCTAGCGGCCAACTGGCTGTAAAGATCTCCCGGGTATCCGCGGTTTGAAGGCACTTGTTCCATAGTGATTGCGATTTCTTTTAAGGCGTCGCAGAAATTTGTCATATCCGTAAGAAGCACAAGCACGCGCTTACCTTCCAAGGCAAACCTCTCTGCTACCGCTAAACTAATATCCGGAACAAGCAAACACTCAACCACAGGGTCAGATGCAGTATGTATAAAAAGGATGGAACGCGAAATAGCCCCATGCTCCTCAAGCGTATCCCTAAAGAAAAGATAATCATCGTATTTTAAACCCATGCCGCCTAAAACAATGATATCGGCTTCGGCTTGGATAGCAATTCTGGCTAAAAGTTCATTGTACGGCTCGCCGGCGATTGAAAATATAGGCAGCTTCTGCGATTCCACTAAAGAATTAAAAACATCGATCATCGGGATACCTGTACGAATCATTTTATTCGGGATAATCCTTTTTGCCGGGTTAACCGAAGGAGTGCCTATATCAATCATATTGTCCACCAATTCCGGCCCTTTATCTAATGCTGCGCCGCTGCCGTTAAAGATGCGGCCAAGCAAATTTGCTCCGCTTCCTGTACGCATTTGATGGCCTAAAAATCTTACCTTATCATTTGTGGAAACACCTTTACTGCCGGCAAAAACCTGCAAAGAAACTTTTTTTCCGTCGATACGAATCACCTGCGCAAGAGAACTACCGCGCTTGGTAAATACCTGAGCAATCTCTAAATATCCTACACCTTCGGCTTCCACTGTAATTACATCGCCTGAAATCTGAATAATATTCGTATAGACCTTATGCATTAATCACTTCCTTTTCACCGGCCGCCTTTTCATTAATTAGCGCCGAGATCTCATTTTCAGTCTTTTTAAACTCTGCGCTCTGCCAAACACAAGAGTTCCAGCCGCGGAAAAGCTGCCGCAGCGCCTGGAAAAAATGTAATGCCTCTTCTTTATCTTTAAAAGAAAACTCTGTTTCTAAAATATTTTTATAAATAAAATCTAAAACAAAATTTTGCCGGCCTGCCGTAGTTGCCTCATCGACTTTATCAAACGCGTTCTGCTGCAAGTAAATAAAATCAAAGGATTCGCCCTTAAGGTAATCAATATAGTCGGTTAAAGTTGTCCCCTCCTCGCCAACCACTTTCATCATCTGCGCGATATCATGGCTTTTTCGCAAAATTTCATGCCCTCTATTTTTTTGTTTCTGGTCAACGAAGCTTTTATATTTGCTCCAGCTAATCAAGGGATCAATCGCCGGATATCTTCTGGCATCGGACCTTTCGCGAGAAAGCCCAAGGAAGGCTCCGACAACTTTCAAAGTTGCCTGAGTTACCGGCTCTTCAAAGTTACCACCGGCAGGGCTAACCGCGCCTCCAATAGTGACCGTTCCAAAACTACCATCATAAAGCCGCACTAAACCCGCGCGTTCATAAAACGAAGCGATGCGGGACTCTAGATAAGCAGGAAACGCTTCTTCTCCGGGAATCTCCTCGAGCCGGCCGGACATCTCGCGCATCGCCTGCGCCCATCGCGATGTGGAATCAGCCAGCAGTAAAACATTCAGCCCCATCTGACGGTAATATTCGGCAATAGTCACCGCAGTATAAACGCTTGATTCCCTCGCAGCAACAGGCATGGAACTAGTGTTACAAATAATTACCGTGCGGTCAATCAACGGCTTGCCGGTCCTGGGATCAATCAGCTCTGGAAAGGTTTTTAATGTTTCCACAACCTCTCCGGCGCGCTCGCCGCAAGCAGCAATGATTACTACATCCACCTCTGCATGACGGCTGGTTAACTGTTGAAGGACTGTTTTGCCGGCACCAAAAGGCCCAGGGATACAATAAGTCCCTCCGAGCGCTATCGGAAAAAGAGAATCGATTAAGCGCATTTTTGTCACCAAAGGCTCTTGGGGGTTTAATTTCTCCGAGTAGGCATTAATCGGGATTTTCACCGGCCAGTTTTGAGAAAGAAAAATCTCGGTTTCTTTACCGACTTGGTCTTTTAATCTGGCGACGCTCTGCTTAAGATTATAATTTCCTTTTTCTGCGATACTCACCACTTCGCAGGGGCCCGGTAAGTTAAACGGCGCCATAATATAATGTTTAATCATTTTTTCAGGAACAAAACCAATTCGCTCTCCGGGACGCACCATATCTCTGGCTTTTACAAGAGGGCTAAATTCCCATTCTTTGCCCTCTTCCAAGGCCTTGATATAAACTCCCCGCTGCAGAAAGAATCCACATTTCTGCGCTAACAAGGGCAGGGGATTTTGCAATCCATCAAAAATCTGCCCCAAGAGCCCGGGGCCCAGCTCTACAGAAAGCAATTCTTCGGTAAATTCCACTTTCTCCCCGATTTTTAATCCTGCGGTACTTTCATAAACCTGCATTTCTGCATTTTTCTGGCGCACCCGGATAACTTCGGCTTTGAGCCGTTCGTCGTTGTGCAAAATAAAAGCTACCTCGTTTTGGATAACAAAATCTTCGAAGGTAACTGTCACCATATTTGCGTTGATCTTAGAAATAAAACCTATTCTTTTTGCCATATTTACCTCGAAGTTAATTTTTAGTGGTTAGACCTTCTAGTAATTGTTCCTTATCAGCGTTTCTAATCTTCTCCCAGCGCTCTAAAATCAAAAGTTTATATGCATAAATAATTAAACAGCTTAAATCAAAGTAGTGGCCAAACGACAACTCATCCAAGAAATTCCAGCGTTCATGATCTAATATTTTCTCTGCCTCTAAAGGCGAAGGGTTCCTCTGCGCTGCTAAAGCAACATGGTGCAAGCCTATTCCGGCACATTCATCGGGCCGTAAATATTTTGCCGGATCGATTTTCTTGCGCACTGCCCTTATTTTTACCAACTCGTTCTTTAGTGTTACCTCAAATTCAAGCCACCTGCTGATTATCTGGCAATCTTTTGAAGGCTTTCCAAAATTAATCCTCTCTAATACCTGAATATCCTGCGCAGGGATCAAATCCCGGCAAAGCTCCAGAAACTTTTCGAAGGAGAATGGCGGTTTTGCTCCGAAATGGAGCATTGGTAAACTTGATACCACATAAGGATACAGGCAAGGCATATGAAAATTACAAAATTTCTTTCAGTTTTGGCTTAAGATATGTTCCTATGTATTCAGCAAGTGCTTTGTCGCTAAAATCAAATTGTGATTTCCCCGCATCATAACTAATGATAAAGCCGCCGTGGATATTTTCCGCTGGCCTTAAAACAATTTCCTGCTTAACTTTATCCTTTAGCTTCGCCAGAAATCCGGATTCCAAGGCATGCAAATCTTCTTTATTCAAGGTAACAATTATTTCTCCTTTTGTGTTGGCGCAGGCAGCCTGGATAATCATGCTTAAGATTCTAAATAATGCTTCCGGCGCAAGCGCCCTATCTACCTCTTTTTCAACAAGCCTATTCAACATAGCATTAATCTCTTGCCTTAAAACCAGTATTGTGTCTCTTGCTGCCTGCTCAAGCAGCGTTTTTTCTTTTTCCTGCATTTTAGAAATCTCATCTTGCGCTTCATAAATCAGTCTTTCAGCTTCGGCTTTTGCTTGGCTTAAAATCCCTTCTGCTTTAATCCGGGCCTGATTTTCTATAACTCTGGCTTTTTCTTCTCCTGCGATAACGCCTTCCTGATTAATCTTTTCGATTAAAATTTTAATATCTTCTGTCATGGTTATCTCCTCGAGCACCTTAAGCTTCTGTTTAGCGAGACTCCGCGTAGTGCGGCAAAATTGCAAGGTCCCCGAAGGGGAACGTAGAGAATTTTGCCGCGCTTACGAAGCGGAGTAACTCCTTAAGTAATTAACTCTTCTACTGCCTTTAGCGGGTCTTTTGCTTCGATAATCGGCCGGCCGACAACAATATAATTAGCCCCTGCCTCAATTGCTTCTTGAGCAGTTGCCGTCCTCTTTTGATCGTTTATAGGAGCATCCTTGGCCCTAATGCCCGGGGTTACAATGATAAATTCTTTCCCGAATTCTTCTCTGACTTTTTTTGCTTCAAGAGCTGAACAAACAACTCCATCTAAACCCGCATCTTTAGCAATCCTTGCGGCAGCTAGGACTTCTTTCTCAATAAACTCACCGCCTTGATCGCTGGTTAATCTTGTAACACCTACAATAAAAGGCTTGGCGACATTTAATTCTTTGGCCTTTTCTGCAGCACCCCTAACAGCCCAGCGCAACATTTCTCTGCCGCCTTTTATATGGACAGTCATCATAAAAACCGGAGCGTTGCATAAATTGCCTGTAGAAATACAATTTACGCTCAATGCAGTGCCGCTTTTAGAAGCTAAATATACTGTATTGGGAATATCATGAAATTTTAAATCTAAAAATGCCTGACTACCTTTCTTTGCAACCATTTCCACTGCTTTTGGCCCATAGGCAGTAAATAATTGGCTGCCAACTTTAAAAAACTTTACTTTCCCGCGAAGTTTATCAACAATCAACTCCGCTTTTTCCAAAGTATCGACATCTAATGCAACTATTAATTTATCTTTTAATTCTAACATTTTAGTGAACCTATTAATTCCTTTATAGATAGCATTTTATTTTCATTTAAATATTTTTGTATCCCTAAGATTATTTCAAGTGTAACTTTGGGGTTAATGAAATTCGCCGTGCCCACGCTTATTGCCGTTGCCCCGGCAATAAAGAATTCCAAGGCACTTTTTGTATCCATTATACCCCCCATACCGATGATGGGAATCTTAATTTTTTGATAAACCTCCCAAACCATCCTTAAAGCAATGGGCCTGATTGCCGGGCCGCTTAAACCACCGGTAATATTGCCTAACTTAGGCTTCCTTGTGTAAATATCGATACTTAAACCGTAAAAAGTGTTTATTAAACTTACGGCATCGCTACCGCCTTGCTGTGCTGCCTTGGCGATTTCTGCAATATCGGTAACATTGGGAGAAAGCTTGGCTATCAGTGTCTTTCTTGTGGACTTTCTTGCTGCAAAAACAAAATTTTTAGTCCAAAGCGCATGCTGAGCAACCAAAGTTTCCGGCTTTAATCCAATAAATTTTTTTCTTTTAACATTTGGGCACGATAAATTTAATTCAATCGCATCTATACCTGTTTTATCCAAATACTTGACTATCCTGGAAATTTCCTCCGGAGTTTCTGCGGCAATACTGGTAATAATCGGCACGCCGATTTTCTTTAATGACGGTAATTTAGACTCGATAAATGCCTCAATGCCGGGATTCTCTAAGCCAATGGAGTTAAGCATGCCCGCGGGAGTCTCGCAAGTCCTTGGCGGAAGGTTGCCCTGGCGAGGCTGTAAAGTAATAGTCTTGGTTACGATTGCGCCTAATTTATTAGGGTCTAAAAAAACGCTGAACTCTTCTGCATAACCGAATGTGCCCGAGGCAACCATCACCGCATTCTTCAATTTTAATCTGCCGATATTTACTGATAAATTTGGCTTCATTTAAAAACAATCATCCAAAATTAGGTCTTCTGCTTTAAAAACCGGCCCTTCAAGACAAACTCTTTGAAAACCTGTTTTTGTATTTACGGCACATCCTAAACATGCACCGAATCCGCAGCTCAAGTGCGCCTCCAAAGAAATTTCTGCCGGGATTTTATAATCTTTACAAATGTAAGCGAGTTCTCTTAACATCGGTTTTGGCCCGCAAGCATATATAGCCGCAGGCAGGTAAGTCGTAAGTAGAATCTGCTTTAATAGGCCTGTAACTCTGCCTTTAAATCCCGCTGAGCCATCATCAGTAGCTATTCTTACATCACAGCCTATTTTTTTAAATTCTTTTTGACATAAAATGTTCCTTTTTGTCTTTGCGCCGATTAAAACCTTAGTATGAGGCTGCTTTAGCTCTTCTGCAAGAAAAACTAAAGGTGCTACCCCTATTCCTCCGGCAACTAATATCCTTGCTCCTTGAGCCTTAAGCTTTGTTTTCAAGCTAAATCCGTTACCCAGAGGCCCAATAATATCTAAATATTCTCCTGTCTTTTTCTGCGATAGAATCTGTGTGCCTTTTCCTACTATTTCGCACAAAACGCTAAAAGAGTTTCCTCCTGCCTGATGTACGCTAAGCGGCCGGCGCAAAAGCGGATCA
This sequence comes from Candidatus Omnitrophota bacterium, assembly GCA_043807505.1. Taxonomy (GTDB): domain Bacteria; phylum Omnitrophota; class Gorgyraeia; order Gygaellales; family Profunditerraquicolaceae; genus JAZDFW01. Next base: position 15,382 of record JAZDFW010000060.1, on the reverse strand, counting down.
ACTGTATCGGTAATTTTAATTTCTATAAACTGCCCTGGACGGATAAAAGAAGCTATTTTTGCGGATGCAAACGTAAGCTGGAAATATTTTTGGCTTATTCTCTTATTTGCGATTACTTTTAGCTTCTCCTGAAATATTCTTTTAGCCATTATTTTAAACACTCCAAAATTTTTATGCCAAGAATAAATAGAATTGCCGGGACAAGAGAGTTACTTTCTTTCTTTATCCAAGCTAATTTAAATCTTATTCCTTGCCACTCTCCCGGATGCGATAAAGCCCTAACACGTGGAAAAAATCGCGGGGTTGACTTGCAATAGTTTTTAAATACCGGCCCAAAAAGCGCGGATAATTTCTCTTCTTCTTTTTTTATTTGCGGTATGTATATTATAAGATACACTGACAAAAAAATCAATCCCAGCCACCACTTTAAAAGTAAAAACGTAATCCCTAAACCAATCAAAAGTGTGCCTAAATACATCGGGTTTCTTGTTAAAGCATACAGGCCTTTTACGGCCAAGGCCTTTGCGCCAGGATCCAGCTCTACTTTATAGCCCCTAGCTGCAATTCGTAAATAATAACCTGCCAAAAACAAACCCGTCCCCACTATATCAAAAAGTATCCTTTGTGCCTGATTTTTATAATCCGGCAGCAAATATCTGGAATAAAAAATTAACGTTACTGCGGCTACAAAGATTAGGCAACCCTGGATTTTTATACGAGTTTTCATCTTATTTTTGGCACTTTGGGCAAAAATATGTACCCCTGCCGCCTAAGCTGGTGCGTTTAATCGGCGTTTTGCAGATTAAACAAGGCTTGCCCTGGCGGTCATAAACTTTATGGTATTTTGCATAATCACCCGGGTTGCCTGACAACTGCACATACTGGTCTACAGAAGAACCTTTGTGTTTAATTGCTTCCCGGAGAGTATCTTTTATCTCTTTAAATAACACTTCTTTTTGACGATCGCTTAAGCTTGCGGCTGATCTTTCCGGATGAATCTTGGCGCGGAACAAAACCTCTGCGGCATAAAGATTACCAATGCCACAGAGAAAAGCCTGATCCATTAAAAGAGGCTTGATTTTTGTTTTTTTAGCACCTAACATTGCCTTGAATTTTTCTACCTTGATATCAAATGGCTCAGGGCCAAGGCTCTGGATAAATTTTAAATTGTGCCAATCATCTACCAAACGCAATTCGGCAAATAAACGCTGGTCATTAAAATCAAGCAGCTTGCCATCGGATAACTTAAAACTTATACGGCTTTTCTTAGCATTACCCGGATAAACAAGCTGGCCAGTCATCTTTAGATGGATAGTAAGAAATTTCCCAGATGATAATTCAAAGATTAACAGTTTACCCTTTCTCAAGATGTTTTTGATTGCTACATCCTTCAGGCCTTTAACAAAATCTTCTTTTTTCGGTTCACGAATTACCTTGGGGTTATTAACAATTACGTCAATAATCTTTTCCCCCGCCAACACCCGCTCTAATTCTTTTTTGATGGTTTCAACTTCGGGCAACTCCGGCACTACCATTCTCCTTTGTACCTGGTGCAAATCTAATCTTGTACCTGTCCCCCATAGGGGGACAGGTACCCGCTTAAATCAGCACCTGGTGCTATTTAGATTTTGGCTTTTTATGGTATTCCTGCAATGATTTTACATCCAGCCCTTTCTTCAAAAGCGACTCAAGCCCATTTACGGTTGCTTGCGCCCCGGAAATTGTCGTAGTATAAGCAATACCGTACAAAATTACCTGCGAGCGGATTTTTACCTCATCCTCCCGCGGTATTCTTCCGGAAGGCGTGTTAATCACAAGCTGGATTTTTCCATCTTTCATTAAATCCAAAACATTCGGCCGGCCTTCGGCAACCTTGGGCAGGACTTTTACAGAAATACTGTTTTTCTCTAAGGCGCAGGCAGTACCACCTGTGGCATAGATATGGAACCCCAAATCAAGTAATTTTTTAGCAATTAAAACAACTGCGCGTTTATCTTTATCTCTTACTGAAATAAAAACATTGCCTTTGACCGGAAGTTTTTGACCGGCGGCAATCTGGCTTTTAATATAGGCCAAGCCGAATTCCCGATCAATCCCCATTACCTCACCCGTAGATTTCATCTCAGGCCCTAAAATTATGTCAACGCCCGGGAAGCGATTAAACGGAAACACCGATTCTTTTACTGCCACATGTTTTGGAATAATTTCCTCGGTAAATTTTAAATCTTTTAACTTCCTGCCCAACATAATCTTGGTAGCAAGACTTGCTAAAGGCACGCCGATAACTTTCGAAACAAGAGGAACGGTGCGGGATGCCCGAGGGTTAACCTCTAAAACATAAATCTTTTCGTCTTTTACCGCATATTGCACATTCATCAGGCCCAATAAATTTAATTCTTTGGCCATTTTATATGTTGCGGCGCGGATTTCATCCAGAGCCTCTTGCGATAATGTAAAAGACGGAAGCGCCATTGCCGAATCTCCTGAATGAATTCCCGCCTCTTCAATATGCTCCATGATCCCGCCAATAACAAATGTTTCGCCGTCGCCGATCATGTCAACATCTACTTCTATAGCATCTTCTAAAAATTTATCAATGAGGACAGGGTGTTCCCCGGAAACCTTAGCCGCCTCAATAATAAATTGTTCTAATTTTTCTTCGTCATAAACAATTTCCATAGCCCTGCCGCCTAAGACATAAGAAGGCCTGACTAAAACAGGATAGCCGATTTTTCTGGCAATTGTTTTTGCCTCTTCATATTGAAAAGCGGTTCCGCTTTCCGGCTGTAGGAGGCCTAATTTATGCAACATCTGCTTGAAACGCTCGCGGTTTTCTGCGATATCAATACTTTCGGCGCTGGTGCCCAATATATTAACTCCTGCTTTGCGTAAAGACACTGCCAAATTTAATGGCGTCTGCCCTCCGAATTGCACGATGACTCCCATGGGTTTTTCTAATTCGATAATATTTAAAACATCCTCCATCGTAATCGGCTCAAAATACAGCCTGTTTGAAGTATCGTAATCAGTAGATACCGTCTCCGGGTTACAATTAATCATAATACTATCGATACCTTCTTCTTTTAAGGCATAGGCTGCATGGCAGCAGCAATAATCAAATTCGATGCCTTGGCCAATCCGGTTGGGGCCGCCGCCTAAAATTACTACCTTCTTATTCTGACTGACGCGCGATTCGTCTTGAGTCTCATAAGTAGAATAAAAATACGGCTGTTTGGCATTGAGTTCGCCGGCGCAGGTATCCACCAATTTGTACACCGCTTTCGAATTTTTCTTCTTACGAAATTCTCTCATAGCATCCTCTTTGGTATTTAATAAAAAAGCAAGTTGCCGGTCGGAAAAACCATTCTCTTTTGCTTTTTTCAGCAACTGGCCGGGAAGATTGATCTGGCCGTCAATTTTGCTGTTTCTATATTCTTTAATCTGCTCCTCTATTTCCACTAACTGTTTCATATTGTCGATAAACCAGCGGTCTATTTTAGAAAGCTCATAAATTTCGTCTATCGATAGGCCTGCCTTAAGGGCATATCTAATATAAAAAAGCCTCTCGTCATTAGGGATACGTATCTTATCTTTGATGGTTTTTAACAATCCCCCGTCAGGGTCTTGCAGTTGCTCATCGCTGATTTTATCCTTGCCGTCGGCACCGAATCCAAAACGTGAGATTTCAATCGAACGAATGCCTTTCTGCAGCGCCTCTTTAAAATTTCTACCGATGGACATTGCCTCCCCTACTGCCTTCATCGAAGTGTTTAAAGTGTGGTCAGCCAAGGGAAATTTTTCAAAAGTAAACCTGCAGATTTTAAAAACACAGTAGTCTACTGTTGGCTCAAAGAACGACATGGTCTTTCCGGTAACTTGATTTATTACCTCGGGCAAAGTAAAACCCACGGCTAATTTTGTGGCAACTCTGGCAATAGGAAGCCCTGTTGCTTTAGAAGCAAGCGCGGAAGATCGTGAAAGCCGGGGATTTACCTCGATAATTACAATCCGGCCGTTATGCGGATTCTGGCCAAACTGGATGTTTGCTCCACCGCCCGAAATTCCAATTCTACGGATAATCCTTTTGCTAAGATTAACAAAATTAGTATACTCCTGGGCAGTTAAAGTCTGGGCAGGAGCAACTACAATGCTATCCCCGGTATGCACTCCCATTGGATCAACGTTCTCCATAGAGGTAACCATGATCACGTTGTCTACACAGTCGCGCATCACTTCAAATTCAATCTCTTTCCAGCCAAGCACTGACTGCTCGACCAGAACCTGATGCACAGGGCTGACATCAAGGCCTTTTAAAAGCGCCTTTTCCAATTCTTCTTTGTTATAGGCAATTGCACCACCGCTTCCGCCTAAACAATATGCAGGCCGCAGGATTAGAGGAAAACCAATATTTAACCCGATTTTTATACCCTCGCTAACAGTGGTTGCAATCCCGCTTTTAGGCATATCCACGCCGATTTCTTGCATCGCCTTTTTAAATAAATTCCGGTCTTCGGCGCAAGAAATCGCGCTTACTGATGCGCCGATTGACTCAACGCCATATTTTTTCAAAACTCCTTCTTTCATCAAGAAAAATGCCAAATTCAATCCGGTCTGTCCCCCTAACGTCGGCAGAATGGCATCCGGACGTTCTTTAGCAATAATCTTAGTAACCATCTCTACGGACAAAGGTTCAATATAAGTAACATCTGCCATCCCCGGATCAGTCATAATCGTGGCGGGATTTGAATTCACTAATATCGTAAAATATCCTTCTTCCTTCAGGGCCTTGCAGGCCTGAGATCCGGAATAATCAAATTCACAAGCCTGGCCGATCACAATCGGGCCAGAGCCAATTATAAGAATCTTTTTTATATCTTTTCGTCTAGGCATTATGAGCTCCGATCATTTTAATAAATCTTTTAAACACACCATTTACTTCATCAAACCCGGGGCATACCGGATAATATTGAATGCCTATTATCTTAAGCTTTTTACTTTCGATTTCTTCTACTGTGCGGTCGTTTAGGTTAAAGCCGGTGATTTTAACGCCTTTGATCTTATTCAGCGAATCAGCGTTCACCACATAAGAATGGTTTTGCGCGGTAATTTCTCCTTTATAGGTGGCCGGATTATGCATCGGATAATTTAGGCCGCGATGGCCGAGCTTTAATTTACTTAACTTAGCGCCTAAAGCGCGCGCTAAAACCTGAAAACCAGTCGAGATTCCTAAAATCGGTAATTTATTAATCAGCTGACTGACATTGCTAATGACGATCTCTAACCCCACATCTTCTTCCGGGCCATTAGAGATAATTAATCCTTCCGGCTTACTTTTTAAAATTTCCTGCGCCGAAGTATCATAAGGAAAAATAGTCAGGGAACATTTCAGGTTTTCTAATTGCCTGACAATACTATTGGTGATTCCTAAATCCAAAATCGCTATTTTTTTCTTCGCCTTTTTACTTCCCCGCTGTTCTGGTTTGCTTACGGAAATTTTTGGCAATAAACTTTCTACTGTTTTCTTGCGAAAATATTTTAGTTTTGCCATGAGTTCTTTTTCATCAAAACTTTTAGTAGAAACAATCCCTAACATCTGGCCTTTTTGTCTTAGATGCACTGTTAAAGTACGCGTATCAACTTCGGTAATTGTCAGGAGCGAATTGCTTTTTACAAAATCGTCAAAGCTAGACTTTGCCTGCCAATTAGAATAAATACGGGATTTTTCCTTAATTACTAACCCCGCAAGCAAAACATTTTTCGATTCATTGAACTTAGGCGCTATTCCATAGTTGCCGATTAAAGGATAGGTAAGCACCAAAATTTTCCCTGCGTTAGCAGGATCTGTAATCATTTCCTGGTAGCCGACTACGGCGGTATTCAAAATTAACTCACCGATACTCTCGCCTTCAGCCAAAGCCTCTCCAAGAAAACTCTTACCGTCTTCCAACATCAAAATTGACTTCATATTATGCTCCTCCACTTAAGCCCCCACAGACAAGAATTTCTACCACTTTAGCCAGATTTTTGCCTAATTATTGAGCAATCTGCTCCACTTCTTTATTTGTCTAATTGCCCCTGACAGGAGTCGGACCTGTACCACTAGCTCCGGAGGCTAGTGCGCTATCCATTGCGCTACAGGGGCGTTAGAATAAAGTAAGCTGTTTTTCGCCTTCTGTTTTTTGTTCTTCGTCCCCAAAAATAGAAATTTTCCCGTATTCTCCGTCAAAGCCGGGGATTAACTTTATTTTGCCTTGACGTACTCTTAATACCCCCTCAGCAATCTTGGGTGATAAATTTTTACGCAGTTCTTCCGGAGTGGCCCGCAGAATAATTTCAATTTCTGTCCCGAATTTAGTTATTGCGTTTCGGTATTCTCGCTCCACCGCAACAGAGGTTTTAGCGATACCTTTAGCATCAGCAATAATCTCATCCAATGGAATCAGGTTTTTAAATGGGATGCTGTTTGTTGGGACATAGCCTTGCATCCGGTCAGCCAAAACATCCACCCGGTTCATTACTCCCACAGTAACCGGCTTGCCGCACTTCGAACATTTGCCGTTATGTTTTTTAGTTTCTTCAGGAGAAAATCGAATATCACAAAGCCGATGGCCGTCAAAATGATACTTACCCTCTTCAGGGAAAAATTCTATCGTATATAAGAACCTCTTTTTATCCTTGGTTTTTAAAACTTCTCTAATTGTTTGATAGTCCAGCTCACAATCAAAGACATTGGCTTCACGGCCGATTTTAGCAGGTGAGTGGCTGTCAGAATTGCTGATTAAGGTATATTTATCAAGGCCGGAGACTCTCCAGTTCATTCCGGGGTCCGAAGACAAACCTGTTTCTAAAGCAAAAATTTTTGCTGTTTGGTCTTCAAAACAATCTTCGATCCTATCAAATCCCGACATTGAGCCAAAAACACTAAACCACGGGGTCCAGATATGTGCCGGAATAACTATGCAGTTTTCATCGATATCAAAAACAATTCGGGCAAGCTCCGCGGCATCTAATCCTAATATCGGCCGTCCGTCACTTGCCAAATTACCGACTCTAGAAAGTGCGGTATTTATTTTATCCGTGGTTTTAAACGAAGGGCTAAAGATTAAATTGTGGATCCGATAGCACTTGTTGTTTTTAGAATAGATACTGCTAATTTCCGCAGTTAAGATAAAATGTACGTCTTGATATTTATATAAACCATTGCCTAATTCTTCTAAGTTGTGTTTCAATTCCTCTAACCACAAGTGATGCGTGAAATCTCCGGTGCCCATTAAAGTGACACCTTTAAGCTTTGCCCATTCAGCAATATGGACAACATCCATATTTTTACTGGTGGCGCGTGAATATTTTGAATGGACATGAAAATCAGCAATAAATTCCATTGCGTAATCCCCCTTTTTTATTAGGAAAGCTCCGACTCGTAGACAACTTTTCCTGCCAGAATAGTATATCTTACCACGCCTTTTAATTTTCGATTAAGAAACGGTGAATTTTTTGATTTGGAAACAATTTCCCCTTTTTTCACTAACCATTCTTTCTCAGGAGAAAATATTACTATATCGGCATCTTTACCGTGGCTTAACACCCCTTTATCTATGCCTAAAATTTTAGCCGGATTAAGCGTAAATTTCTCCGCTAACTGCAGCCAATTCAACATTTTTTGGTTAACTAGCTCAGTGATTGCAACTGCTAATTCAGTCTCCAGCCCAATCACACCGAATTCCGCCCGGTCAAACTCAATATCTTTCTCGTTTTCTGTGTGCGGGGCATGATCTGAAGCAATCACATCGATTGTCCCATCTTTTAAACCCTGTTTTATCGCCTCTCTATCGGCGCAGCTTCGTAGCGGCGGATTCATCTTCATATTTGTATCATACTCAAACAGGTCTTCTTGGCTAAGAGAAAAATAATGCGGGGCGGTTTCTGCAGTCACCAGAATTCCTTTTTTCTTTGCCTGAGCAATTATTTCTACTGATTCTTGGCAACTTACGTGCGCAATATGCACCTTTGCTTGGAAGCGTTTAGCCAACTCAACATCTCTTTTGACAATTTTATATTCTGATTCCTTAGGTATTCCTCTTAGGCCAAGACGGGTAGAAACCACACCGAGATTAACCACGCCTCCGGCAGAAAGTGCCTTGTCTTCACAGTGGCAAATCACTAAGATTTTTTGCGTTTTTGCTTTTTGCAAGGCCTTAGAAAACAATGCGTCATTCTTAACCGAAGAACCGTCGTCGGTAATTGCAATTACTCCTGCTTTTTTTAATTTTACAATATCAGTTAATTCCTCGCCTAACCTTTCTTTACTGATCGCTCCACTGATAAAAACATTTGCCTGGGCCGTATTTTTAATAATATTTTTTAATAGGCCCACCTGTTCGGCACAATCAATTGCCGGTGTTGTGTTCGGCATGGCTAAAACCGAAGTTACGCCTCCTTTTAACGCGGCCTTAGTGCCGGAAAATATAGTTTCTTTATCTTCTCTGCCGGGCTCTCTTAAATGCACATGCATATCAACAATTCCCGGCATAACAATTTTACCTACTGCGTCAATAACTCGATCCGCCTTAACGGAAATACTTTTAGAAACTTGGGAAATTTTGGAATTTTCTACGAGGATATCCCTTATTTCGCTGATTTTATTTGCCGGATCAACCACATAGCCATTCTTAATGAGTAATTTCATCCTTTTCTCTTCCTTGGGCAACCAAAAATAAAACCGCCATTCTTACGGCAATACCGTTTGTCACCTGCTCTAATATCACAGAATTTTTGCCGTCAGCTACCTCGCTTGACATTTCAATACCGCGATTAATCGGCCCGGGATGCATAACAAGAATATTCTTTTTTGTTTTTTCCAGGCGCTCTTTAGTGATGCCGAAATTCTTAAAATATTCCAGTTGTTTCGGAAAAGCAGTTTGTTTATCCCGCTCAAATTGCATCCTTAAAATATTTACTGCGTCTGCATCACGCAAGGCTGTATCAATATTAGATGAAACACATGCGCCCATTTCCTCAATTCCTACAGGGATCAGCATTTTTGGCGCACAAACAGTAACCTTTGCCCCTAATTTTGTCAAACCCCAAATATTGGAACGCGCCACCCTTGAATGCGCGATGTCTCCGACGATAGTTACATTCAGCCCTTCAATTTTTCCCAATTTTTCTTTTATGGTAAATATATCCAATAACGCCTGAGTCGGATGTTCATGCCATCCATCTCCGGCATTAACAACGCTGATATCTACATGGCGCGCCAGTATTTTGGCTGCGCCGGAATAATTATGGCGCACAACAATAATATCTGCCTTGAGCGCCTGAATATTCATGCCTGTATCAATTAAGGTCTCGCCTTTTTTGACACTGGAGGTTTCTGTGGCGATATTAATTACATCGGCGGATAATCTTTTCGCCGCCACTTCAAAAGAAACCCTTGTTCTTGTTGATGGCTCATAAAATAAATTCACTACCGTCTTACCGCGCAGTGCCGGAACCTTTTTAATGTCACGAGTGGAAACTTCTTTAAAAGAATCCGCGGTTTCTAATATAAACCTTATCTCTTCCCCGGATAAATCCTCTAACCCCAATAAATCTTTTCTGGTCCAAATCATTTTAGCGGCCCTTTTCTATAATCACCACTTCGTCACAACCATCAACCTCTATCAACCTGACCTCAACTGTTTCGTTTTGGCTCGTCGGAATATTCTTCCCCGCATAATCAGCGCGAATGGGCAATTCACGATGCCCCCGGTCAATCAAAACAGCTAATTGGATTAGCCTCGGCCTTCCTAAATCCATTAACGCATCCATGGCGGCACGGATAGTGCGCCCGGTATAAAGCACATCGTCGACTAAAACGACGAATTTATCCGTAATATCAAAATCTATTTCGGTTTTGTGCACTACCGGCTGGCTGGAAATTAAAGTCAGGTCGTCGCGGTATAAAGTAATGTCCAATACCCCCACCGGCACTAGTTCCTTTTCGATTTTCTCAATACACTCGGCAAGGCGTTTTGCAATTATTGCCCCGCGGTTTCTGATACCGACTAAACACAGTCCTTTTGTGCCTTTATTTTTCTCTAAAATCTCGTGCGCGATGCGCGCCAGAGAACGATTTAATGTATCTTGGTCTAATATTTTTGCTTTTTCCGTCATTTTAGCTTTGACCCCCTTACACCCGGCCTTAAAGGATGGGCCGGTGTGCCGCCTTCTGCGGCAAAAAAATACCCCTGGCATGTGTTTTTGCCAAGGGTTATATTGATAAATTTTATTTTATACATCTTTCTTCCTTACCAGTCTCTCTGGATCTGGCTTAAAGGGTAGTTTAAATATTTTAATAAATATACCATACGCCATGATGCTTGTCAAGGCAATCCTTATATTATGATCACAAATTCGCCCCGCGGCTTTTGAGCTTTTAACTCTGCTAAAATATCCGCTGCCTTACCTCGTTTTAGCTCTTCAAATTTTTTAGTCAGTTCTCTTGCTACGAAAATCTCTTTATCGCCAAAGACTTCCTGTATATCCTCTAAAGTTGCCTGTATCCTATGGCAAGACTCATAAAAGACAAGCGTATATTTTAATTTTAGTAATTCCTTGAGGCTATTTTTGCGCGCAATTGGTTTATTCGTTAGAAATCCCGCGAAGATAAATTTATGCGCGGGTTTTCCTGATAAAACCAAGGCATTCACAAAAGCAGTTGGCCCGGGAATAAAAGAAATTTCTATTCTGTTCTCTATGGCCAGGTTAATAATATTGTAACCTGGATCCAAAATACCCGGAGTTCCAGCATCAGAAACCAAGGCTACAGACTTTCCCTCTTTTAAAACCTTAATTAAATACTGCGCCTTTGTGATTCTGTTGTGCTGATAGAAGCTGGTAGTAGGTTTTTTAATGCCGTAATGATTTAAAAGGATTGCGGTATGGCGAGTATCTTCGCAAGCAATTAAATCCACTGACTTCAAAACTTCCACTGCTCGGAAAGTAATGTCTTTTAAATTACCTATGGGGGTGGCGACTATATATAGCATGTGTGCTGACAGCTCATGGATTACTCTACGGTTACTGACTTTGCTAAATTCCGCGGCTGGTCAACATCGCAACCGCGCTTGACTGCAACATGGTAGGCTAATAACTGTAGAGGCAGCGCTGTCAACAAAGGAGAAAAAAATTCATCAATTCGCGGAATATAAATCACTTCAGTTGTTAATTCTTTGATTTTTTCATCGCCGTCAGTAGCAATGGCAATAATGATGCCTTTGCGGGAACGAATTTCCTCGATATTGGAAACCATTTTTTCATAAACCTTTGATTCCGGGGCAATGCAAACTACAGCGCGGTATTCGTCAATTAATGCAATTGGCCCGTGTTTCATTTCTCCGGCAGCATAGCCTTCGGCAGGAATATAGGAAATTTCTTTAAGCTTTAATGCTCCTTCCAAAGCCACAGGATAATTTATGTTTCTGCCTAAAAATAAAAATGAGCCAAAATTATGGTGTTTGCTGGCTAAAACTTTTATCAGGCCTTGTTTCTTTAAAACCTCTTTTTGCAAACCCGGGACCGTTGCAAATTTATCCAAAATTTTTCTAATTTTTTCTCTTGCCAAGGTTTTTTTAATCCCCGCTAGATACAATGCCAAAAGATACAAAACAGCTAACTGGGCAGTAAAAGCCTTGGTTGAGGCAACACCGATTTCCGGGCCGGCATGAGTATAAATTACACCGTCTGACTCCCTAACCAAAGTCGAACCTAAACAATTGCAGATAGTTAATGTCGCAGCGCCCTTTTTCTTTGCCTGGCGCACCGCAGCCAAGGTGTCTGCGGTTTCCCCGGATTGACTTATAGAAATTACCAGGTCCCCTTTTTTAACCAGGGGGTCACGGTAACGAAATTCACTTGATACGTCGACACTAACCGGAATGCCGCAAAGTTCCTCTAAGATATATTTACCACAAAGGCCGGCATGGTATGCCGTACCACAGGCAACAATTGCAATATTATTTACCTGTGCTAATTTTTCACGAGAAATATCCAGCTCTTCAAAACAAATCTCTTCTAAGCCTTTTTTCAGCCGTTGGCTCAAGATCCCTGCCAAAATTTTCGGTTGTTCATTAATTTCTTTCAGCATAAAATGCGGCCAGCCTTGTTTTTGCGCCTGAGAAATATCCCAACTTATCCGCGTAACCTCTCTTTTCACTGTACCGCCGGAAAGATTAGTTACTCTCACAAAATCGCTTGTTAAAACCACCATTTCATTATCTTCTAAAAACAGGACGTCTTTGGTAAAATTCAAGAGTGCAGGAATATCAGAAGCAAGAAAATTTTCGTTTTTACCTATGCCGACTACCAGGGGGCTGCCCTTTCTGGCGCCAACTAATTTACCAGGCTCTCTTTTTGAAATAACTCCGATAGCAAAGGAGCCTTCCAATTTTGCTAAAGCCTTTCTTATTGCTTCTTCCAGAGAAATTTGGCGGTAAAATTTTTCGATTAAGTGCACAATAACTTCGGTGTCGGTCTGGCTTAAAAACCGGTGGCCTTCTTTAATCAGCCCTTGTTTTAACTGGGAGTAATTTTCAATAATGCCGTTATGCACAATACCGATTTCTTCTTTGCAGTCTAAGTGTGGATGCGAATTAATTTGATTTGGGGCCCCGTGGGTTGCCCAGCGGCAATGTCCAATTCCGCAGGTGCCGGAAAGAGGTTTGTTTTTGAGTAATTTTTCTAAATCTTTAATTTTGCCCGGGAGTTTTCTGACAGAAAGTGATTGTTTGCGGTCAATATAAGTAACCATACCGCAAGAATCGTAACCGCGGTATTCCAAGCGCTTGAGGCCATCTAAAAGGAATGGCTGCGCTTCTTTTAAACCAACATAACCAATTATTCCGCACATTGAGCACCCTAAGTTTTTATTTAGCGAAACTCCGCTGAATACGCCAAAATTATCGTAGAGAATTTTGGCGTAGCTTATGAAGCGGAGTACTATTTTTATACAGCGAAACCCCGCTAACGGCGGGATAAGAACACCTTATGTTTTTGTCTAGCGACACCCCGCGGAGTGCGGCAAAATTGTCAAAGAGAATTTTGCCACGCTTACGAAGCGGGGGAGCACCCTAAGTTTTTATTTAGCGACACCCCGCTGAATACGCCAAAATTATCGTAGAGAATTTTGCCACGCTTACGAAGCGGGGTACACATTTAATGACCCTGACGGGATTTGAACCCGTGTCGAGAGCTTGAAAAGCTCTTGTCCTAGACCAGGCTAGACGACAGGGTCGAAAGATTATTCTTCCTCTTCTTCTGCAATTACTGAAGCAACACCTGAAACATGATCCTTATCCTGAAGCCTAATTAAGCGCACGCCTTGAGAGGAGCGGCCGGTTTCACGGATGTCTTTTACCGCGCAGCGTAAGAAAATTCCGTTTTGCGTAATCACCATTAACTCATCATTATCGCTAACAGCTTTTAAGCTCACTACTTCGCCGTTTTTATCCGTAACCTTAATATTAATAACTCCCTTTCCGCCGCGGCTGGTCAGGCGGTATTCTTCCACTGTTGTGCGCTTGGCAAAACCTAATTCCGTAACGGTTAAAACTGCCGAATTTTTTTGCGGGACAACCATATCAACTACCAGGTCTTTTTTACCTAAAGAAATCCCGCGCACGCCGCGAGCCCCTCTGCCCATATCGCGCACTTTAATTTCAGGGAACCTAATCGCCTTGCCTTGCCGGGTGCCGATTAACAATTCCTGTTTTCCGTCGGTAAGCTCAACTCCAATCAATGCGTCATCTTTATCCAAGGTGATCCCGATAATCCCGCCTTTGCGCGGATTGCCATAGGCATCAAGTTTAGTCTTCTTAATACTGCCGTTTTTGGTTACCATCACCAGATATTTATCCGCAGAAAATTCTTTTACCGGAACAGTAGAGCTTATCTTGGCTGCAGCCTCCATCTGAAGAAGGTTAACGATAGCTTTCCCTTTTGAAACGCGGCCAGCTTGTGGAATTTCATAAACCTTCAGCCAGTGCACCTGCCCCTTGTCGGTAAAGATTAAAAGAAAGTCTTTTGTCGAAGCAACAAAAAGATGCTCAATAAAATCTTCATCTTTAACCTCTGCTCCGGTAGCGCCTCTGCCCCCGCGTTTTTGCTTACGGTACGCGCTAACCGGCAGGCGCTTAATATATCCGCCATGGCTGATAGTTACCACCACATCCTCTTCGGCGATTAAATCTTCTATTACAAACTCTTCTACTTCTCCGACGATTTCTGTCCTGCGCTCATCGCCGTATTGTTTTTTTAACTGCTGCAATTCTTCCTTGATAATTCCCTCAATTCTTTTCTCCGAGGCCAATATTGCCCGGCACGCTTCTATTTTTTTAAGTAGTTCTACATATTCTGCCTCTATCTTATCCTGCTCAAGCGCAGTCAGGCGCTGCAACTGCATTTCTAAGATCGCCTGCGCCTGTATGTCGGAAAGGCCGAATTCTTTAATTAAATTTTCTTTTGCCAGGATTACGGTCTTAGAAGTCTTAATCACCTTAATAATACGGTCAATAAACTTTAAGGCGATTTTTAAGCCTTCTAATATGTGCGCTCTTTTTAGGGCCTTGTCTAATTCAAATTGCGTCCGGCGCCGGACAATACTTTTTCTGTGTTCGATATAACAATCCAATACCTGGCGTAAATTTAAAACTTTCGGCCGATTACCCACTAAGGCCAGCATAATAATGCCAAAAGTTGTTTCTAGTTGGGTATGTTTAAATAATTGGTTTAAAACTATCTGGGGCTCTGCATCACGCTTAAGCTCAAAAACAATGCGCATACCGTCTTTATCTGACTCGTCACGAATGTCAGTTACGCCTTCCAACTTTTTATCGTCAACCAGGGAGGCAGCAGCTTCAATTACAGCAGCCTTTTGCACCTGGTATGGAATCTCGGTAACAATAATCATGTCTTTACCGCTCTTTTGGTGTTCAACAGTTGCCTTGGCGCGCACAGTAAGCTTACCCCTGCCTGTTGTATAAGCATCTTTGATCGGGCTCCTGCCGCAAATTATGCCACCCGTCGGAAAATCCGGGCCCTTAATATAGCGCATTAAATCTTTTATTTGGGCTTGGGTGTTATCAAGCAAATAGATAATAGCATCTGCTACTTCATTCAAATTGTGAGGTGGAATATTTGTTGCCATGCCTACGGCAATGCCGCTTGAACCATTGACTAAAAGATTAGGTAATGTTGCCGGCAATAAAAGCGGTTCCTGCAAAGAGGCGTCAAAATTAGGGCCGAAGTTTACCGTCTCCTTATCAATATCCCCGAGCATGTCATCGGCAATAGAAGCAAGGCGCGCCTCGGTATAACGCATGGCTGCCGCAGCATCGCCATCAAC
>JAZDFW010000059.1:0-14739 GCA_043807505.1 Candidatus Omnitrophota bacterium | reverse complement strand
GCCAAAACGCGACTACAGGAACTATCCGGTTTTTACAGTTTTAGACATCGAGGATCTGATAAAGTGGAAGAATATGATAAAATGTTAACTTTGTTAAGAAGTCCGAAAAATAAATCTAACAGATTGAACGGCATGGAGTTAAATATATTTTAGCGTCTCGCACATTCATTGGTTTAGACAGTTTTATGTAAACCTAAAAACAGAGATTTAAAATCACGTAATTCACTATGAAACAAGAAGATATATCAAAAAAAGTGTTCATACGCACTCTGGGCTGCCAAATGAACGCCCGCGATTCGGAGGTGATTTGCGGGATTCTTGGAAAAGCAGGCTATAAAATAATTGACCTGCCTGAGGAGGCGGATGTTATTATTTTTAATACCTGTTCGGTTCGCCAGCACGCGGAGGAGAAGGTTTGGAGCGAGATAGGGAGGATTAGTAAGAGGTTTAAGAAACAGGGACAGTCCCCTTCGGGGACAGTCCCTGTAATCGGGCTCGTCGGCTGTATGGCACAGAATTATAAAGAGGGTATTTTTGAAAGGTCTCCTCATGTAAGCTTTGTGGTCGGGCCGCAGGATATACATAGAATCCCGGAGATTGCGGAGCGATTGATTAGTGATCGTCGGATAGTCCGGTGTGCGCCTCTGCGCAAAATCTGGGAAACTGACGGTGAAATCCGTCCGGAAGAGATTTACCACGCCGGGTTTTATAAAGATAAGGAACACGCCTTTGTAGTAATTTCAGAGGGTTGTTCAAACTTCTGTTCCTATTGTATTGTGCCTTATGTACGAGGTCTTTTACGCCACCGTAATTACAAAGATATTATTCAGGAAATAGAAGAAGCAGTTAAAAACAATAAAACTAAAATTACGCTTTTAGGGCAGAACGTGAATGCGTATGAGTCGCAAATAAATTTTATTGGTTTATTAAAACTTATAAATAAAATAAAAGGACTGAAAGAATTTAGTTTTGTTACTTCTCATCCAAAAGATACCTCAAAGGAATTATTTAAAGTGATGAATGAATTAGATAACCTGAAGAAATGCCTGCATTTACCAATTCAATCCGGTTCAGACAGGGTCTTAAAACTTATGAACCGCCAATATTCGGTTAATGCCTATATAGATTTAGCAAAAGAATTTCGTAAAATAATTAAAAACGGAGTTTTAACAACCGATATTATCGTTGGTTTTCCTACAGAGGCCGAAGAAGATTTTATGGCAACTTATGATTTGATGAAAAAACTTAAATTTGACGGAGCATACATTTTTAAATACTCTGTGAGGCCGCATACTGAAGCAGCAAAAATGGTTGATGATATACCAAGGCATGAGAAAGAGAAAAGGCACCAATTGATACTTGAATTGCAGAAGAATATTTCCAAGAGGAAAAAATGTTAACTCGTAAGGCTGGATTGTTTATAATTTGTTGTTTGTGGTTTGGAATTTTTAATAATATTTATGCTTTGAATATTGAGCAGGTGAAGGTTTATTTTCTATCAGGTGATTATAAGTCGGCAATTTTAGAAGGGGAAAAGCTGCTTGCTAAATCCGGAACCAATTCTGAAGCTGGTGAATTGTATTATATTTTAGGCTTAAGTTATCTAAAAGACGGGAATTATCTTCGTGCTTCAGACATATTCGAAATAATTATCGACGAGTTTAAAAACAGCAGATTTATCGAAGAATCCATAATGGGCCTTGGGGATACCTATTTTTTTAAAGGCGATTATACAAAAGCCGAAAGTTATTATAAAGGCCTGATAAATAAATCTCCAAAGTCAAAATTACTGCCACAGGCATATTACAGATTAAGTGAATGTGCGGCAAAAATCGGCAATACGAAAGTTGCAGAAGATTACCTGGCAAAACTAAAAAAAGATTATCCTTTAAATCTTGAAATAAAATCAGATAATGATTTAGGGGGTGCGACTTTATTTTATACTGTTCAAGTAGGTTCTTTTTCGAAGCCTGCGAATGCCCAAAATTTAGCTAATAAATTGCTAAGTAATGGATATGATGCTTATACTGTTGTGTTGGAGGCTGCAGGTAATAAGTCGTATCGAGTAAGAGTTGGTAAATTACAATCGCGCCTTGAGGCATCTCAACTTGAAAATAAGCTTTCTCTGGAAGGTTATCCTACAAAAATCTTTCCCTAAAAAATGACCGATACCGCAAAATTTCAGTTTAATAAAAAAGATATTCTATTTATTTTGATTATCTTTATTGTAGCGATTGCATTAAGGATTGTTTATTTTAATTTCTATAAAGATACGAATATTTTTCCAATTCTACAAGCTTCTGATAGCCAGTCATATTATTTTTGGGCGAAGGATATTGTAAGCGGTGATATTTGGGGAAGTAAGGCGTTTATGAAATGGCCGTTTTACGCTTATTGGGTGGCCTTGATATTTAAGGCCTTCGGAACTAATTTAGTTTTTATCTATTCCCTACAGTTTGTTTTGGGCGGAGTTAACTGTATATTAATCTTTCTTATCGCAAAAAAATTATTTGACAGAAATATCGGGTTACTTGCAGGTTTATTTTCAGCCTGTTATGGTTTATTTATATTTTATGAAGGGTTATTGGTTTATACCAGCATATCGTTATTTTTAAACTCGATTTTATTTCTCTGGATTTTATACCTTAAAGGCCCACCACGCGCAAAAAAATTATTTTGCATAGGTATTTTTTTGGGTATTTGCGTAATAACTCAAGGCAATATCCTTATTTTCGGGGTACTGGCGATGGCTTGGGTTTTGGGAAATAGCAAGCTTGAATTTAAAAAGAAATTTTATAATTTTATAATTTTTTTAGCCGGCATGAGTATTATTATTGGATGTGTAACGCTAAGAAATTACCTGGTAGAAAAAGACCCTGTGTTGATTACCGGGAATTTAGGTATTAATTTTTATTTAGGGAATAACCCGGAGGCCACCGGAACATTTTTTTGTCCGGCGGATATAACCATGAATCAGGATGATATGTTTCGTGATTCAAAGATTATCGCCGAGAGCAACTTAAGGCGGCGCCTTTCGACTTCTGAGGTTTCCAGCTATTGGTTTAATAGGGCACAAAGTTTTATTCGTCAAGAGCCGGGGAGGTTTCTAAATTTATTAATGAATAGATTTATATATGTTTTTATTCCCCGGGAAATCGTCCATGATATCGAATTTAATTTTATTGCCGAGAAACTAAGGTTTTTAAAATTGAATTTTTTGCTTTTAAAATTTATATTGCCGTTTGGGTTATTAGGGATGTTGCTTGGCTTAAAAAACTTCCATAAGAATGTATTGCTTTATATTATTCTATTCAGTCTTTCTGTGAGTATCGCGATATTCTTTGTTACAGCCAGGTACCGCGTTATGGTGGTGCCGTATTTATTAATCTTTGCCAGTTTTGGCATTTTTAGCATCTGGAATACGCTAAGGCAAAAGCGGTATTTTAATTTTTGCGCGTTAATTTTAGCGGTGATTTTAATTTTTTGGTTACTTGATTACGCAAGCGTTTACGCCAATCAAAACATCAATCGCCTTAAAAACAATCTTTCAATATATGAGTATCATTTAAACAGGTCAAATGCGTTTGAGCGTAACTTAAACTTCCAACAGGCAATTAAAGAATTAAATGAGGCAAGCCAGCTTGATCCGCAAAACCGCCGGGCGATATTTAGATTGGGGATAATTTATTGTAAAACTTATGATTTTAAATCAGCAGAGGAAAAATTTAAAGAAGTTGTAGATATTAGCCCCAATTGTTTCGATGCATATTATAATTTAGGATATATCTATAATCAAGAGATGAGATTTCAAGAAGCAAAACAAATGTTAGAAAAGGCCGTATCTTTGGACGCCCAAGATTTTAGGGCGCGTTTTGAGCTGGCTATGGCTAAAAAATCAACTCAAGATATTCAGGGCGCTAAGAAAGACTTACTAATTGCTTTGAAAAATGTTAGCCGCTGGCGTAAGGTTGATAGAGAAATTATTGAAAAGGAACTCAGTATTTTAGGGAAATGAAAAAGAAAATTATTTTTATCGTCGGCCCGACAGCAACAGGTAAGACGGAGGCCGCGCTAAGTTTAGCTAAAAAGATAAACGGCGAAATTATATCTTGCGATTCAATGCAGGTTTATAAAGGAATGGATGTTTTAACTTCCCAGCCTTCGCTAAAATTTAAAAAACAAATTCCGCATCATTTAATTGACATTGTGCCGCCAACAAGAGAATATAATGTAGCAAGCTATCATAAAGCCGCACTTAGGAAGATTAATGAAATCATAAAGAGGGGCAAGGTTCCGGTTTTTGCCGGTGGAACCGGCCTGTATATGTCGATTGCAGTAAATGGTATTTTTAAAATTAAACCTCCGAGTGAATTGATACGAAAAAGGCTTTACAGGCAAGCAGAAATTCAAGGCAGCCGGTATTTACACGATAAGTTAAAAAAAATAGACCCTCAGGCAGCCTTAAAAATTCACCCTAATGATACAAAGCGCCTTGTGCGGGCACTGGAAGTATTTATGGCAACAGGAAAACCCATATCTTATTTACAAAAACAAAGAAAAGGCTTAAGCGAAAATTACGATGTAGAGATTTTTTGCCTTGATCTACCTCAGGAATTACTTTATAGCCGCATTGAAAAGCGCGTAGATAGAATGTTTAAACAAGGATTACTTGGTGAAGTAGAAAAGCTGCTTAAGCTTAAACTTAGTAAAACCGCGCAATACGCAATTGGGATAAATGAACTCAAAGGGTATTTTAAAGGGGAATATGATTTAGATACAGCCAAGGCATTAATGAAACGTAATACCAAGGCTTATGCCAAGCGGCAATTAACTTGGTTTCGTAAAGATAAAAGAATTAAATGGCTTCAAATCAAAGAAAATCAAAAGCCAAGAAATATAGGGGATAGAATATGGAAAGAACTCTTTTAGTTACGATAAAATTAGATTCTGAAAAAGACAGTTGGTATTTGGAAGATTACGCTTTGGAGTTGGAAGAGCTGAGTGTTACAGCAGGAGCAGAGGTTGTGGATAATATTACTTGTGTTCGCGATAGGCCGACACCCAACCTATTTATCGGTAAGGGGAAGGCAGAAGAGATTGGCCTTGCCTGCCAAGAAGAGAATATTGATACGGTTATCTTTAGTTATGATTTATCCGGAACACAGCAAAGAAATCTTGAAGAAGTAATCGGTAAAAAAACGATTGACCGGACTCAGCTTATCCTTGATATATTTGCCCGGCATGCTAAAACACCTGAAGGAAAAACACAGGTTGAACTGGCGCAGTTACAGTATCTTCTGCCACGATTAACCGGTAAGGGAGTCATGCTTTCACGTTTAGGAGGCGGTATTGGCACAAGGGGCCCGGGAGAACAAAAACTTGAGGTTGACCGCAGGCGGATCAGAAAGCGCATTGACAGGTTAAAAAATGATTTAAAACGCCACTGTTTACACCGTCAAATCCTTAGAAAGAAAAGAAAAGAAAATGCGATACCTACGGTAGCATTGGTTGGTTATACCAATGCTGGTAAAAGCACGCTTTTAAATACACTGACAAACGCAGGCCAAGTTGTCGCGGATAGCTTATTTACTACATTAGATCCGCTGAGTAAAAACCTAAAACTGCCTAATGGTGAAAATATCATTATTTCCGATACGGTTGGATTTTTGCACAATCTTCCGCATCATCTAATTGAAGCCTTTAAGGCTACACTTGAAGAAGTGGCAGAGGCGGATTTATTAATTCATATTTTAGATGCAAGCCATCCACGTGTGCATGAGCTTAGCAAGTCAGTTAATAGCGTTTTAAACGAGCTGGGGGTTAGAGATAAGCCAACAATTATTGCTTTAAATAAAATCGACCTTATTAGTGACCCTTCGTGGTTATTTAAATTAAGAGAGGATTTTCATAATTCTATCCCTATTTCAGCAAAACTCAAATCTAATATCGATGCATTATTAAGTAGAATTCAGGAAAATTTTCAAGATAAAATGGTTTCCATAGAAATTATTATCCCGCATTCACGTATGGATTTAGTTGATTTATTTTATCGTAAAGGCCAAGTAAAAGAGATAAAATACCAACAAAAAGGAATAAAAATATCATTAAATCTACCAAAAATTGTTGCTAATAAGATACTGCAAGACAAAGAGATAGAGCATATCTATTAGAATATCAAATAATTTTAGAGAAAGAAGCAAACGAGTAATTTTTTCGCCTTTTAGTTAGCACTCTTAGGTAGTCAGTGCTAATAAGCCAATATAGGCATCGAAATAAGATTGACAAGGGAACAAATTGTGTTAAACTATCGCTTTGAATTCTTCAAACAAAAATTGGTTAGCAGAAGGTAGATTATGACAAAAATAATTGATCCCGAATCAAGAAAAAGAGCGGTTTTGACTGCGGTCATTAATAAGTATATTAAGGATGCGTTGCCGGTTGCTTCTGAGGATTTGGCTAATGATTTTAACCTTAGCTCCGCAACTATAAGGAATATTTTTAAAGAGTTGGAAGTAGATGGCTATCTAAAGCATCCGTATACTTCTGGCGGCAGGATTCCTACTAATAAAGGTTACCGTTATTATGTAGATTTTCTGATCTCTCAGATGGAGCTATTGGATACCGAAAAAGTCCGCATCGGAAAAGAATTGAGAATGGCGGTAAAAAAGATAGAAGATATCCTAGAAAGGACTACTGACCTTCTTTCGGCAGTTACTCATTATGCCAGCTTAGTCTCTTTTTTAGACGAGAATCAGATGCTTTATTATAAGGGTTTAAGTTTTATTTTAGAACAGCCTGAGTTTAGGGATTCAGGGCGCATTCGGCTATTAATTAAGACTATTGAAAATAAACAAGCCTTGCTTAACATTATCAACCGTGATTTTAAAGAAAAGGTAAAGGTTTATATAGGTGACGAATTAGAATGCCCGGAGATTGAAGATTGTTCTCTGGTAATTTCGAGCTATTCAATCAGGAAAAAGTCCTCAGGGAGGATTGCGGTTTTAGGCCCAAAACGCATGGAATACACGCATATTATTCCGGCGTTGGATTATATGTCGGATATCCTAAGCGATACTTTGGATGAGATATGACACAAAAAATGAATGAAGAAAAAAATAATAACAAAGAACACGAAAAAGAAGAAGAGAAAAAAGAAGGGAAGATTATAGTTCTTAAGGAATCAGAATATCTCAAGTTAAAAGATGAAGCTGATCAGGCGAAAGTTTATTGGGATAAGCTCTTACGTTTGCAGGCAGATTTTGATAATGCGCGCAAGCGCCTGGAGAAAGAAAAGCAGGATTTTGTAAAATTTGCCAATGAAGGCATTATTTTAGAATTATTAAATGTTTTAGATGACCTTGAGCGGACAGTTGGGTTAGCCCAGGAGCAACATCAGGATATATCGGGTTTTTTAAAAGGTGTTGAGATGATTTTGGCGCACCTTTATGAAATGCTTAAGGATTATGGCGTGAAGCCAATTGAGGCTGAAGGGAAGATTTTTGATCCGCATTTACACGAAGCTTTGATGCAAGTGGAAAACAAGGAGCTTGCGGAACACACAATTGTTGAAGAATTGCAAAAGGGGTATATGTTGAACGATAGGATAATCCGAACAGCGAAAGTAAAGGTTTCTAAAAAAAGCACCGGTTAAAGCCTTACTTCGACTCGTAAGATGCATTAAAATTTCAAAAAACTAAATTTTAATGCACTCGTCGAAGTTTCGCTAAATCAAAACATAAGGTGCTCAAGGAGGTGTAAAATGGCTAAGGTTATAGGAATCGACTTAGGTACATCTAATTCAGCAGCAGCAGTTATGGAAGGCGGCAGGCCTGTAATTATTCCTTCGGCAGAAGGCGCGGGTGTTGCTTCAGGAAAAGCTTTTCCTTCATACGTTGCTTTTACTAAGGATGGGCAGCGTTTAGTCGGGGAACCGGCAAGAAGGCAAGCTGCTATAAATCCTGAAGGCACAATTCAGGCAGCAAAACGTAAGATGGGCAGTGACTATCATTTTAAAGTTTATGGCAAAGAATATTCGCCGCAGCAGATTTCAGCTTTTATCTTGCAGAAAATTAAACAGGATGCTGAGGCATATTTGGGCGATAAGATTGAAGAGGTAGTTATTACTTGCCCCGCCTACTTTGATGATAATCAAAGGACCGCGACAAAAGACGCGGGTGAAATCGCCGGATTGAAAGTTTTACGCATTATCAATGAGCCAACCGCGGCATGCCTGGCTTATGGCCTGGAAAAATCTCAAAAAGAACAAAAGATCATGGTTTTTGATTTAGGCGGCGGTACACTGGACGTTACTATTATGGAAATGGCTCAGGGAGTTTTTGAAGTAAAATCCACTTCCGGCGATACGCAGCTGGGAGGAACTGATATGGATAAGATCCTGCTTGAATATATCGCGGGGCAATTTAAACGTGAAACCGGTATTGACCTGATGAATGATAAAATGGCAGTGCAGAGAGTGCGCGAAGCAGCAGAAAAAGCCAAGATTGAATTATCTTCAACGGTCAGCACTGACCTTAATCTTCCTTTTATTACCGCTGATGCGTCAGGGCCCAAGCATTTGACCATGACAATCACGCGCGCGAAGTTAGAAGATTTGATTGGCCCGATAATTGATAGATGTCGTCATCCTATGGAGCAGGCGATTACAGACGCCAAACTTAAAGCATCCGATATCGACAGAATTATTATGGTCGGTGGCCCGACTCGTATGCCTATTGTGCAAAAATTCGTCGAGGATTTTGTCGGGAAAAAAATTGAACGTGGCGTAGATCCGATGGAATGCGTTGCTTTGGGTGCGGCAGTTCAGGCTGCTATCATCAAAGGCGACGTAAAGGATGTTTTGCTTCTTGATGTTACCCCGCTTTCTTTAGGTATTGAAACATTGGGGGGAGTTAGCACAAAATTAATCGAAAGAAACACTACGATACCAACCAGAAAATCTCAGATTTTTTCAACTGCCGCGGATAATCAAACAGCAGTTACTATACGCGTTTTACAGGGTGAGCGCCCTCTAGCCAATGATAATGTTGAATTGGGCAGATTTGATTTAGTGGGAATTCCCCCTGCGCCGCGCGGAGTGCCGCAAGTTGAAGTTGGTTTTGATATAGACGCAAACGGCATTGTGCATGTTTCAGCAAAAGACTTGGGAACCGGTAAAGAGCAGTCAATAAAGATCAGCGCCCCTAAGAAACTTTCCAAGGAAGAAATTGAAAAGATGGTTAAAGACGCGGAGAAATTTGCCGCTGAAGATGCCAAGAAAAAAGAAGAAATTGAGGTAATTAACCAGGCGGATAACTTGGTTTATGCCACAGAAAAATCACTTAAGGATTATGGTGATAAAGTATCTCAGGCTGAGCGTGCGGATATCGAAGTAAAGAGTAATGATTTAAAACAAGCTATTAAAGATAAAAATGTGGATAGAATAAAAAAAGGAATGGATGAATTAACCAAGGCTTCGCATAAATTAGCCGAAGAGATTTATAAGCAGGCAGCCCAAAAACAGCAGCAATCACAGCAAAAAGCTGAGCCGCAAGAAAATAAGGAAGAAGAAAATAAGAGCGAAAAAGGCGGCAAGGAAGATGTGATTGATGCGGAGTTTAAGGAAGAAGATGATAAGAAAAAATAACAATTAACCTGTGATGTCAACTAAACGCGACTATTACGAAATATTGGGTGTTGGGAAAAGCGCTACACTTGATGATATAAAGCGCTCTTATAGGGGGCTTGCTTTAAAATTCCATCCCGACAGAGTGCCGCATGAAGAAAAAAAAGCGGCTGAGGAAAAATTTAAAGATATCTCCGAAGCTTACGCGGTTTTGTCCGATTCCCAGAAGCGCGCGCTTTACGACCAATATGGCCATGCCGGAATAGACCAGAAATACGCTTACGAGGATATTTTTAAAGGCGCTGATTTCGGCAGTGTATTTCAGGATTTGGGCGATTATGGAGTCGGTGGCGGGCTTTTCGATGAAATTTTTAGTGATTTAGGTTTTGATATTTCTGGTTCACGGGGGCGCCGCGGAAGACGGCCCAAAAGAGGAAGAGATTTAGAGGTAGCGGTAAATATTACCCTCGAAGAAGCGGCAAGCGGCACGGAAAAAACCATTACTTTACCCAGATATGAGATTTGCGCTGTTTGTTCGGGCACGGGCGCAAAACCAGGCAGTAAAAAAGTAGCTTGTCCGCAATGCCGGGGTTCGGGGAGAATGGTTGTATCAAGTGGTTTTTTTCAAGTTGCTCAGACCTGTTCTAAGTGTTCAGGCGAAGGCGCGATTATTCAATCGCCATGCCCGAGTTGCCGAGGAGAAGGCAGGGTAAAAGAAACGCATAAGATTAAAGTAAAAATTCCCGCTGGAGTTAATACAGGATCAAACCTGAGAGTCCGAGGAGAAGGCGAAGCAGGCGCTGCTGGCCGTGGTGATTTGTATGTTGTGATTGAAGTTTGTCCCCATTCGCTTTTTGAAAGGCACGACAATGATATTTTGACTCAGGCTAAAATAACATTAGCTCAAGCTATTTTAGGAGCAGAAATAGAAGTACCTACGCTTGGAGGTAAGGCGGAAATGAAAATTCCTGCCGGGACACAGTCAGGCAGTATTTTTCGTTTAAGAGGCAAAGGTATTCCGGATGTGCATTCTCGGGATGTTGGTGATGAGTTAATCAGGGTTAATGTTGAGATCCCTAAAGAGCTTAGTTCTGAACAACGTAGATTAATAGAAGAATTTGCCCGTGCCTCAGGCGAAGGGCCAACTGGCAGAAGTTTTGCTGATAAAATCAAAAGAACATTTCGATAAGGAGATATAATGCCAACTTATGAATATGAATGTATGCATTGCGGGTACAATTTCGAAACTACCCAAAAGATAACCGATAAACCGTTAAGTTCCTGCCCAAAATGCGGTAAAAAAGTAAAGCGCCTAATCAGCAGCGGCATAGGAGTAATTTTTAAAGGGCCTGGTTTCTATGCAACTGATTATCGGAAAAAATCACCGTCTGATACAGCCGGTGGTTGTGCTAAACCTAAAGAAGGATGTCAGTCTTGTCCTCATGCTAAATAAAAAGAACAAACTAAAGCTTTCAATCTTATGGCTGCCGGTATTTGCCTGGATGGGAGTAATATTTCATTTTTCTAGCATTCCGGGTAAGGATATCCCGCTGTTATTTCCTTTTCAGGATGTTGTATTCCATATCGCTATCTATGCGATCTTAGGCCTTCTCTTTACTAGATCAGCTAAATTTACATTCTTAAATTTAACGCCTCTAAAATTATTATTATTTTCACTTTTTTTTGGCACGCTTTATGGTATTATTGATGAGTTTCATCAATCTTTTGTGCCTAATCGGTACCCTTGCGGGTTTGATGTTTTTACCGATAGCTCAGGTACTTTATTGGGAAGCTTAATCCAACTTTTCCTGCAACGTTTTTAGTTAATTTAGAAATGACCGAGATAAAACCTTTTAAAGCCTTTATTTATAATCAAGAAAAAATTAAAGATCTTAAGAATGTGGTTTGTCCTCCTTATGATGTGATTTCGCCTGCGCAGCAGCAGTTTTTTTTGGATTGCCATCCGCATAATTTAATTCATATTCTTTTAGGTAAAGATGTTTTCGGAGAAGATAAGTACAAAAAAGCTGGAAACGATTTTAAAAATTGGATAGAAACTCAGGTATTAGTTCAGGAAAAAATGCCAGCGATTTATTTTTATTGTCAGCAATATAATCTTAAAGGGGAGAAGAAGACGCGCCTTGGATTTATTGCGCTTTTAAAATTAGAAGATAAAAATTCCTGTACTTTTAAGCATGAACACACCCGAGTTGAACCAAAAGAAGATAGGTTAAAACTAATCAGGCAGGTTAAGGCAAATTTAAGCCCTATATTTGTCATCTTTAGGGATCACAAACGTGTTATTCAGCGGATGTACCAAAAATACATCCAAAATAAAAAACCATTTATTGAGGTTACCGACACCGAGAGCATCAACCATAAAATATGGAGGATTGATGAACCGGATGTGTTGGAGAAAATTCAATCTTTGATGCGGGATGAAAATATTTTCATTGCTGACGGGCACCATCGTTATGAGGTTGCAAGCCTTTACCGGGAGGAAATGAGAGAAGATAATTTTAATTATATACTTGCATATTTTACGAATACCGATAATCGGGGCCTGACTATTCTGCCGATAAACCGGTTTGTTAAGCTTGATGCGAATTTTGATATGGAAAAATTTAAGTCAGCCCTGAGCGTTTATTTTGCCATAGAAGAAGTTAAGGATAAGACTAAATTTTTCTTTCTGATGCAGAAGGCGGGTAACACTGAGCATGTGATAGGAATGTATAGAAATAAAAAGTTTTGGCTGCTTCGTTTGAAAAATGTTAAGATAGTAGATAAAATAATCATTGATAAACATAAAGATTGCAGGTCTCTGGATGTCTCGATTTTAAATTATTTAATCCTTAAAAGAATTTTAGGCATGGATATAGAAGATAAAGTAAATATTGAATACAGCCATAACAACGATGAATTAATTGAGAAAGCCGATAAGAACAATCTATCAATAGCAATATTTTTAAATCCCGCCAGAATTGAACAGATCATGGCGGTTGCCTTAAGCGGCGAGAAAATGCCGTCAAAATCAACATTTTTTTACCCCAAGGTCCTTTCGGGATTGGTAATCAATAAATTTTAATCAAACAAGGATGGAAAATGGCACTTTTTGGCAAGCCAAAATATACGATTGTCAGATTAAAAAGAAAAGAGATGCCTGATGGGCTCTGGACAAAATGCGGGGAATGTTCCGAGGTATTGTATAATAAAACCCTTGAAGAAAATCTTAAGGTTTGTCCTAAATGCAGCCACCATTTTACATTAGATGCCTATGAAAGAATGAACATGCTTTTTGATAAAGATACCTTTCAGGAATTTGATAAAGATATGATTTCCGGCGATCCGCTTGATTTTAAAGGCCCTAAGACGTATAAGGAAAAGTTAGCCCAGGATCAGGCAGCTACCGGATTAAAAGACGCTATAGTTTCGGGCACGGGCTTACTGGAAAATAAAAAAGTAATTATTGCGGTGACGGATTCACGGTTTATCATGGGAACAATGGGGTCAGTGGTGGGAGAAAAAATTACACGCGCCATTGAAGCCGCTACAAAAAATCACCTGCCTTTAATAATTGTTTCGGGCTCAGGTGGTGGGGCACGGATGTACGAAGGTATGTATAGCCTAATGCAGATGGCTAAAACATCAGGCGCGCTTGCGTATCATCATCAGGCAAAGCTCCCCTTTATTTCCGTGTTGACTAATCCGACTATGGCTGGGGTTATGGCGTCATTTGCCGCATTAGGAGATATAACTGTTGCCGAGCCAAAGGCATTAATCGGTTTTACCGGGCCGCGGGTAATTGAACAGACAATAAGGCAGAAATTGCCTCCAGGATTCCAGCGTTCAGAATTTCTTCTTGAGCATGGTATGGTAGACATGATAGTTAATCGAAAAAATTTGAAAGCTATCTTGAGCCAGTTGCTTGATTATTTAGGTTGATTTTTTGTAGATTAGAATGTACACTATGAATCTATTTTATTTTTTGAATCTTAAAGAAATAACAAAGGAAAAATGGCACAAGTTAGTTTAAAAGATGTTTCAAAGACTTATTCAACCGGCGTAAGGGTTGTTGATCGAGTAAATCTTGGCGTAGAGAATAAAGAGTTTATGGTTTTGGTGGGGCCGTCAGGATGCGGTAAGTCTACAACCTTAAGAATGATTGCCGGCCTCGAAGAAATTACAGAAGGTTGTATTTACATTGGCGATAAAATAGTCAATGAAGTTCCGGCAAAAGACCGCGATATCGCCATGGTTTTCCAAAATTATGCCTTGTATCCGCATATGACAGTTTTTGAAAATATGGCCTTTGGCCTTAAGCTGCGGCATTACCCTAAAAATGAAATCATACAGCGCGTTAATGAAGCCGCGGATATTCTAGGATTAAAACATCTTTTAGGCCGGCGTCCCCGTGAGCTTTCTGGCGGCGAGAGGCAGCGCGTTGCCGTAGGCAGGGCTATTGTAAGAAAACCGCTGGTTTTCTTGTTTGATGAGCCTTTAAGTAATCTTGACGCAAAACTTAGGGTTCAGATGCGTACAGAAATCCATAAGCTCCATATTAGGTTACAAACTACAATAATCTATGTTACACATGATCAGGTTGAAGCCATGACTATGGGTGATCGTATTGCCGTAATGAAAGACGGTGTTTTGCATCAGGTAGCAGATCCTATTACTGTTTACGATAAACCTAAGAATAAATTCGTTGCCGGTTTTATCGGTTCACCTCCCATGAATTTTATGAATGGCAGGATAATAAAAAAAGACGGCAGAATTTATTTTGATGAAGGTAAAATTCTCGTAAAGCTTGTTGAGGACATGTACAAGGGCATTACCCCTTACATTGGCCGAGAGGTCATTTTTGGCATTCGTTCTGAAGATATCTATGACAAGTTATTTGTTTCAGAAGCTCCCTCTGAAAATATCATAAGAGTCAATTGTGAAGTTGTTGAGCCTATGGGCTCAGAAGTCTATCTTTATCTTAACACAGGGAAACATACTTTTATCGCCCGCGTAGGCGCTCATGACAGGCCGAAAGTTAATCAAGATATCGACGTAGTTTTTGATATGAGCAAAGTGCATTTTTTTGATAAAGATACCGAAAAGACGATTCTTTA
>JAZDFW010000058.1:0-16871 GCA_043807505.1 Candidatus Omnitrophota bacterium | reverse complement strand
ATAGTATCTTTAATTTGTAACTTAAAATTGAATTTAATATTGGTAGGCAATGAAAGATTGGCGACAAGATTAATATTTTCTACTGTCTTAACCAATGATGGAGTTACCGCGCTGTCCTTAAAAATTATTCGTCCTGCGATTACGTTAATTTTATAAATGTAAAGAGCAAATTTTGGTTTTGAATTTGAAGATTTTTTTTGCTTAAAAAACT
The DNA here is from genome assembly GCA_043807505.1 of Candidatus Omnitrophota bacterium. GTDB lineage: Bacteria > Omnitrophota > Gorgyraeia > Gygaellales > Profunditerraquicolaceae > JAZDFW01. The sequence goes on along the minus strand of JAZDFW010000058.1, from coordinate 16,660 downwards.
CCAGGATATTCAGTGTATTATCAACCCTGCGCTCTAAAAATATTTCCGGAGCTTTAAAATTAAGGGTAGGAATAATAATTTGTTTCTTAAAAAATGGCCAAACTAAAAATGTACAAGAACCCTCCTTTAAACTAGCAATTGTTTCTGAGCCATCAAAAATCTTGAGGTCTCTTAAAACTATGCCTTTAAAGATATTTAGCTGCACATCCCCCAGGGTTACTTTTTTATGCGTTTGTTCCTGGAGGGTTGTAACAATTAAAGATTTGATTTTTACAGGGAGCATTACCTTGTTTAAATAAATTACACCGGCACAAACAAGAATAATGAATATTAAAAAAATTATTATTATATTTTTTATCATAAAGCCTAAGCTTAGATAATAAATCCTGGCTTCTTTAATAAGGGGTTGTTTTTTATTTCGTTTTCTGTTTCCTTATCTAAGCCGCTTTTTTGCAGCTTATAATACATATAATTCTTGTAGCCCTCAACGCCCGGCTGATCAAAGGCGTTTATATTCAATAGCTCTCCTTCAAAGGCAGTGGCCATCTCAAAGAAAAACAATAACCCTCCCCAATAATAAGGAGTCACTTCCGGCATAATAATCGTAGCATTTGGCCGGGATTCCCTCGTCAGCGCCCACTCAGTTGCCTCTTGTGCTAATGCTAAAAGATGCGAATATAATTTATTCGCGAGAATTCCCGCTCCATCTGCAACCTTAATATCATGCCTGAATTTTTCAACCTTTATAAAGGTAATAGCTTTATTATTTTCACCTTCAATATTATTTTGCTGTATTGAATGAAGGTCGTTACTACCACGAGCTGCTACAGGTGTCCTGCCGACATTAACAACATGTTCTTTATCCGCGCGCCAAAATTCAACTCCAGCTTGATTTACTTCTATCTTCCTCGCGTATTTTTTGCCTAAACTTTCTCCGAGCAACTGTGAATACCAATCAGCCGTAGATTTAAGCGTTTCGGAAAATGGCATCGTTAGAGCAATTGATTTACCCTTTCTTCGATAAAGAATATACTGTAATATCGCAAACATATAAGCGGGATTTTTGTAAATATCAGGTAAGCTGCATCTTTTTGCCATGCAAGCAGCTCCCTGCAATACTTCCTGAATTTTAATTCCTATAATTGCCAAATGTAATAACCCCATATTAAACTCCGAAAATCTTCCGCCTACACCTTTTAATAAAGGCAAATTACGAAAACTTAGCGGATCCCTTGCCTGTTCTTCATTGACTCTTTTACGCAAGGTTCCTGATTTTGGGTCAGTAATAGCAATAATCTGGCGGCCATAATACTTAGGATTAGCTTTTTTAAGCCAGGGCTCAACCACAGCAAATGCGGCCTTGGTTTCTGTGGTTTCGCCGGATTTAGAAATGACAATTACAAAGGTTTTTTTCGGAGCAAGATTTTTTAATAATACCTGTAACGTATCCGGGTCAAGATTGTTACCTTCAAAATAAATTCTTGGGGCCCCTTTTCTTAAATTACTAAACTCATTATAATAAGCAGGCGCTAACGCATCCTGTGCTGCCTTCAATCCTAAATAAGATCCGCCAATCCCTAAAAAAAGCACATTTTCATATTTTTTGGCAATTTCTCTGCCTAATCCCTGAATTTTTTGGATAATTCCTTGGTCTTGGAAAGGCAGTTTTACCCACTCAAGAGAAAGGTTAACCCTACAGGCATTATTGGAGATAACGCTCGCAAGATGCTTGTGGGCTTTTGAAATCGCTTTAGCAAGGCTATCGAGTTCACCTAGCGTAACCCCATGTTTGTTACCTACGCTAAAACTAAACATATTATTAAAATCAAATTTTATCTCTTTCATAAATTAACCCTTTCTTTTAAACCAAAAATTTGCAATAGAATACGTTTTACAACGACAAACTTGGCATAAAAGCGTGTATGCAAATTTATGGGTTTAATCAATACCCCAAATATTATGCTTATATTCATCGAGCATCCTGTAGGTATTAAACACACTGCCGGCAGCAATACAATTGATCATCATATCTATCCAGCCGGAAGAAGCATCAACTTTCCCTCCTAAATTTGTTTTATAATATAGCCTTGCTACATCTTCTAAAACACCATAGAGTTTTTCTGAATCATCTTCTAAATGCAATTCTTGCTGGTTGCCTAAGCTATTTTCTTGCGGCCTAAAACCAAAGATCACGCCGATATTTTTTTCTGCTGCCTCAGCAATCCAGCCATCAAAGGTGCTAACCTGCACAACACCGTTTAGAATAGCCTTCATCCCGCTTGTCCCGGAGGCCTCAAACGGCGGGAGTGGATTATTCAGCCAGACATCTACGCTTGAAATAAGCATCTTGGCCATAGAAATATCATAATTTTCCAACGCGATGATTTTAAGGATATCATAAGAATCTCCCAATAAATCTATCTTATCCAGCATCTCATTAACATAGGTAAAACCCAAATTATCATTAGGATGGGCCTTTCCTGCGAGGATTATTTGTAATGGCCCAATTTTCTGCGCAATATCAATCAGCCTTTTTATATCGTGAAGTATCAGGCTGGGCCTTTTATAAGCAGCCATTCTTCTTGCCCAGCAGATAGTCAAAACATCTTTCTTCAGCTTCCATTTCCCAAACAAATTGCAAAAATCATCCTTATTAGCCTGATGCGCAAGCCATAATTCATTGCGAAACTCCTGAGAATTTTTTAACTCAATAACCTTGGCTAAAATCATCGGATTACTCTTAAACTCATGCAATAGCAAAGGAAATTTTTCGAACAACCCGATAAACCGCTGGGAGATCCATGTATAAGGATGCACGCCATTTGTTACAGATTTTATCCGTTCTTTGCAGCGGGGAAATTGCAGATGCATTATTTTTTGATGCTGCTTTGAAACAGAATTAACGCAAGACGCAATGTTCATCGATAACAAGGTCAGGTTTATCATGCCATCTTTATCCTTACCGAATTTCTCTAATAAATCAAGGTCATCTTTCTTTACGACCTGGCTCAAATCATTTAAAGAAAATTTATCGTGGCCGGCTTCGACCGGTGTATGGCAAGTGTAAAAAAATTTACTTTTTAGTTTTTCTATGTCAGTGCCCGAAAGGCCCCTTGCTTGTTCGATAAAAGCAAATACCGCATGGCCCTCGTTAAGATGAAATATATCAATAGGATACCCTAATTCTTTTAATGCTGAGGTACCCCCAAGCCCAAGAATCACCCTCTGAAACATCTTGATCCAGACATCGCCGCTTCTGTAAAGCTGATCTGTAACAAGCTTTAGCTTCGGGCTATTCGGTTCGACATTAGAATCTAATAATATTAACGGTATGGCATAATCATGCTTATAGCTATAGATATAGTATTTCCATAACCTTAAAATTATCTCTTCTGATTTTAAGGTAATCCTGATTTTGTTTTTTAAAGGTATTAACCCGGGGTAAGAAAAAATATCCCATTGGGTTTTCTCAGGAGCCTGGCCGTATTTAAACCAGAATTTTTGCCTGAAATAACCGGAATGCCAAAGAACACCTACGCCAACAGCCCCAAGCTTATAATCCGCCATTGTTTTCATGGTATCCCCTGCCAATACGCCAAGGCCTCCGCTGTATAGCGGAAGATCAATTATATTGCCCGTATTCAAAGAAAAATAATAATCGGCCAAGCTGTAATTTGAAAAGACATTATTTTCCGGAATTTTATTTTTAGGGTCAATTGCGCGGCTGGTGGTAAACTTGTTATAAAAACTTGTTCCTAATCCGTACTCCATAGAGAAATACGCGATTTTTTGTTTACCCGGTGAAAGGAGTTTTTTTTCGGCAGCAATGATTGACTCAAGCGGCATACCGAAATACTTTCCGTCTACAATATCTTTACTATAGACGTCGTCAAAATTATCAACACAAACCAAAGAAAGAAATTCTGAAATTAACTTTTCCCTACTCATCTTCTTGTTTTAAGCGCCTCTTGCTCAATACGGCTTAGGATATCTTCATAAATATCTAAAACTTCCTCGCGCTCCATATGCAGGAAATGCCCCACGCCTTTTATAATCTTAAGTTCGCAATTAGGAATCTGAGTTGCAAGAAATTTGACATCTTCTAAGTCGATAATTGTATCTTTTTCTCCATTCAACAGGAGAGTTTTGGCTTTGATGTTTTTTAAATTTACCAGGTCGCTTAAATTTTTTGAAGAAATTATAAATAATCCGTGTTCATAGAATGAGCGCACCTCTTCTTCTTTCATTGATTGAAATTGACTGATAATTTTCTGCTTAATCCGCAAAGGAAGCTCATCTCCGAAACTCTTTAATAATATTTGAGCCATTTGATCACGGTCATTTATATCTATACCAGAGCCTTTTTTAATGGTTTCTACCATTTTCTTATTCGGTTTTGTCCCCAGGCTCGCTAAAATTAACCTTTTAATCCTATTTGGGTATTCCGCAGCAAGCGCAACTGCGATCACTCCGCCCCAGGAAGCAGCGCAAATCGTCGCATCTAAGCTTACATTTGTCTTATCCATTACTGCCAGAAGTATCTCAACTTGCTCATCAAAGGTTACCTGCTTAGGCCCAGAAATAATCCTGCCTTTACCCTGATTAGGAAAATCAAAAAGAACGATTCTATAATCACGCCCGAAACGCAAAACAAAGCTATGCCACATTGCCATAGACTGCTGCACACCGTTAATACATATAATATGCGGCCCCTTGTTCTCATATACCCTACAAGGAATTAGAAATCTTCCGATTTCTAACATTTTTTTTACGCTAGAGGTATCTTTTTTCATTTTAGCCTTTATCTATTTTAACGCAAAAGCAAAAATTTACAATGGAATTTAAATAGTTTGTTTTGATATAGGGGGGAGATTGGACTATTTGTTTAGCGGTTGTGCCTGCTGCAGGAGCCAATGCATTTTGCGATTTCGCCTTACCCATTCTTTAATAATGAAGTTTCCCATAAAGCGAAACATAGCATTTCGAAAACGCAGCTTAAGCAGCAAAGAAAACGATCTATAGAGAGAATAATATTTTTTATAAGCTTTCAGGACGCTCAACTGCAGATCTTTGGCGGATAATAACTTCGGGTTAAAAACAATGTGTTGGCCATCATATAGGTTCCAATCTTTAGTAAAAATCCGCTTTTGCGCTTGGAGAACTTCATAAACTTTTGTCCCGGGAAAAGGTGTTAAAACCGACATCTGAATAGTATCGATTTTTTCTTTGAGCGAGAATTTTAAGGTTTCCAATACTGTATTTTTATTATCGTCCTCTCCGCCTAAAACAAACATCCCGTGAATTTTTATTTTTCTTTTATGAAACGACCGAATAGCAGCCTTAATCTCTTCAATGGTCTGACTTTTATCATAGGCCTTAAGCGTCATAGGATTAACAGACTCAAGACCTATACAAACCAGCTTACAACCTGTCTGTGCCATCGAATCTAGAAGCTCTTTATCTTTAGCGGCATCACAGCGCACCTGACACGACCAATTCTTTATTTTATTTTTCAACATAAGGGTTAATAAAAGCTTGGTACGCTTAGGATGAGCGGTAAAATTATCATCACAAAAAAATATCGATTTTGCTTTCCTGGATTTTATCTCCGTGATGATATTTTCAGGACTGCGGAAACGGTATTTGCGGCCAAACATTTTTGTGACAGAACAAAAACTACAATCAAAAGGACAGCCTCTTGACGTAGAGATCGGCATAAGTGAATGAGAAAAACGTAATCCCTTGATTAATGAAAAATCAGGGCTTGGTAAAGTATCTAGGTTTTCAACAGGTTTACCTTGAACTATTTTCTCTTGTCTCTTGCCGCTGGCGATATCTGCGATAACGCCTTCAGCTTCTCCTACTACAACCTGGCGAGCGAACTGTATGGCCTCTTCAGGTAAAAGACTTGCATGGACTCCACCGATAATTACTTTCTCTTTAGGGAATTTTTTTGCTATCTCATAGCCACGCCTGGCTGTCGCAGTTAAGATTGAAATGCCAATTAAGTCCGCGCCTAAATTTTTATAATCAGGCGTAAACATATCTTCGTTGAAAATTTCAACCTCATGCCCCATGTTTCTAAGGATGGTCCCTAAATATACCGGGCCCAACAAGGGCATGGACAACATACTATAGACATTTGCCTCTGAGGCACGAGGCTCAATCAATGCTATTTTCATTCTTTAAACCTTTGGGCTTGTATGCACATTAACTGCGGATGCACCCTTGGCTGTTTTTTCAACGTCAAATTCTACTTCTTGGCCTTCAGTTAAATCAGAAAATTTTACATCGATAAGGCTATTTTGATGAAAAAACACATCTCTTCCGTCTGTATCGCTGATAAAACCAAAACCTCTCTCGCCAATCAACTTCTTAATTTTGCCATTATGCATTTATAATCTCCCTGCCTGTTCAAAACTTATGCAGGCATTTTGTGAAAAAAACAGGACCCGGCTCTTTTATTACCGGGCCCTGTTTCATTGTTTGGTTATAGCTTTACTACGTTAGTAGCTTGTTCACCTTTAGGGCCTTTTTCGATGTCAAACTCAACTTGCGCACCTTCTTCTAACGACTTGTAACCATCTCCCTTAATTACAGAATGATGCACGAACACATCGCTTCCGTTTTCAGGAGTAATGAACCCATAACCTTTTTGGTTATTGAACCACTTTACTATTCCTTTTGCCATTATTATTACCTCCTTCTACTAAAATTTATAGTAAACTCCGTTAGAAATCTTTATCATATTTACCTACCTGCTAGATTTTTTCTTTCTAACGGAGTAATTAATGATACAAACAAAAAAACCGCAAGATTAGCTATCCTCCTCCTTGCGGCCAAGACTTCTAAACTTTTATTTACTACAGTGTTAAGTATATCATCTTTTCTTATTTTGTCAAATAGAATTTTCAATTTTCAATTTAATTAAAATCTGCGGAATTTATTATGGCCTTTTTTATAATTAAATTTTGGCCTTTTATTTAAAACATGACGGGAAGACTGACTAAACTGTTCTGTGGAAACCTCAGGATGCTTAGAAATTGGCAATGCAGTCCGGATAAGTTTTTCGATATCCCGCACATCGCGGCTTTGATCAGGCGTCGCAAAAGAAATCGCATGCCCTTTATGCCCTGCCCGAGCTGTACGGCCGATACGGTGAACATAGTTTTGCGCATCTTCGGGAAGATCATAATTGATGACCAGCTCAATACCGGTTACATCAATTCCCCTGGCAGCAATATCAGTAGCAACAAGTACCCTATATTTGCCAGACTTAAAACCTTGGAGCGCTTCGCGGCGCTGAGCAAGAGAACGATTCGAATGCATTTCAATTGCACTATGCCCTAAATCCCTGATGCCTTTCGCTATTTTACGCGCGTTATGTTTTGTCCGGGAGAACAAAAGGGTTGCCCCGTGATATTGCGCGAGTATTTTATCAAGCAGCCTTAATTTAGCTTCTTTTTTAACAATAAATAATTCCTGAGTTACGTGTTCCGCGGTAGTCCCGGAAGGGGCTATCTCGACAGAAACAGGAAGCTTCATATATTTAGCGGCGATTTGCATGATCTCTTTGGGTATTGTCGCGGAAAAAAGCATAGTTTGCCTGTCTTTAGGCAGAAAACGCAAAATCCGCTCTATCTGCGGAGCAAATCCCATATCAAGCATACGGTCCGCTTCGTCGAGTACCAACATTACCACCTCATTAGGCATCACATTCCAATGGCTCATATGATCAAGCAGCCTGCCCGGAGTTGCGATTATTACGCGGGGATTTTTACGCAGAGCTTCAACCTGGTCATACATCGGAGCTCCGCCGATAAGGCAAGCAGTGCGCATCAAAAATTGCTGCGCGATTGCATGAAAAGCCTCGTCAATCTGGATAGCCAATTCCCGGGTAGGCGCTAAAACTAAACCTATTCCTTTTTTTTGCGCAAGCCGCTGCACCATAGGAATAGCAAAAGCATGAGTTTTACCTGTACCCGTCTGGGCGATACCAATAATATCCTTACCTTCAATCGCCAAAGGGATAGCTTTAAGTTGAATCGGCGTCGGAACCTTGAACTTGATACGCTCAAGAATATCAAGAATCTTCGGCGCGATACCTAAGCCGTAAAAACTTTCACCTGTATTATTAGTATTAGTTTTATGCATCATAATTATTTGGTAATCTTATGTTTATATTCCTGAGTTGCTTGGCCAAGATGGATATGGCAATAAGCCTCGTGATTATAAATACTTAAAATGTGCTTACAGCGCCTAAATCTACATTTCCTGCCCTTATGCGACATCTTTATCTTTTTAATATTTACCCCCAGTAACATCAGACAAAAAAACCGTAAAGGTTAGTTGTCTTCCTTCACGGCCTAAGATTTTCTAATCTTTTATTACATACGATAGTTATTGTACCATTTTATTAGGCTTTGTCAATGTTTTCCTTCTTGCTGTAAGTAAGACTTTTCTTTAGCCTGTCTTTTAAGTTCCAATTCTTTTCTTCGCTCTGCTCTCTTTTTGTTAATGCGCGCTACTTCTTCAGGGGTTCGGTCAAAGAATTTAGTAGTTACCCTAAAATATGGGCCTTGGCTAGTATAATTGTTGCCGTGCACTAGATCATCGGAGAATTTAGTAAAGTTATAACCCACTCCTACTTGGATGAAATCTCCAATATTTCTATTTATTTCTAAGAGAAAACCTTGATTTCTGTCATCGGCTTGGCGCTGATTTAAGATACGGTATTCACCGGATAGCCCCCAATATTCATCAAGTTTATAATTTAGCCTGTTTATCCAAAGCCAGGTTGAAGATTTAGTGTAATCAAAGCCAGACACCCTTTCCTCGCCCCATTTGAAGGCTATTTTTTCTGCTAATTGAAGTTTATTAGTAAAGTCGTAAATGCCCTCTAAAGCAAAAACAGATGCTTTCTCGGCGGTAATATTGGCGAAGTTGCTCTGGCCTTGAGGTTGTTTATTTTCAAAATAGGTGCACTTGGTAATCAGATTTAACCTGTCCCATTCAATCGGACGTAAGGCTGCTCCTAAAGTAAGTTCATTAAATTTAGCCTCAGTGGTGTTGGTAGTGGTATTGCGCGTCTCTGAGACATTGATATTAGTAAATAACGTCACTACTTTATTTAAGATATATTCAATAGCATTATAAAATAGATATTGTTGTTTATCTTCATTGCCTTTATCATAACGCAGCTCTAATTTACTTGAGGCCTTGAGTTTATCTTTTTCTAAATATGTCAGGCCGGCTGAACCTGCATTACGAGTCGCTTGAGAACCACCGAGATTATTAACTTTCCCTCTCTCAAAGGCAATATTGGCGGACAACCTATCATTAATATCACCGGATAAACCTAACACATTAGTTGAGGTAGAAGAATCTTTAGTGGTGGTAAAATCCCTGCTTGCTGATAGTTTCATCTTGTCGTTTAATTTTTGCGCTCCACCAAACGAGGTTACCTGTTTTCTTCCTTCTAAAGAAGTATCGCTCACCGTGTAAGTACCAAATACTTCTCTTTTCTCATCGAGTTGCGATTTTATACCTGTAGAGGTCGAAGCACCGCTTGACTGGTCAAGATTAGACTCATAGGTTCTATCAATAAAGGCTTCGGTTTTGCCATTGGAGGACTGCAGATGCGTGCCAAAAGTAGTGGCGGTCCCTTTTGCGCCAAGGGTTTGAGCAAGTTTTATTTTTAGCCATTTAACTATTTTATATATTATCCCCATTGTCGTCTGTCTATTTTTGTCGCCTTTGACTGTCTCTTGATGCTCTAAAGATGTTTCTAATTTTTCGCTCATCTTGTAATTAGCTTTAGCGGCAATTAGATCCGTATCTTGGTTGGTCTGGGCATGGACACCGGCCAATTGAGATTTAACTTCCTGATGGCGATATTCACCTGTAAGGGTAAGTTTTTCCTTAGTATGGCTTATCTGGGCAGTGGTCGTCTTTGTTTGTTGAGCGCCTATTTGGGCCTGAGTCTGACTATTTCCTGAATCAAGAAGTTTCTGGATATCATGTCTTAGGTTAAAGACAGTATTATTAGTTATATCCCAATTTGCGCCAAAACCGTATTTCTCTGTTCCCTGTTGAGAAATAGAATTAGAACTGGAAAAACCTCTTCCCACATAACTATAATAAGAATCCAAATATAACCTGTCCCAAAGTTTTGTCTGGCCTTTTAAACCATAAGCCTTGCCAGAAGCAGTCTCACCAGTAGTAATCTCAGTAAAGGATAAACCGCCATCCGTGGAAATAAAATTACTTGCCTGCTCCGATTCACTTTCAGCATATTCTGCTTTAATAAAGGTATCTTTGTTAATATGCAATGTAGTATCTATCCCTTTGAGTTCATAGTTTTCTCTGGTTTTTTCCTCTTTGACATAGGTTGTCCCAACTTGTAGATAATCGGTTATAGATTGAGCAGCCCTTATCCCATAGGTTCCTTCATAATATTTATCCTTTGGCTCATATTCATAGTCAACTACTACATAAACCGGATTCCCATCCAGTAGATATGTAGATATAATAGAGCTGGATTCAGCAATACTGGAAACTGGTTTCCAGAAGAGAATCCTGCCTTGTGAATAATCCAGATGATAGTCAACTCCGTTTTGCTGGTTTAGGCTTGCTAAAACCAAACCACTAATTTTATCCCGCACTTCTATCCTTACCGCATCCGTGCCTTCAATGATATCTCTATGTTTTAAGTAATATAACGACCCGCCGGTGCCCACAAACTCATTATGGGAAGCTAATTGTTTCACCTTAGCGTCAAATAATATCAACTTAGTGTGTGGCTCGCCAAATTTAGTGCTAGTGACAGATTCATAATCAACCTTGCCACCGTATAAGGCACGATTAAATTGAGCGTATTCAACCTCATTAAAGTCAGTGGAATAATTACCCCAAATTGCCTTTGACTTATCCCATTCAATCAAACAATAAAGCTGACCTTGCGTATCGCTTGCCTCGTAATTTATAGTTGAGGCATCGCCATAAACCGGATAATATTTTTTCGGGTCAACGACCTTAAAGAGCTCTTTTCTTTTTCTGTCTGTATCCAGACTTGAGGTAATTAAATATTTTCCCTTAATCTTACCTTTTAAATAGTAAGCCAATTTTCCTTCTTTCCAGAAGCCTTCCTGGAATTTATCATCCTGCTGAACTGCTTCAATATTGCCTTTATTAAATGTGTAGCCTGCCTTGATATCACCTAAGACAACAAAGAAAAGATAATCATCGCCCACCTTAATTTGCTTTTCGTAGATAGACTCTGGCTTGCCTTCAAGGGAATCTTGGATAAGTTTAAGCCTATGTGTCCCCTTAGGCAAAATAATCTCAGTATTGATTTCTTCTTCCGAAGTGACAGAAAGCGGCACCTGATTATCTAAATTTATTTTCAATTTAGTCTTTTCTCTTTGCCCTTGCGCCTTAATCCTTATTGTCTCGCCTTTGACGATAATTGTCTGCTGAGCAAGATTATTTAATTGCCGCTGGAGTTCATCCCAGTCTTTAAATTCTTTTTCTTTATCCTGGATTTCAAGAATAGATTTTTTGAATTCATCTTCTTTCCTTAACTCTTCCAGCTTAAACTCTCTTATTGCCGTTACATCAGACTTACCCTTATCATCCCAGACCGTTAAGATATAATAATAAGTTTTCCCGGCCTTAACTAATTCTCCCCTTTCCGAAAGCCCGTCCCAGATAACGATGTTTTCAAAATCCAGGGCTTTACCTTCAAATTTCTTAAACAATTTCTTTGTATCATTTTCAAAAACCTCTAATTTCCATTTTTCAATAAAGAGATGATAATTGGTAAATATCTTAAAAATGGGCTCAAGACACACCAGGGCATTATCTTTTATTTCTAACTTTTCTGGATATAACCCCACATTAAGTCTTATCTGGGGTGGAGATTTTTCCTGAATGATTTGCAAGTCTAATCCTTTGGTCTCTTTTAATTCCTTTAATTTATCCAAAGGCACCTTGACGCCAAAATTCACCTTGCTTAAGATGCCTTTAGTGATATCTACAATAACAACCTTCTCGGTAGTCAAATACGCACCTTCGGGTAGAGTTGACTCATTAATTCTAAATAAATGTCTTCCCGGCATCAACCCCGGCAAATGCCACTTTCCATCTTTATCCGTGGTAATAACTGTGCCTTCTTCAGTTGCAATGCGCACATAGGGTATGGGCTCCTCTATGATTACTTGCCCGCCAATACTTTGTGGCGGGTCCTGAATGCCATTTTCATTCATATCATTAAAGACCTTACCGATAACCGTGCCTAAATCAAATAATGGGTCAGGCACTATCTTGACTGTCTCAGTAGCGGTATTGGAAATCTTTGTCCCGTCAGCATATTTTGCGAAAGCTGTGTTTTCATAATTACCAAAGGTAACCCCGCTTCCTACTACTAATTGATATTTAAGTGTGCGGGTAGTGTTTGCAGATATCGTGCCAATATTAAAGGTAAGCGGACGGTTTCCGGTAGGATCAGAAATCACCGCATTATCCAAAATTGCCTTACCGCTTATATATTTAAAGCCCGGCGGAATCTTATCTTCCAAATATATACCGGCAACCGCGCTTGCGGTCGGATTTTCAATGGTTACTGTATAAGTAACGATGTCGCCCACAACTACCTCTTTCTTATTGGCGTCTTTGAATACTTTAAGCAGGGTTTGGCTGGAGTCCATGGGATGGTCCATTTGGATAACTTCGCCGGCAACATTAAAGGCCTCGCCTTTTGAGCCGGTAATGATCGTCCTGCCTGCGGGAATCTGGGCATTCGTTTTCGCGGAAGGATAGGTATAACCAGCGGCAGTTACGGTAATAGTGTAACCATTTGCATTTGAGCATAAGAAACTATATGCTCCATTCGCTCCAGTTGTCTTAGGATTGGTGTCTGCAGCAGCTATTTGGCATCCTCCAGCGCCGGCAACACCCGGGACTAAAATAGCGCCTGCCGAATCATATATGGTAACTACTGCGCCGCCTATGGGATTATTGCTTACTGAGTCGAAAACCACACCTTCAGGGTCAATATAGGTCACTTCATGAACTTCTGAAGTTAGATTATTAGTGGTATCCATCATAAAAAGTTGGGTCTTTCCACTCGATAAACTCTTGTTTAAACTAATCGTAACATCTCCGCTGCTATTAGATGAGCCAATACCTACAATCCTTACTGGGCTGGCCTTAGCATAAATAATAATAGAAGAATTAGGAGCAGCTCTGCCGGTTACCTGAGGCCGGCGGTTAGTTATCCTTTCCCCATCTGCAGGGCTTTCTATTTTGGGATAATTCGTGGGTGTGCCTGAGACGACCTCGATTTCTATTGTTTCACCTTCTGCCCCATTAGCATACACTGTTATGGTATGGCTACTGGTGGTACTGATAGAAACCTCTTGAGCATAATAACCATTGACATCACTGGTAAGAGAATATCGGGTTATACCATCTATTTTTATCTCAACCGAGGCATTTGCAGTAGTAGTTCCTATTACCGTAAGATTTTGGGGGACAGTAGAATTATTTTGAGGAGCTATAATTGTCGCTCCGGTGGGAAGATTAATGGTAGTAGAGGTGGAATTGGAAGAAATTTGCTGTTGAAGACTGCTAATTTTATAAGAAACTAAGGCAGAATTGTTTATTTCAGAGGCAAAAGATATTGCTGAATAAGGAGTTAAGTATAAGAAGGCAAAAATCAGGGATAGAAACTGCAATCCCTGTATTGGCCTTCTCACTTTTCTCTCCTACAGTCTCATCTTAGTCAACTTTTACCCTGAATTTCACTATCCCGCTATCAGTATCGGGAAAATCACCGTCGCAGGTAGTGGTAGTGTCTGTGCCTTCAGTATTATCCTGAGCAGCTAAATCCTGGTTAAACATCCAGCGAATCTTTTGTGGGGCGTTTCCTTCATTATCCCAATCAGAATCCTGCCAGGAGGAACCATCAAAATACCAGACTGTTACTGTTGCTCCTGTATGTGGCTGGTTATCTATTTCTGCGGAATCCATTACATAGGTAGTACCCGTAGGTATCTCATCAATAATCACTAAGTCCTCAACTAATGACGGTCCGTCATTATCATACTTAATAGTATAGGTAATTATTTCTCCTCTTTTGACCTGGAGTTTATCTGTTTCTTTGAGGACCCGCGGTGCCTGGAGTGAAACTACTGTCACGGTAACTGTAATCTCTCCAGTACCAGCATAAGCCTGACTTAAATAAAAAAACAACCAGCCAAGAAAGAAGAATAAAAATATTCTTCTTAACATTATTTAATTACTCTCTATTGGCTGGCGGTCTTTATCTGCACGCGCACAAAATTACTCAAGCCCTCTTCAGACTCAAAGAACAATATCCCTTCCCAGCGCTGATTAAGAAAATCTTTCTTTTTGGGGATATCTAAATCTAAAGTTATCTCTTTCTGTTCCTGCGGGCCGATTTTTAAGGTGCTTTTATCCGGTTTAAGCCATTCTTTTTTCAGTATCCAGGAAAAATTAGGCGAAGGGGTAATTACCTGCCTGCCTGGTTCTGCAGAGGGAATAATCGAGCTAATCTTATAAAGATGCGGTTGGCTATCATTGTTGTAAACCTTTATTTTAGCGATAGTTTTACTCTTACCCAAAGCCACATTTTCCAAGACTACTGTTCCCGGCGCAAGCCCTAAGAAACCTGCTGGTTTTTCTTTTACCTCGGGCCTGCTTTCTGTCTCAATATAGAAAACCGGTGAGACCGCTAAAACTAATCTTTCTTCAGCCTCAGGTTTTCCTTCCACATCAATTCCTACTGCCCATTTCTGGTTGCAATATTTCTCCTCATTGGGAATGCGCAGGAACATCTTTATTTCCTCTTTGCTATTTGCCGGCACCAAGACCTCGTTTTTCTCAAACCAGAACCAGGAAGGATTGGGTATGCCAGTATACCCCTTAAGGACATTTACCCCCACCTTAACCGGTTTATCCACCTTCAGACTATAACGTCTTGGCTTATCTGAATCATTGTAGACCTTAAAGCGCATCTTTATCCAGTATTCCATATCATAGAGTTGACCAATGGGAACCTTCTGGATTGAAAGCCCACCTGGCTCAACTGATAAGCCTATCTCCTTCTTCTCTCCTTGAGCAGTTCCATCGTGAACATGAAAACAGAGCAAGAAGAGAAGAAGGAAAATAGGGAGTAGAATTTTTCTCATCTTTTCTCTCCTCTATCTTAAGCTTCTTCCTTCTATGCTCCAGCAATAGCCTTAACCGTTACTAGAATTGACTTCTCGGCGGTCTCTGCGGTTGAGAGAGGAGCATGGAAATATAACCATAGATCCCGAAGTCCACTGGCTGCTACATTAAGTCCATTTCCTGTAGTCTTTGCAAATACTGTAGCTGAACATGATACATAACTAGTTGATACGAAATCGGCACTGTCAACATAATCAACTGCAACAGGTGCTGCTGTAGCCGTAGTTTGAAATATCGCTCCTAACTGATATTTCTCTGCTGCAAGAGCAGCATCCGTCTGAACTGCATTCCAAACAGTAGGGTCAGTCAGCATCAACTGGTAAGTCTCACTGGCGTTACCACTGTTAGTCACTACTATTACTACACTTTTAACTACCTCTGAATTTGCTTCAACAAAACCAATTGCCCAAGTGGCTGTATCCACAGTTACACCTAGACTCCGACAGGTTACGGTAACTGTAATATTTGCAGTGTCGGCAGCACTAACTAAATCCGCCATACACAAACTCAAAAACCCAGCTACTACTAAAACTAAAATCATCTTGCGCATATTTTTCACCTCCCTTCAAATCATCTTAAGACAATAAAAAACCCTTGACATTAAAAATGTCAAGGGTGAAAATTTTAGAAAAAAGTTTATTAAGGTTTAGATTTGTTTGTTTGTTTGTTTGTTTGTTTGTTTGTTTGTTTGTTTGTTTGTTTGTTTGTTTGTTTGTTTGTTCCCCATTCTTATACTCCCCTCAAATTATTACTATAATACATCTTTAATGAAATTACAATCTTTTTTTATGACTGCTGGCAGCTAATGCGCACTGTGACTGTATGTTGCTCATAAGCATAAGTTCCGGAAACTGCAGTAGGCATATCTAACCTTAACCATAAAGAACGTTGCCCACTTACGGCAACCGCTACTGCGTTGGCGCTTCCGCCTGCATAAGCAAACTTTGTTGCAGTAGCAGTTTGTTGGGTGGTAGTAAGGACATCTTCGCTATCCGTCTCATTAAAACTCGTCTGTATCGGAGAATCTGCGGTGGCACAAAATATTCCTGAAAGAACATAGATATTATTTCCCGCCCCAGTTTTTAAAGATGAATGTGTCCATTCATTACGGTCATCTTCATCAAAAATTTGTAAAGTAAAGGTTTCTGCGACATTACCATCATTGGTTACACCTATCTTATTGCCAGAGGCACTCATCTGGGTTGTCCCAGTATCTACTGTCCCCACTCCCCAGGTTAAGGGCGAGACAGAGATGGAGAGCGTGATAGGCGGCTTGAGCGCCCATGCGACAGAGTTTGTAATGGCATTTGTCTGAGCCCAAGTAAAGTTTCCAGTTGCCGATGGCCCACCCACCTGGGCTATACCTGTAAGAGTTGATTTACAATCAGAACCACCTGTACTCTCAGCC
>JAZDFW010000057.1:0-28514 GCA_043807505.1 Candidatus Omnitrophota bacterium | reverse complement strand
TATGAAGATCCGGCTAAGGCAGTGGATTTAGTTTTAAAATACTTGCCGCAAATACCTTTTTGGCCGCAATTACCGAAATTAGGCGGCTGCGAAGGAATGGTCGCGCAATTTGCCCAAAATTTACCGTGCCTGAAGATTTCTCTCGACGGTGTTAATTTTGAGCCCAAGTATCAAGAAAGAGAGTTGGAGAACTTCTATGGACAGATAATCTCTAATAACGTGGACTATTTTAAAATCGGGCCGGACATTGCCGCAGGTTTATATGAGTTTTATCATAGATTAGAAAAGTTTGACTTAAAAGATATTGAGTTTATTAAATGCCATGTTACCGGAGCTTTTACCTTTGCCGCCAGCATTAAAGACAAAGGAGGCAGGGCTCTTTTGCATGACCCTATATTTATGCAGGTAATCGTAAAAGGCTTGATTATGAAGGCGCTTTGGCAGATAAAACTTTTTACTAAATTCGCCAAAAAGATCATTATATTTCTTGATGAGCCATATTTGGCGGGTTTTGGTTCTGCTTATACCCCGATAAACAGGGAAGATATAGTAAATGGCCTTACGGAGCTAACCACAGCAATTAAATCAGAAAATGTTTACGTAGGAGTGCATTGTTGCGGCAATACTGATTGGTCTATCTTTACCGGTATTAAAACCATTGATATCATTAATTTTGATGCTTTTAATTTCTTGGAGAAATTCACGCTTTACGCTGATAGTTTAAAAGGTTTCCTGAAGAGGGGCGGGATTATTTGCTGGGGGATAGTGCCAACACAGGAATTTAGCGGCCGGGAAACTGCCGAATCACTGAAAAAAAAGATCGATCACGGCATAGACATTCTTTTAAAGAAAGGGTTGGATAAAGATTTACTCTTAAATAACCTCTTAATTAGCCCTGCTTGCGGCCTGGGCACGCTTGAGAGTGCAAAAGCGGAAAATATACTCAAGATGCTTTCCGAAATTTCCTATTTGATAAGAAAATAATCGCCTGTCCACGGAAACCATTTGACAAATGTAACTAAAAGTTATATCATATGTTCTCGCTTTTATCTTAATTAGCTATACCATGAGAATAAAGAATGAAAGAAATTAGAATTCATGCGCGGGCAGGCCAGGGCGCGATTACTACTGCCTCATTATTGGGTTATACTTATTTTTTAAAAGGGATGTATCCTTCTGCTTTCCCAAATTTTGGCGCGGCGCGAATGGGTGCTCCGATGAATGCCTTTGTGCGCGTAGACTCAAAGCCGGTAAGGCTGCGCAGCCAGATTTATGAGCCGGATTTCATAATTATTGTAGATGCGACTCTTACTCGCGGCTTTAATTGTTTTTCCGGCCTAAAAGAAAAAGGTATTGCTATTATTAATGAAAAAGAAAGCGTAGATATTCCTAAATTAAATGCCAGGCAGAAAGTTTTTGTTGTCCCGGCTACTGATATAGCCATGAAGACAATCGGGCGGCCCTTAGGTAATACTGCTTTAATAGGCGCTTTTTCCGCGGCTACAGGTGAATTAAGCCTGGATGCTGTTTTAGAGGCGATAAAAAAGAGGTTTAGCGGTAAAATCCAAGAGGCAAATATCGAAGCCGCAAAACAAGGTTTTGAATTTGTTAAAAACAAGATGAAAGGCTAAATATGTTTGGGCCATTGATTGTTAAAGCCGGAACAAGCAAAAATAATAAAACCGGTTCTTGGCGCATGGGGCAAAAGCCAAAGTTCTTACAGAAGAACTGTATTGGCTGCAGGATGTGCGCTTTAGTTTGCCCGGAAGCTTGTATTGACGGAGAAGTAAAGAATACTTTTCATTGTGATTACGCGTATTGCAAAGGCTGCGGCGTCTGCGCCGTAATTTGCCCTAAAAAGGATATTGAGATGATTAAAGAGGAAGTAAAGGAATAATGAAAGAGTTTTTAGAAGGGTCTCATGCAATTGCCGAAATAGTTAGATTATGCAAACCAGGTGTAATTTCAGCATATCCGATAACCCCTCAGACGCATATCGTAGAAGACTTAGCACAAATGGCAGCTGATGGCACAGTGAAGGCCCAATTTGTTAATGTAGAGTCGGAACATTCTGCGGCAAGCGTTGTTTTAGGCGGAGTTGCCGCGGGTGTGCGCTCCTATACAGCTACCAGTTCTCAAGGGTTATTCTATATGCAGGAAGTTATTTTTAATATCGCAGGGCTCAGGCTTCCCTTAGTTTTAACTTGCGCCAACCGTGCGATTTCAGCGCCGATTAATATCTGGAATGATCAGCAGGATTCAGTGTCCCTGCGCGATGCCGGCTGGCTCCAGTTATATGCTGAAGATATCCAGGAAGCAGTAGATTTACATTTGATAGGCTATAGAATAAGCGAAGACAAAAGCATGATGCTTCCGGTGATGGTCTGTATGGACGGGTTTATCCTCACCCATGGCATAGAAACTGTAGATATACCTTCCCAGGAGCAAGTAGATAAATTTTTACCAGCTTACAAACCCCTTTACAAGCTTGATGTAGATAATCCTATGACTTTTGGGCCATTGGTTGATCCCGACTATTATATGGAGACCCGTTATGCAATTCAAAAGACCCAGCTTGATGCGATTAAATTAATCCCGAAGGTTGCCTTGGAATTCTCAAAGGTTTTTGGCCGTAATTACAATGGATTAATTGAGGAATACCAGACTAAAGACGCAGAACGTGTCATTGTTGCCATGGGTTCTGTTTGTGGTACGATAAAAGATGTAGTTGATGAATCCAGGGCCAAAGGTAAAAAATTAGGTTTATTAAAAATAACCAGTTTCCGGCCTCTGCCGGTAGATGCAATTTATAATGCTTTAAAAAATGTCCCAAAAATTGCTGTTTTAGACAAGGCAGTATCCTTAGGTTCTTATGCGCCTTTGGTTGGAGAGATTAGGTCTGTATTCTTTGGAAAGAAAAAAGCGCCCAAATTAATCAGCGGCTTTGTTGCAGGTTTAGGGGGCAGGGATATTACTAAAGATTCAATTAAAGAAATTTACCGGTTACTTACCGCCAAAGAAGTGCAAGATGAGTATATTGATTTAAAGCCGGAGCTTTTAAAGGAGAGCTATAATTCAAATGAATAACCATTTGTTTGTCGCAGGGCATACAGCCTGTTCGGGCTGCGGCCAAGCCCTGGCAGCGCGTTTAGTCCTTGAGGCAGCGGGAAAAAATACAATTGTCGTTAATAATACGGGATGCCTGGAAGTATTTTCTACGAAATATCCTGAATCAGCTTGGGGGGTTCCATGGATTCATTCTTTATTCGAAAATGCTGCCGCAGTTGCCTCTGGTGTTGAAGCGGCATTAAAATATTTAGGTAAAAAAGAGCAGATTAATGTGATTGCCCAGGGTGGAGACGGCTCAACCGCCGATATCGGCCTTCAAGCGTTATCCGGCATGCTGGAAAGAGGCCAGGATATTTTATATATTTGCTATGATAATGAAGCATATATGAATTGTTTAAGCCTAGACAGCTTAGTTATGACTAAAGATGGTTTGAAGAAGATTACTGAAATAAAAACCGGGGATGGAATATACGCCTTTGACCAGAATAGTTACCAATTGGTTATAAAGGAATGCGGCGGCGTTTTTGATAATGGCTTAAAAGAAGTGTTTGAGCTTAAGACGCTTCATCATTCCATAAAAGCGACAGCCAATCATCCTTTTCTTATTTTGAAAAGAAACGGAAGAGGAAAACAGAATACTTTTGTTTGGAAGACGTTGGAGGATGTAAAGATTGGCGATAGAGTGGTAACTTTGAAAGGCATGAATGGCGACTGCAGGCCTTTTAAATTTCAGGAGATAAAAAAGGCAGAGAAAGGCGATTATAAAGTTAATAAAATCAACGCAATAAATCTGCCATGTGAATCCAGTTCAGACATAATGAAATATTTAGGAATATTTGTTGGAGACGGGTGGAGAAGAAAAGGCAGGGGAGAAATAGGTTTTGCTTTGCCGGAGGGCAAAAAAGCAAGAAATATTTTAACGGGCCTGCATGAAAAAATATTTGGCAGTAAAATAACTTGCGACGAGCAGTATGTTTATGCCAATTCTGTTAATCTGGCCAGTTTCATAGATACATTGGAATTAGGCCAGGGAGCTAAACATAAAACTATTCCGACTTGGGTATTTATGCTTCCCCAAGAACAGAAGGAGGCGTTTGTCGAAGGATTGATGTTGGCTGACGGTTATGATTGCGGGACTAGCAAGAGATACGTTTCGGCAAATTTAGATCTACTGAAGCGCCTGCGTCTTTTACTGCAGACTTTGGATTATAGAGTAGGCAAGATTCATGTTCAAACCAAGAAAAAAGGCACTATATGCGTGCGTAGGGCGTTGTTGAAAGATTCGGAATACGGTTATATATGTTTTAGTAAAAGAGAAAAATGGAATACAGAGAAATATTCGTCACAGTATCGTTATCAGGATTTTTTAATTGATAATAAGTTTTTCCGAACTGAAGAGGTTATTAGCGTAGAGTCTAAGGGCGTAGAGCCGACTTTGGATTTGAGAGTGGAAGGCGAACATAATTTTATTGCTGATGGTATTGTAGTTCATAATACAGGCGTGCAGCGAAGCGGGCTTACTCCATATGACACCAATACCTCTACAAGCCCTATAGGGGCACAATCTCAAGGGAACTGGCGCCCTAAAAAACCTATGCCTGAGATTGCCGTTGCGCATGGTATTCCTTATTGCGCTACTGCTTCGGCTGGTTTCCCTCAAGATATCCAAAAGAAAGTAAAGAAGGCCTTAAGTATAAAAGGGCCAAAATATTTACAGATACATGTACCTTGTCCTTTAGGGTGGCGTCATGGCCCGGAAATGATGTTTCAAGTTGCGAAATTAGCAGTTGAAACCGGGCTCTATCCTCTTATTGAATATGAGGCCGGTAAATTAAGCGCTGTGCGCCAGATACAGCCCAAACCTGTAGAAGAATATCTAAAAACCCAAGGGAGATTTAAACATCTGCTGAATAATCCTGAAGAGATTAAAAAAATTCAGGAAATCGCAGATTCTAATATAGAGAAGTATAATTTAACCCAAAAAATGCAATAGCATTTTTTGCCCAAAGGGCCGCAAGATTAAATCTCGGACGAGATTTAATCTGTTCTGCGGGGTAAACCCAAATTTCACCTATGGCAACGCGCTTCTATTGAGAAATTTGGGTTTAAAAGCAGCGCAAAGCCAGGAGCAGATAAAATAGGAGGTTGGATATGGGAAAACAAGCAAGAGCAGTTGCTGATGTAAGTTTAAAAGAAATAGTCCATGATTTAAATAAGGCATATTGCGATGAGTGGTTAGCATATTATCTTTATTGGTATATGGCGCAGTTGGTTTCCGGAAGAAGCTATGAAGATATTAGTGAATTTTTAAGTAAAATTGCCAAAGATGAGTTGGAACATGCGGCAGAAATAGCGGATCTGATTATAAAATTAGGCGGGGTGCCGATTGCAAACCCTATGGATTTGGAAAAAAATGCCAATGCTCCGTATTTAATGCCGCCTAAGAATACAGCTGATATTAATAGGATCATCAGGATTGTCGCCGAAGCTGAAGCTGGTGCAATTGAGGTTTATCATAAAATAGCTAAAAAGACATTTGGCAAGGATCATGTTACTTATCAATTGGTAAGTCATATTCTTTCAGAGGAAGTAACTCACGAAGAAATGTTTGAGAATTTATTGGAAAGATAAACACCTGGGTTTGGAGGAAGATTGATGGCAAAGGTAACTGTAGATGCAGCGACTTGCGTAGGGTGTGGTTTATGCGAACAATCATGTCCGGAGGTTTTCGAGGTTCAGGGTGACGGGTTGGCTCATATAAAGACACAGGTTTGCTCGCAGCATAATTTAAAAGAAATAGCAGAGCAATGCCCTGTTAATTGTATAAACGTAAGTTAATTTGCCGATTCTTTTATAGCCTCTGCTTTTTTAAGCCTTCCATAAATTTATTAAAAACATCTTGTTTCTTCTGCAGTAAGATTTTCTGCGCGAAATCGGCTTTTTCCGCATCGAATTTCTTTTCATCTATAGGTATTTTTGACTTTAGCCTAATAATGTAGAAGCCCGAAGGCATATCGAGCGTGTCACTAAATTCATTTTCCTTTAGCTTATCAGCGGCTGCCCAAAATTTATCCGATGAGCCGATACCTTCCAGGTAACTCCCAGATTTAAATGAATCCAATACAGCTGATTTTAATCCAAATTTTTTCGCCTGTTTATTAAAGTCTATTTTTTTGGGATTAGCCGCATATAATTTCTTTAAACTTTTCAGGCAATTTTCAACTATTTCTTTAGCGATAAATTGAGATTTTTCTTTAATTAAAGCTTCTTTTATTTTGTTTTTTATCGAATCAAAGTTAGGTATATAAGGTTCTTTTCTTTCCTTGATCCTAAAAATATAATATGATTTGTCTATATTTATCGGATTAAGATAAGGGCCGGCCTTTGATTTGTTAATCAGGCTAAGCAGTTCTTGCGACCAGCCGATACCGGGTATAGGGCCTGTTTCAGGGAAGAGGCCGGTTTCTTTTATGAGTACGCCGTATTCTTTTGCTACTTTGTCGAACGGCTCATTTTTTAGCAGGCGGGAATAGGCCTTTTTTACCTTATCCTTAGTTAAGGCGTCATTTGGCTGGTTTGCAACCAGCTCAACAAATTCCGCATTAAAAGAAAGCGGTAATTTGAATTGAAGTGAATTTTCTGTAAAATAATTTTTTAACTCTTCGTCAACCACGACAATGTTTTTTGAAAAATCTGCGGGGAGCGCCGCGATATAATATACGCTTTTAGTTTCGTTTAAACTCCTGTATTCTTCTTTAACGAGCGTATCATCGACTTTTAAATTATCGGTTAACCCTTGATAAAGTTTTGCAATCATTAAGTTTTGGCGCGTCTGTTCTTCAAAGATGCGGGCCTGTGTACGAAACACATAGGTAAGCATTTGCTTATAAATGCGGCTATTAAAAACACCTTTGGCCTGAAAAAAAGGAAAGTTTTCGACATGGGTTACAACTTCTTTATCGCTTACATTTATTTTACGCTTTTTTGCCTCGATTAGGAGCAAAAGCCTGTCCCAGGCCTGGGATTCAAGATTAAGCGATTTTTCTATCGCGGAAAAATTATCGCCGAATTGAATAAGAGCCTGATTTCTTACCGCCATAATCGAATCTTGCAAATCTCGCGAATCTATTTTTTTACCCGATATAGATCCAGCGTATTTTTCTTCTGTTTTACTACGCACCATGCTGCCAAAGCCCCAGAATACGAATGCCGGTAAAATTAATATCGCTAAAACGATCCAGATCTTTTTTGCTGTCTTTTTATTGCGTAGTTGCCTAAGCATAAGTACGCTCCTTTTAGATAAGCACCTATTATAAGTGGAAAATTCAGATTTAGCAACCAGAAAATTGCTTTACAAACTTTTTTTTACCTAGTATAATACATCTTTGCACAAACCAGAGAGGAATGAATTAACCATGAAAGATAAGGTTTTAAAAATAGGCTTACCAAAAGGCAGCCTCCAGGAAGCAACCTTTCGAGTGTTCAAAAAAGCAGGTTTTAATGTTTCTTTGCCCTCCGAGAGGTCGTATTTTCCTTCCATAGATGATCCACAGATAGAGGTGGTACTTTTGCGCGCGCAAGAGATACCGCGTTATGTCAGCGATGGCGCCTTGGACTGCGGCATTACCGGTAATGATTGGATATTGGAAAATAAGTCCGATTGCCTGCGGATTAGCGATTTAGAATACGCAAAGCAAAGTTTGAATAAGGTTAGGTGGGTTTTGGCCGTTCCTCAAGAAAGCGGTTTAAAATCAATCAAAGACCTGGAAGGTAAACGCGTAGCTACGGAGTTGGTAGGCGTTACAAAAGAGTTTTTCAAGAAAAATAAGATAAACGTGGATGTTGAATTTAGCTGGGGCGCAACTGAAGTTAAGGTAAGTTCAGGCCTTGTAGATGCGATTGTTGAGTTGACTGAAACCGGCAGAAGCTTAAAAGCGAATAAACTGGTTGAAATAGCGACTCTCTGTGAAAGTACCACTCAATTTATTGCCAATAATAAATCATATAAGGATAATTGGAAGAGAAACAAGATGGAAGAAATAGTTGTCCTCTTAAAAGGCGCTATTGCCGCAGAGGCAAAGGTTGGGCTAAAGATGAACGTGAGAAAAAAAGACCTTAAAAAGGTAGTTGCGATGTTGCCTGCGCTTCAGAATCCCACTGTTTCTTCGCTTTTTCAGGAAGGGTGGTTGGCAGTTGAGACAATTATAGATGAGAAGTTTGTGAGATTATTGATTCCGGAATTGAAAAAAGCAGGCGCAACAGGGATTATCGAATATCCATTGAATAAGGTAATTTATTAGAAAGTAACACCCCGCGCTCTTATAGGCCCGAACCAATTGGATGGTTCGGCATTCGCCCTTTGGCGAAGAATTGCGCGGGTGTGCCCTTTTGGGCTAGGAGCTAACAGTGCCTTGCGGCAAGAAGAGAAAAAGACAAAAGATTAAAACCCACAAAAGAAAGAAAATGCGTCGTCGTCTTCGTCACATTAAGAAAAGAGCCTGGGCGTAATTAATCTTAAAGATTCTTTAATTATAATGACTTCTATGTTGAAAAAATTCGTATTGGGGATTTTTTTGTGCCTCTTTACATTTCTATCATTTAGCCAGGGATTAGCCTTGGACAAAAGAGCTTCTTCTGAGTTAAGCCACTATATCATGGGGGCTATGTATGATAGGCTCGGTAAAATAAATCTGGCCATTGAAGAATATAAAAAAGCGCTGAAAGTTAATTACAATAATCCTCAGGCCCATTTGAATCTGGCCACAAGTTATATTAAAAACAACGAAATCGATAAGGCAATTGAGGAACTCGGCATTGTCATTAATTTTGAACCGGACACTGTAGAGCCGCACGCAATATTAGGGTTGCTTTATTCCTTGCAAAATAAGCCCGAAGCTGCAAATCATGAGTATGAGATTGCTTTGCAAAATGCCTCAAAGCTTGAACCCAAAAACACCGAAATATATAAAAGTTTAGGCGCGGTATATTTGAAGCAGAATAAATTTCAAGAAGCCGAAAATATTTATCGCTTGATTTTAAATTTGTCTTGCAAAGATGACCAGGCCCATTTTTATCTGGGTACTATTTATCGCCAGCAGAAGAAAAATGCTTTAGCTGAAAAAGAGCTTAAAGAAGCGATAAAGAATAATCCGGATTATCCAGAAGCGTTGAATTACCTGGGTTATATTTATGCTGAAGAAAACAGAAATTTAGATCAGGCAGAGATTTTAATAAAAAAAGCCCTGGAGATTGAGCCTGATAATGGCGCTTATATAGATAGTTTAGGCTGGTTATATTTTAAAAAAGGAAAAACCCAAGAGGCGCTTCGTGAGCTTTTAAGGGCGTCTAAGCTGATAGAGGATCCGGTTGTCTACGACCACCTCGGAGACGTTTATTTTAATCTAAGGAATAATATAGAATCAAAATTGAACTGGCAGAAATCGCTGGAATTGGATCCGGCCCAAAACAAAGTTAAGCAAAAGATAGAAAAATTAAATAATATCAAGAATGCATTGCGATAATGATTTAGTAAAAGGCCTGGAAGAAAAAGCAAAGCTTATCCGCAGCCAAATAGTTCGTATGATTGCTGCTGCCGGCTCAGGGCATCCCGGAGGAAGCCTCTCAGCCGCTGATTTGGTTACTGCTTTGTTTTTTTCTGTATTGCGTATTAACCCTAAAGACCCTCAGTGGCCTGATCGTGATAGGTTCCATTTGTCAAAAGGCCATTGCGCGCCATTATTATATGCGGTATTGGCTGAGGCAGGGTATTTTCCTCAGGAAAAGTTAATCACGTTGAGGAAGTTAGGGTCGATGTTGCAGGGCCATCCTGATCGCCGTACACCGGGAGTTGAGGTTTCTTCCGGTTCATTGGGCCAGGGGCTTTCAGTTGCCATGGGCATGAGTTTGGCAGCCAGAATAGATAAAAGAAATTACCGTGTTTATGTATTGATGGGTGACGGAGAAATTCAGGAAGGAAATATCTGGGAAGCAGCGATGGCTTGCGCCCACTATAAATGCGATAATTTATGCGCGATCCTTGATTGTAACGCTTTCCAAATTGACGGCAAAACTTGCGAAATTATGAATTTAGAACCCTTGAAAGATAAATGGCAGGCTTTCGGGTGGCATGCGATAGAAATAAACGGCCATGATATTAAACAAATCTTGGCAGCATACAATGAAGCTTTGACAATAAAAGGCAAACCTTCGATTATCATTGCCCGTACCGTAAAAGGTAAGGGCGTGTCTTTTATGGAAAACGTCTGTGATTTTCACGGCCGCGCGCCTACTAAAGAAGAAACCGAAAAAGCGCTGAAAGAATTACTTTAAATGGAATCTTTATATCAAAGAGATGTTTACGGCAAAGCCCTTGTAGAGTTAGGCAAAATTAATAAAGATATTGTTGTTTTGGATGCGGATTTATCCAGTTCTACAAGGACCAGCTTTTTTGCCAAAGAATTTCCGGATCGATTTTTTAATTTCGGTGTAGCTGAACAAAATATGATGGCAGCTGCCGCGGGTTTAAGCAGCTGCGGTAAAACCGTTTTTGTTTCTACGTTTGCGATATTTGCTACTGGTAGAGCATGGGATCAGATCAGAAATACGGTTAGTTACAATAACTTTAATATAAAAATTGTTGCTACCCATGCCGGTATTAGCGTCGGGCCGGATGGCTCCAGCCATCAGGCACTGGAAGATATCGCGCTGATGCGGGTAATTCCCAATATGAATATTATTGTCCCCTGTGATGGGCCCCAGACTCATGATGCGATTCTTACTTGTGTAAATACCCCAGGGCCTTTTTATGTCCGGTTAGGGCGGCCAAAAGTAAATACGATAGAAAATAAAGGTGAGTTTAAACTGGGCAAGGCTCAGGTTTTAACCGAAGGTAATGATTGTGCCATTATCGCCTGCGGAATTTTGGTGGAGGAGGCGCTTACTGCCGCGAATAACTTATTGCAGAAAGGCATAAAGGCGCGAGTGATTAATATGCATACAATTAAGCCTATAGACCGGGAAATGCTTATTAAGGTTGCCAACGAAACTAAAGGAATTGTCGTTTGTGAAGAACATGCGGTGATTGGAGGGTTGGCCTCCAGTATTGATGAAGTCGTCGCGGAGAATTGCCCTATTAAAACTATCCGTATAGGCATAAAAAACAGATACGGACAGTCAGGAGAACCAACTGAACTTTTAAAAGAATACGGCCTGACTAGTTTTGATATTGAAAAAGCAGCAGAGAAAATATTGTTAAGTAAGTGATTTTAAATTCCTACGCCAAATTAAATCTCTACTTAGAAGTCCTGAATATCCGTAAGGACAAATTCCATAACATAAAGACTATCTTTGAAAGAATTAACCTGCACGATACCATTATCTTAAAATCACGCGCTGATAAACAAATAAAAATTTTTTCAAACTCGAAAGAAATCCCTAGAAATAGTTCAAATTTAGCCTTTCGCAGCGCAAAATTATTGCAAGACGATTTGGCTGCCGCCAAAGGCGTGGATATTAAAATAATAAAACGCATCCCTGTCGGCAGCGGTATGGGCGGAGGCTCAAGTAACGCAGCCACTGTACTTTTGGGCCTGAATAAGCTTTGGAAACTCAATTTGAGCAAAGAAAAATTAGTTAATTTTGCCAAAAAAATTGGCAGCGATGTGCCTTTTTTTATATATGACTGTTCTTTTGCTTTTGGTACAGGCAGAGGAGACAACATTTTGCCCTTAAATTTACTTTCCTCTACGAAATTGTGGCATATCCTGGTGGTGCCCAAGATTAATGTATCAACTCCGGCAGTTTATAAGGGTTGGGATAATAAAACTCAGGAGTTGACAAGCCTAAAAGGCAATGATAAAATAATGCTTTCTGCGTTAATGAAAAAAGATCCCGCTTTGATTAGTATTGCTCTGTTTAATAGTTTAGAATCCGTGACTTCTAGAATGCACCCTGTATTAAATATCATCAGGGAAAAGCTTGGCCTTTTGGGTTTAAAATCAATTCTGATGTCCGGCAGCGGGCCGGCAATTTTTTCCATCAGCTTGACAAAAAAGGAGGCTGTTTTAGCTTTTAAAAAGCTCGAAAATAAAAAATTTTGGAATGTTTTTGCCGTTGAAACGTTTTAAGTTTTTGCTTATCCCGCCGTTGGCGGGGTCTCACTAAACCAAAGCTTATGGTGTTCGAGGAGGCAAGTCATGGAAATCACGGAGGTCAGGATATTCATTAAAGATTCACCGGATAAAAAATTAAAAGCATACGCGACCGTAACTTTTGATAACGCGTTTGTGGTGAGAAATATCAAAATAATTGAAGGGACCAAAGGTTTGTTTATCGCTATGCCGTCGAGAAAAATAAAACAGTCTTGCGCAAAGTGCGGTTTTAAAAATGAATCTCGCAGCAAATACTGTAATCAATGCGGTACACAACTGCCGGTTAGCTATCAGCCTATAAGCCGTGAAATAGGCGCTAATGTTCAATCAGACCAAAAAGACATTGCCCATCCGATTACACAATCTTTCAGGGAGTATCTACAGAAAAGGATCCTAGATGCTTTCGAGCAGGAGAAAGAAAAAGGCCCCGCTTTAACAGAGAATTCCGGAAAGTTATAGAGAAGCTTAAGATGGGATGTCGTCCAATGGTAGGACACGAGAATTTGGGTCTCGCTATCATGGTTCGAATCCATGCGTCCCAACGTTACTAAAGAATTATGAAGAAAAATATTGCCATTATAATTTTAGCCGCGGGAAAAAGTACAAGGATGAAATCCGAGCTTCCTAAGGCCATGCATCCGGTAAGTTGCAGGCCTATGCTTGAATATGTTTTGGATTTAGCAAAGGCCTTGAAAGTAGATAAGACTATCGCGGTATTAGGGTATAAGCATCAAGAAGTCAGGAAGTTATTGACGCCGGGTATAAAGGTGGTTTTGCAGAAAAAACTCATAGGGACAGCCGATGCGGTGAAACAGGCAGGCCTAGAATTAAAGAATTTTAACGGGACTTGTTTGATCCTTTATGCCGATAATCCGTTACTGAAGAAGGAAACAATTAAAAAGCTTCTTAAATATCATGTAGAAAATAATTTAGAAGTTACTTTGTTGACCGCTATAGTAGATAAACCTGCCGGTTATGGCAGGATCTTAAGGGATGAATATACAAGTATTTCGGGTATTATTGAGGACAAAGACGCAAACGATAATCAAAAGAATATTAAAGAGATTAATACCGGCATCGCCTGTTTTAAAAGTTCGAAATTATTCGCTGCTTTAAAAAGAGTGCGTCCAAATAATCGTAAGCGCGAATACTATCTTACAGACACGATCGGTATTATCTATAAAGACGGCGGTTTAGTTGACAGGGTAAAACTTGATGATATTAATGAAGCCCTGGGGATTAATTCCCGTGTTGATTTAGCAAACGCCAATAAAATTATGCAGGCAAGGATTAATGAGGATTTAATGAAAAAGGGTATTTCGATTGTTGATCCAGGCTCAACATTTATAGGTTTTGGCGCAAAAATCGGCCGAGATACCACGATTTACCCCTTTACAGTTATTGAAAAGCATGTTAAAATTGGTAAAAGGTGTTCTGTTGGCCCTTATGCCCACCTAAGGGATGGCACGGTAATTAAAGACGATTGTTTAATCGGTAATTTCCTTGAAATTGTTCGTTCCCGGTTCGGTTCAAAAACCCTGATAAAACATTTTGCTTATATCGGCGATAGTTTGATAGGTAATTCTGTTAATATTGGCGCCGGAACGGTGACGGCCAATTTTGACGGAATGAATAAATATACTACGATAATAAAGGATAATGCCTTTATTGGTTCAGATACGATTCTGGTGGCACCCCTGGTAATAGGTAAATCATCCAAAACCGGCGCGGGGGCAGTTGTAGTAAAACACTCCAACATCCCTGATAATGCGGTCGTAGTAGGCGTGCCTGCCAAACAAATTAAATTAAGAGAGGGAGAGTAATGGATAAAATAGCGATATTCACCGGGAACGCCCACCCTGAATTAGCCAAAAATATCTGCGAGTATCTTTCGAAAGTCAAATTATCCGATGCGTTAGTAGGCAGGTTTAGCGAGGGCGAAATTCGCGTCAAGATTAATGAGAATATCAGGGGTAAAGACGTATTTGTAGTTCAGCCGACATGCACTCCGTGTAATGATAATCTAATGGAACTTTTGATTATGATCGACGCCTTAAAAAGGGCATCAGCTAATCGGATTACGGCAGTTATACCTTATTTTGGATACGCCAGGCAGGATAGAAAGGATCAGCCGCGCGTGCCGATTACGGCTAAACTAGTGGCAAATCTTTTAACCGTAGCCGGGGCAAATAGAATTTTAACCATGGATTTACATGCGGGCCAAATCCAGGGTTTTTTTGATATACCGGTGGATCATCTTTTCGCTATCGGGGTTTTTACGGAATATTTTAATAAAATTAAACTCGATGATTTAGTAATTGTTTCTCCTGATGTCGGCGGCATTAAGATGGCCAGGGCATATGCCAAAAGGCTTTCTGCCGGGTTAGCAATTATTGATAAACGCCGCGATTCTCCGGAGAAAACAGAAGTAATACATATTTTGGGTGAAGTTAAAGGTAAAAATGCCATTATTACCGATGATTTGATTGCTACAGGCAGCTCTTTAATTGAGGCAGTTGAGGCTTTAAAAAAAGCAGGCGCTAAAACTATTCGAGCCGCAATTACACACGGCGTTTTATCAGGCCCGGCCCAAGTGCGGATAAATAATTGTATTGATTTAAAAGAGCTGATGATTACAGACAGTATTCTTTTAGTTTCGCAAAAGAAAAATCCCCGGATTAAGGTTTTATCTGTAGCGCCTCTTTTAGGGGAAGCAATTAAGAGAATACACAACGAAGAATCAGTTAGTTCATTGTTTGACTAAACAATAATAAACTTCAACGAAGCGAGGGATGCATGGACGAGATATTTTTGGATGCGGTATTAAGAAATGAGATTGGAAAAAGTAAGGTAAAGGATATCAGGCAGGTTGGTTTTATTCCTGCTGTTATATATGGCGAAGGAAAAGATTCCCAACCGATTAAGATATCCCACAAAGAGTTGTTTCAATTATTACACCAACATCGTTTGGAAAACGTGATAATTAATTTAAAGGTCAAAGGCGACTTAAAGGAAAATCGGTCTTGCCTGATAAAAGAAATTCAATATCACCCCGTAAAAGGCGATATAGTTCATATTGATTTTAATGAAATATCATTGACCAAAGCGATTAAAGTCAATATACCCGTAGTCGCTAAAGGCGAGCCTGTAGGCGTAAAGCTTGACGGCGGGTCCTTAGAGCACATACTTTGGGAAATCGAAGTTGAATGTTTACCTACGAATATACCTAAGGATTTCGAAGTTGATGTAAGCGCCTTAAAAATCGGCGACGCAATACATGTAAAAGATATGAGTTTCCCCGCCGGCATTAAGATTTTAACTCCATCTGATTCAGTTATCTTGTCGGTTGCTGAACCGATTAAAGAAGAAGTGGCAGTTCCTGTTGAGGGAGAAGAGATACTTGAGCCGGAAGTAATCAAAGAAAAGAAGGAAGTTTCTGCTGAAGGTGCCCAAGAGGAACCAAAAGAAGAAAAAGAAGACAAGGGAAAGAAATAAGATTTTCATGAAATTAATCATTGGGCTGGGAAATCCCGGTATTGCTTATAGAGACTCAAGGCATAACATTGGTTTTACGGTGGTAAAGGCTTTAGCAAAAGCCGAAAAAAAACCCCTGAAAAAAGAAAACGGCATACCTGCGTTAAGCGCCAAGGCCGCAAATCATAATATTATTTTAGCGACACCCCTTGTTTTTATGAATTTATCCGGTGCCGCGGTAGCCGCGTTAATCAGAAAATATATAATAGATTCTCACGATGTGCTGGTAATTTGTGATGATTTGGATTTGGAATTAGGCAGGTTAAAGATAAAGCCTTCTGGTTCAAGCGGCGGGCATCGGGGCCTTAAGTCAATAATAGCAGCAATAGATTGTGAGGATTTTCCTCGTTTGCGCATTGGCATAGGCAGGCCGCCGCAACATAAAAACGCAGCCGACTATGTATTGTCATATTTTACCAGAGATGAGAGAAAGGAAATAGAAAAAGCAGTCCAAAAGGCAGTTGCGTGCTGCCAATTTTGGGCTAGAGAAGGTACACTTAAGGCAATGGGAAAATTTAATAAAAATCGAAGGGAGTCTATTGATGAAGAAGTATGAAGCAATGTTTATTGTTAAGCCCGATTTAACGGAAGAAGAAAGAAAAAATTTGTTTAACCAGATTAGCGATGCCGTTTTGAAAAACAACGGTAATGTTATTAATACCTCTGTCTGGTCGGAGAAAAAGAAATTGCATTTTACCATTAAGAAATTTAACGAGGGAGTATATTATTTGATGAATTTTACCGTTTCCACCGAAGCGATTACAAAGATTAGGCACGCGTATAATCTTAATGAAAACATCCTTAGGGCGCTTATTACAAGGATAGACTAGAGGAGAAAAACGAAATGGCAAGTTTCAATAAAGTATTATTAATAGGGAATTTAACAAAAGACCCCGAGTTACGTTATACCCCGCAGGGTGTGGCTGTCGTGAATTTAAGGCTTGCGGTAAACAGGAAATTCCGCGATCGTAATCAGGAAATGAAGGAAGAAGTTTGTTTTATCACCGCGGTTGCTTGGGATAAGCAGGCGGAAACTTGTAATCAATATTTGCACAAAGGAAGCCCGTTATTGGTCGAAGGCAGGCTTCAGTCGCGTTCCTGGGAAGACAACACCGGGCAGAAACGCAATGTCATTGAAGTAAGAGCGGAACGCGTTCAATTTTTAGGCAAGGCTCCGTCTAAGGCAGAAACAAGCCAAGAAGCCTCCCAATCCCAAGAGGCGCCATCACCATCTACGGAATCATCGTGGCTGCAAGAAGAAAGCGAGGAAAATGCAAATGAGGGATAGAGAAAGTTCAAAAAGAATAATTAAAAAGAAAGAAAGATTCGGCTCAGCCTTAACAATGAGAAAAAGGTTTTGCCGCCTATGTGTTGACAAAACAAAATCGCTTGATTATAAGGATGTAAAAAGACTAGAGGCATTTATTAAAGAAAGAGGCAAGATTGCCTCAACGCGCGGTTCGGGTAATTGCGCAAAACATCAAAGAATGCTTACCGAGGCAATAAAACGCGCAAGATTTCTTTCCCTTTTACCTTATACCCGCGCTTGAACCTAAAATTTAAGATATTCTTTTTGGAGGTGCGCCATGGAAGTAATCTTGACTCAAGATGTAGAAAGAATAGGCAAGGCGGGACAGGTGATAAAGGCAAAAGACGGTTTTGCGCGGAACTTTCTTATTCCTAATAAACTTGCCGTTGCGCTAAATACTCTAAATTTAAAGAAACTAGAAGATGAAAAACAGAAAAAACTAAAACAGCTGGATAAAACAAAAAAAGAAGCAGAGTTATTAAAAGAAAAATTATCCCATTTTTCTTTAACCATACCTGTTTTAACCCAAGAAGAAGAAAAGCTCTACGGAAGTATTACAGCGCTTGATCTTTGCGCGGCCCTTAAAGAAGAAGGTTTAGAAGTTGAAAAAAATCTTATCGATTTGGCAGAACCCATAAAATCTTTAGGGATTTATGAAGTCCCTGTTAAACTGCATCCGGAAGTCACGGCAAAAATAAAAGTCTGGATTGTGAAAAAATAACCATGCCTAATGTAATGTTAGAGAAGGTGCCACCCCAGAACCTAGAAGCCGAAATGGCGGTATTAGGTTCAATGCTTATTGATGATGATGCTATCTCGGTGGCTGCCGAGAGGCTCGATAAAGATGCTTTTTATAAGGACACCCACCAGAGAATATTCGAGGCGATCCTTGAGCTTTATAACGCGAATAAAGCAGTTGATTTGATTACGCTTACCGATGAGTTAAAAAGAAAAATGCTCCTGGAGGAAATAGGAGGCGTAAGTTTTCTTTCCGCGTTGGCAAATTCCGTTCCCACCGCGGCAAATATCGCCCACTACGTAAAGATTGTAAAAGAGAAAGGTATCTTAAGGACTCTCATAAGTAATTCCACAAAAATAGTTTCTCTTTGTTATGAAAGTGATGGCAATGTTGACGAGGTAGTGGATCACGCCGAGAGGCTCGTATTTGAAGTCAGCGACAGAAAGCACCACGGCAGCTACATTCATTTAAAAGAGATTATTAAAGATACCATTGAAACAATCGATAGGCTTTATCAGAACAAAGAGCATGTCACAGGTGTTCCTACCGGTTACATAGATTTTGATTTAAAAACTGCCGGGTTACAGTCTTCGGATTTAATTGTTATTGCCGGAAGGCCTTCTATGGGAAAGAGCGCATTTGCCTTAGGGGTTGCCGAATACGCGGGCGTTGTGGAAAAAGTCCCTGTAGCAATTTTTAGCCTTGAAATGTCCAAGGAACAATTGGTGCAGAGGATGCTTTGTGCCCATGCAAAAGTAGACGCACATAAAGTACGCACAGGTTATTTAGCAACTTCAGATTGGCCGCGCCTGACGGCTGCAGCGGGAAAACTTTCAGAGGCGCCGATATTTATCGATGATACGCCGGCGATTTCCGTTATGGAGTTAAGGGCAAAGGCACGCCGCCTAAAGGCGCATCACGATATCAAATTAATTATTTTAGATTATATGCAGTTAATGCGCGGCTCAGGAGATATCGAAAGCAGGCAGCAGGAGATTTCTGAAATCTCCCGTTCGCTTAAGGCCCTGGCACGTGAATTAAGTGTTCCAGTAATAGCCATAAGCCAGTTGTCGCGCGCCGTAGAGTCGCGTACCGATCACCGGCCCCAATTATCTGATTTGAGAGAATCTGGCGCAATTGAACAGGATGCGGATGTGGTAGTTTTGATCTTAAGAGAAGAATATTATAACCCAACTCCTGATAATCAAGGCATCGCGGAGATTATTATCGCAAAGCAGCGTAATGGCCCGGTGGGCTCATTAAAGTTGGCATTTATTAAAGAATATACGCGTTTTGAGAATATCGCGCGGCTAGAATAATAGAAATTGTTTTTTTGTTGATTAAAATCTTTAAGTCATATATAATACCACTAATGCGCAAAACATTTTTCTTATTTTTTATTGCTTTTTTTATATTAGGAATCAGTCATTGTTGCTTTGCGCAGGAAAGTACGCAATCCCTCGCCCCAAAGGTTCAACCTGCGGTAAAATCAGAAAAAAAAGTCACTGCCATTGAAGTAAAAGGCAATAAGGCCATCAGCACTAATATTGTTATTTCTAAAATGAAGACTAAAATTGGCGAACTTTACCAGGAGTTAGTGGTTAGTGATGATTTAAAACGGCTGTATCTTCTGGGCTATTTTAGCGATATAAAAATAGATACCGAGGATTATAAAGACGGACTGCGCGTAATTGTAACGGTAGAAGAAAGGCCCATAATTAAAGAAATTACCTTTTCCGGTATCCTGCATATTACTTTAAAGGATGAAAAATTAAAAGAAATGCTAAAATCAAAACAAACACAGTATCTGGATTATCCCAGTTTAGCAGAGGATGTACAGATACTGAAAAAAATGTATGAAAAGATGGGCTTTAGCAATGCGCAGATTGATTATTCTGTTGATATTGATAAGTTAACCAACCGTGCCAAAATTCAATTTATAGTTGTTGAAAATAAAAGAGTCAGTATTAGGAAGATTTTTATTGAAGGCAACGAAAGCTTTAGCGATACGCGAATACTAAAATTATTAAAGACCAAGAGTGGATGGCTTTTTAACGCCGGCATTTTAAAAGACGATGTATTAAAAGAAGATATTGAACGTATTAAATCTTTCTATAACCGGGAGGGATTTCCAGATGTTACGGTAAGCTCTACGGCTGCCCCGGATGCCAAGAAAACATATTTATTGTTCATTACGATAACCATTAACGAAGGCAAAAGATATCTTGTCGGAGATTTATTTTTTGAAGGCAATAAAGACATTTCCCAAAAAGAAATAATCTCAAGGCTTAGAGAGTGTACTCCCGGTAAGGTATTTAGCCAGGAAGCGTTAAAAAAGGAAGCAATGAATATTCAGGCCTTGTATTTTGATAAAGGTTATATTTCTGTGGAAGTAGAAGAGGCCGCTTCATTGAATACCAAGAGCGGCAGGATCGATATAGTTTACAAAATTACGGAAAATCAAGTTGCCTATGTTGATAAAATAAAGGTTAAGGGCAATGCCAAGACTAAGGATATAGTGATTCGCCGTGAATTAAGGATTATGCCCGGAGATAAATTTGACGGGGATAAGCTTAAACGCAGTAAAGAAAGACTGCAAAATTTAGGGTTTTTTGAAGACGTAAGTTATGACACAGAAGAGACCCCTGTGCCGAACAAGAAAAACCTGGTAGTCGATGTAAGAGAATCAAAAACCGGTTCATTTAGTTTTGGCGGCGGCTACAGTACGGTTGATCAGCTTGTGGGTTTTCTGGAAATCGAACAAAAGAATTTCGACTGGAAAAATTTTCCTTATTTTACGGGTGCCGGGCAGAATTTAAAAGCGCGTGCCTCGTTTGGCTCGCTAAGCGATGGTTTTCAATTAAGTTTTACCGAGCCTTGGGTTTTTGATTATCCGGTATCGTTTGGTTTTGATGGTTATAAGACTACGCATAAACGCGAGTCCGGTTCTGGTTACGGTTATGATGAAGATGTTATCGGCGGGGACGTAAGGCTGGGAAAAGAAATATCCGAATATTTAAATACAAGTTTAACCTATCGCTGTGACCAAATAAAAATAGGGCAGGTTTCTGATAACGCCTCAGCTGATTTAACCAGAGAAGTAGGTACCAATGTTATTAGCAGCACAACTCTAGGGGTTTCTTTTGATACACGGAATAATGTTTTTGACCCGAAAAAAGGTAATTTAGTAGCTAGTAGCTTAGAATTGGCAGGCGGCCCTTTTTCCGGCGACAAAAACTTTGTAAAATATTTTTTACGGGCTTCACATTATTTTCCGGTGTTTGGCGAATCCGTACTTGAATTTAGGGGCCGCCTTGGAGTAGTCGATCCTTTTGGTAATTCAACCGATGTGCCTATCTATGAGAGGTTCTTCGCCGGCGGCGGGAATACCATAAGAGGATACTCGGAAAGAAGAATTGGCCCCGTAGATCCGTCAACTTCAGACCCCTTGGGGGGCGAGTCTACGATTATAGTTAATGCTGAATATCTTTACCCTGTATTTAGTTTTATTAAGTTGGCGGCTTTTTTCGATACAGGTAATGTTTGGGAAAAAATAGATAAGCTTGGTTCAGGAGGTTTTAAATCGGGCGCGGGCTTTGGGGTAAGGGTAAAAACTCCTGTTGGCCCGATAATGCTTGATTACGGTATTCCTTTTAATAAGGAATCAGGTGAAGATGAAAGAGGCAGCGGCCGGTTTCATTTTAGCGTAAGCCACGGATTTTAACTCAAGGATTATTAACGAAAGGAGAAAATAACAAATGAAAAAGTTTTCGGTATGGGTTTTAGCGTTTGTTTTAGGGACGGTGTTTTTTACGGGCAGCGCGTTGGCAGCGGAAAAATTTGGCTATGTAAGTATTGAACGCATTGGTGACGCATATTTAAGAGCCAAAGAATATATGAAAAATTTAGAGGACAAAGAAGCAGCATATACCGCCGAAATCGATAAAAAAAGAAATGAAGTAAAGCAATTCCAAGATAAAATTAACTTACTTAACGATAAAGAAAAGGAAGCAAAATCTACGGAGCTGGAAACAAAAATCAAAAGCTTTCAGGAATTTGCCCGGCAGAAACAATCAGATTTGCGTAAAGAACAGATTGATAAGACAATAGAGCTTTCAAAAGATATTAAAGAAACGATAACTAAGTTTGCGGAAAAAGAAGGATATACCTTGGTATTTGATGCCGCGGCATTGGCATATCAGCCAAAAGGTATGGATATAACGGATAAGGTTATTGAGATCCTGAATAAGGACTACGGCGCAAAAGCTAAGAAATAAACTGCTTGCGATGCAAAAGACTCTTAAGGAAATCGCCAAGTTGATTGACGGCGAGATTGTTGGTAATGAAAATACCATTATCACCGGCGTCTGCGGAATCAAAGAGGCCCAGGAAGGTGATATTACATTTTTAGCTAATCCCAAGTATCTTTCTTTTATCGATCGGACTTTAGCCTCTGCAATTATTACTTCTTTCGATATAAAGAGTTCTGCTAAGCCGATAATCCGCACAGTCGATCCGTCTCTGGCATTTGCTAAACTTGTCACACTTATGGCTGCTGCAGGAGTTGTTAAGCATCCTAAAGGGATTCATCCAAGCGCCTTGATAGGCAAGAATACTTCCTTAGGTAAGGATGTTGCTGTTGGCCCCTATACGGTAATTGAGGATAATGTTATTGTTGGTTCCGGCACCATAATATATGCCGGCTGCTATATAGGATTTAATACGCACATCGGAAAAAATTCCCTGATTTATCCCAATGTTTCCATCCGTGAAAATATTACTATAGGCGAGAAGGTAGTAATTCATAGCGGTACGGTTATCGGTTCTGATGGATTTGGTTTTGTTTCAATTAACGGAAGCTACCATAAGATTCCGCAATTAGGTACGGTGATTATCGAAGATGATGTCGAGATAGGTTCGAATGTTTCTATTGATCGGGCTAGATTTAATAAGACCCTAATCGGAAAAGGCACAAAAATAGATAATTTAGTCCACATCGCACACAACGTAATCGTAGGCGAAAATTCGCTTATTATAGCTCAGGCAGGGATTTCCGGTAGTACGATAATTGGTAAGGGTGTTATATTAGCGGGACAGGCAGGGCTTGTAGGCCACATTACTGTTGGCGACGGCGCGGTGGTTGCGGCACAAGCAGGTGTAACCAAATCCATACCTGCTAATACTACCGTGTCGGGGTATCCTGCGAAGCCCCATAAAATAGCGCTAAAAGTAAACGCTTGTATTCAAAACCTGCCCAAATTGTACGAAAGTGTAACACGGCTAAAAAAGAAAATAGAAGAGTTAGAAGCAAAATTAAAAAATAACCCTTAATGGAAAAACAAAGGACGATTGAAAAAGAGGTAACTATTAATGGTATAGGGCTGCATACTGCCTGTCGGGTCAATGTAACCTTTAAGCCTGCCGCTGTAGATACCGGCATTAATTTTATCCGGCGTGACCTTGCTAAAAGTTTGGCTGTCAAGGCTGTAATTGAGAATTCGATTGCGCATAGCCGATCTCCCCGGCGCACATCAATTGGCAAGGATAATGTCGAGATATTCACCATAGAGCATCTTATGTCTGCGCTCTTAGGGATGGGAATTGATAATCTAATTATTGAGCTTGATAATAATGAGTTGCCTGGTTTAGACGGCAGCAGCATGAATTATGTCGAAGCTATTAATAGAGCCGGTATAAAAGAACAAGAAAAAGACAGGCAGTATTACATTGTTAGAGAGCCTATAATCGTAGAAGAGGATGGCGCTTCTATAATCGTCGTACCTTCCAAGGAATTTAAAGTTTCCTATACCTTAAAATATGACCATCCTTTTATTAAAACGGATTTTATGGAGATAGATATCCATGCCGAATCGTTTAAAAATCAGATTGCCGCGGCGCGCACATTTTGCCTTGAAGAAGAAGCTAAGCAGCTGCAAGAGCATGGCCTTGGGTTAGGGGCAAGTTATGATAATGCCCTTGTTGTAGGCAAAAATGGCGTCATTAAAAATAAATTACGTTTTGAAAACGAATTTGTCCGTCATAAGATATTAGACCTGCTCGGAGATATTTACCTGATAGGCCAATTTATAAAAGGCCATTGTATTGCTATAAAAAGCGGGCATTCCTTAAATTTACAATTAGCAAAGAAGATCCAGCAGCAAAAGACGAGGAATCTTTTAGGTGGAATCGGTATAGATTATCGTCCCGCCGAAGGCGAGGTTTTAGATGCCCGGGCAATTATGAAAATACTGCCTCATCGCGATCCTTTTCTTTTTGTCGATCGAATCATTTCTTTAGAAAGAGGCAAACACGCTGTAGGTTTAAAAAATGTAACTATCAATGATTACTTTTTTAAAGGGCATTTTCCGGGGAGGCCGGTTATGCCGGGTGTTTTAATGATTGAGGCAATGGCTCAGGTAGGAGGGGTGATGATGCTTTCACCTGAGGAAAACCGCGGGAAATTAGCATTTTTTATGTCGATAAATAATGTAAAATTCAGAAAAACCGTTGTCCCCGGAGATCAGTTGATATTTGATGTCACAGCCGGAAAAATAAAGTCAAGGACTGGCCAGGTACACGGAAAGGCCTTTGTTGACGGGAGAATTGTGGCAGAAGCAGATTTAATGTTTGCCCTGGCGAAACTTTAAATGAAAATACATAAGACTGCGATTATTTCTGGTAAAGCAAAATTAGCCCAAGATTTAGAGGTCGGAGCTTACACAACTATTAATGATAACGTCAAAATTGGCGAAGGCTGTAAGATTGGCGCGCATTGTGTGCTTGATGGGAATACCAGTATTGGTAATTCCTGTGAAATTTTTACCGGCGCGGTTATCGGTTCTTGCCCGCAAGACCTAAAATACAAAGGTGAGAATAGCGCGCTTATAATCGGCGATAATAATGTTATCAGGGAATATTGTACTTTTAATCTCGGGACAAGTGATAATGGGCGTACAATAGTCGGCAATAATAATCTTTTCATGGCTTATTCGCATGTTGCTCATGATTGTTCTGTTGGGAATAATTGTGTCATTGCTAATAACGGTACACTCGCAGGCCATGTTACTATCGAGGATAAAGCAGTAGTCGGAGGATTAGTCGCTATCCATCAATTTGTCAGGGTTGGAAAGCTTTCTATTATCGGCGGATGTTCCAAGGTTGTTCAGGATATCCCGCCTTATGCAACTTGCGATGGGCATCCGGCACGCGTTTACGGCCTTAATCTTCTCGGTTTAAGGCGTCACAAGATTAATAGAGAATCAATTCATCAGTTAAATCACGCGTTCAAAATATTGTTTAATTCGGGCTTTTCTGTAAAACATGCCTTGGAAAATTTAGAAAAAGAAATAAGCAATTGCGAAGAAGTAGTATATCTGGTTAATTTTATTAAAAAATCTTCTCGCGGCATATCTAGTTCCTGTCGGGTAACTTCAAAATAAAATCTATTATGGAAAAGATTGGTTTAATTGCCGGTAACAGGAAATTTCCGATCATTCTTGCCGAAGCAGCCAAAAAAAACAATTATTATATTGTAGCTGTTGCCATTAAAGGGGACACCTCGTCAAAAATAAAAAAATTCGTCGATAAAATATATTGGTTGAACCTGTCTGAATTCTCCAGTATGTTTGAGATATTTAAATCCGAAGGAATAACAAAAGTTGTTATGGCCGGCCAAATCAGCCCGTGGCGTTTGTTTAGCAATGAAATAAAAAAAGACCCACAGCTTAAGAAAATACTTCAGGATTTAAAAGATAAAAGGGCAGACAGTATTTTTAGTTCGATTGCCGAAATTCTTAAGGATTCTGGCCTTGAGCTGTTAGACTCTACTCTTTTTTTGCAGGATTATTTACCCAAAAAAGGGACGCTGACAAAAAGAGAGCCTGATTTTGAAGTTTGGGAAGATGTATATTTTGGTTTTGATTTAGCAAAAAAAATAGCTGCTTTGGATATAGGCCAGAGTGTGGCGATAAAAAATAAAGCAATTGTTGCCATTGAGGCATTAGAAGGAACCGATAGGTTAATTAGGCGCGCAGGCAACATTGCAGGATGCTTAACCACAATTGTGAAGGTAAGTAAGCCTAACCAAGACAAGAGGTTCGATATTCCCGTTGTAGGAAAGAATACCTTAAAGAATCTTATTCGAGCCAAAGCTGCCTGTCTTGCTATTGAAGCAGGCAAAACTCTTTTTATCGATGAAGAGGAAAGCATAAAATTAGCCGACAAAAAGGGGATTTCAATAGTAGCTGTATAAATTAACTTGACAGTGTTTGAATTGTTGTGTATAAATAATAATGATGAACGTATCAATACACAAGGAGGTTAACATGGCAAAGATATCTTCAAAGACAGCCTCGTTTAAACTTCATGCGCCAAATGCAAAAAAGGTTGCTGTGGCAGGCAGTTTTAACAACTGGGACATAAAAGACCTTATTGCAAAAAAAGACCTAAAAGGCAGCTGGTCAGCCAAGGTAAATTTAAAGCCCGGAAGATACGAATATAAGTTTGTTGTTGACGGCACCTGGATGAATGATCCGCATTGCGCCGCCGGATGCACTACTAATTCCTTTGGTTCTCAAAATTGCGTTTTAGAGATTAAGTAAATTTAAATCTAACGGCCCCCACTTTGAAAAAATATACTATTTTTTAAAGGTGGGGGTTTTTACTAATATGAAATTTGTTTTTGGCCCTTTAAAATCACGCAGGTTGGGTAATTCTCTGGGGATTAATCTTACTCCCCACAAGATATGCAGCTTTGACTGTGTTTATTGCCAGCTGGGTAAGACTACGCTTAAGACGCAGGAGAGGAAAGAATACGTTTCTTTAAAAGATATCTTAAATGAGCTAAAGACCTGGCTGGAAAGTAATAGCCAGGAATTGAAGAACATAAATTATATCACTCTTTCCGGATCAGGTGAGCCTACTCTAAACGATAAAATTAAGCAATTAATTCTCGAGATTAAAAAGCTTACCAGCCTTCCAGTTGCGGTTTTGACCAATTCTTCATTATTAAAATCGGCGGTTGTCCGCGGTGAAATTCTGGCAGCGGATTTAATTGTCCCATCGTTGGATGCGGTGGAGAAAAAAGTTTTTCTAGAAATAGACCGCCCTCAGGAGAATATTGAAATCGAAGAGATTATCGAAGGCTTAATTGCCTTAAGAAGGGAATTTAAAGGTAAGATTTGGCTTGAGGTAATGTTAGTACGCGGTATTAATGACGATATAAGATATATTAAAAAACTAAAAAAAATAACGGATTTGATTAATCCCGACAAAATTCAGCTTAATTCTCCGGTGCGTACAACTTCTGAGCCTGGGGTTTTGTCCGTAGACAAGAAAAAACTGGAAAAAATTCAAGAAATCTTAGGCGAGAAATGTGAAATAATTTAACTTTTGCGCTCGTAGCTCAATGGATAGAGCGCTAGCCTTCGGAGCTAGGCGTTGCGAGTTCGACTCTCGCCGAGCGCGATAAATGATCCTAAGGACAAGCTTATGGCAAAAAAGAAAATTAAAGTATTAATAGTAATCTTTTGCTTATTTATATTATCCGGTTCTGCCTTTCCCGCTACGGAAACAAATACAAAAAAACCCGTATTATTGGCGCTTCGCCTCTCGATTTCAAGTGTAACCGATCTAAATAAAAGGAACCTTACAAGTATATATACAGGCATGGCTAAGGAAGAGGTGCTAAAGGTAATGGGCAGCAGGTCAGTAATAGCTCATCAACTAGGGGAACGTATTGAGGTAAAAAACCCTTACAGAACAGAAACCTTAGTAGGTAAAGAAGATATTAAGGAAAGAAAATTCGAAATTTTGTTCTATGCCACAGAAATGTATGGCAAGGACTATCGGATTACTGACGCTAAATTAACCCCTTTAGTTTTTGAAGATAATAAGCTTATAGGTATAGGTTGGGAGTTTTATAAAGATACTATAGAGAAGTATGGAATAACTAAATGAATCTAGCTATCCCGATTTTACTCATAATTTCCGTTATTAGTATATTAATCGGCTTGTTTTTATTTTTTAAACCGTCTTTGGCTATTG
Source organism: Candidatus Omnitrophota bacterium (assembly GCA_043807505.1). GTDB lineage: Bacteria > Omnitrophota > Gorgyraeia > Gygaellales > Profunditerraquicolaceae > JAZDFW01. The sequence continues at coordinate 670 of JAZDFW010000057.1, read as the reverse complement.
AGGTACAAAGGAAATTTTATGAAAAGATTAATTGGCGTATTGAGCCGGTATCGATGATAAAAGAAATCATAAATACAAAAATTATGGGGTTGTTTTTAATGGTATTATTTTTGGTAACAATTGCCTGCATTGGCTTAGGTATTATTAGATGAATAAGAAACAATTAGCAGTTGTTTGGGTAATTTTAGTAGTATCATTTTGCCTCCCACGATTATGGAAGAATTGTTACGCAGAGAAGTTCTATTCTTATGCCATATACGAACTTGCCATAAAAAGTGGAAAGCTTGATATGAATATAGCAACTAGGGCTCCCGATGAAGCAAGTTGTAGAGAGCTGGCATATTCAAATCCAAAAACACAAGGAGAATGGGTTTTACTTGAGAGCCAATGCGTTGCCGGCAGCGAGCTCGATAAAATTCGCGATGATATATTTAATAATAGGCCGATAACACAAGTGTATCTTTCTTATGTAAATCCTGCCGGCTTCCAAACAAGAACAACCTTTGCAGGTTTGACCGGGGATGACTCTCCTATGCCCGGTTTTCCGATAGATATTCCCACTGAATTGATTATGCCTACAATATTTATGGTAAAGGAATCCCTTGAGTCTCAAGGTGTAAAAAATATTAAAATTATCTATCCAAAGAGAAAATAAACACCTTAGTAGACG
>JAZDFW010000056.1:0-4208 GCA_043807505.1 Candidatus Omnitrophota bacterium | reverse complement strand
ATCTTCTTAAATAAACTAAAGTATTCTTCAATTGAACAAGGGGTTTTTCTTGCGTCAAAATGAACCTTATGCCAGATAAATGGTTCATTGCCTATTTCGAAAAATTTGACATTATATCCTTTTTCCTGATTAAGGTACCTTAGTAAATCTACGGCGTCTTTTTCATCCATACATTGAGTAAATGGGGCATAACCTAAAGCATTAATCTGAATTAATGGCTCTGCGCCAATACGCCGGCAATAAGTAATAAATTCATCCAAACTTGTCATTGTAATTGCTTGGTTGTTTCCGGGAAAAGTATATTTCCCATTACGCCAATTATACCTATCCATAAACGGGCCGCCTGCCCGTAAAACCTTTGGCCTTAACAAAGATACCTTTTTTTCATCGGGCAAATTTAACCAAACTCCCCAATTCGCTCCAAAAAGATATGGAGCAACTTCATGCTTATTCTCTAAAGAGCTATTAATAGTGATTTCGGCCTGGGCCTGTTTAGGAAAATATACTTCCGGGCCTAACAAGTAGTGTTTGGGAGGGCTACTGCGCATGCGCGTAAGATCAACGGGATTAGTAAGCTCGCTCTCTAAAAGTTTGGCCTCAAACAATACAATCCTACCGCGTTCATTATCTCTTCCTTTTGCATGCAGCCCAAAAGACTTAATCTTATTCCACTCCGAGGATTGATTGTATCCTGGGTTGCGCGCCTGCCAGTCTGATGCGATTTTAAAGCCGGAAAAAGGTAAATAAATTTTTTGTTTTTCGCCTGTTAACAAAAATCGGCTCATTAATGGCTTACTTTTTTTTAGATTCTGGTCTTCAACAAAAAAATAACAATAGATTTCTTTATTGGATTCGCCTTTAATATCGAGTTGAATTCCTTTAAACTTGTTCAAATTATAGTCTTTAACCAGAGGAATAAAAAAGTCTATCTCCGGCCAGGGCCATAACTTTGTTGCTTTAAGCTGATAAATAAATTCTCTTACACTACTATCTTCTTCGAACTTATTAACATAACCCCTTGAGGCACCGGGCCAGCCTGAATCAGTGATCACTTGCCAATCATTGTTTTTTAAATCTAAAATGGACTGAGGGTTTGCTTTAGCAATTTCGAGGGAAACGCTCAGCACTGTTAAGAAAAATAATAAATTAAAGGCCTTTAATAAAAGCCTTTTGTGATTAAATTTAAGCATGCCAATTTTTTTCAATTTTAATCGTTCCATGAGCATAAGGGTACTCACCTGGCTCGATTATTTCGTTTTTAGAATTTAAATACTGTAAAACTCTGCCTCGATGGTAAAGATCTGAATTTAATATATTCAATAGCCATCCTGAATTTGACGCCAAAGGAGAAAACAGCACATCCGGAAGGTACTTTTTATCCTTATGTATTCTTGATACACCAATAAATTTATTTTTTTCTTCTGCGCAATGAATCTGCTGCCAATCATCAGTTATCTCAGCAATAAATAAAGGAAATGCGCCCTTTTGTTTTTCGGTTAACCAATGTGTGTATTTTTCCGAAAGCATGAGATTCGTCTGTAAACGCTCGAACACCGTTCTATCACTTACCTGAAGAGAAACTTTGAACTCGATTAAAGCGTCTTCTTGTAATTTTATTTCCCAAAATTGCGTAATCGCCAGGTGTAACCATTGGCCCCTGGCCTTAATCGTATGATCATCTTGGCCTTGGAGTTTCCATACCGCAGAAGATACTGAATCATGCCAACGGCCATGGGAACGCAAAGAAGTATAGAAGCCTAATTTCTTTGTCAATTCCTTCCCATCCCAAAAAATAGCGCCTTTTCCTTGATCAAAAATGAATTTTAATCTTCCTTTTTCAATTACATTAGCAAATCCTTTTCTCCTTGATCCTGCGGACGTATCCAACTTGGCTTCTACGGCAAAAGATTGGTATTTACCGGGCGAGAATACAGCTTTCTCTTCCGGCTCAACTTTTTCAATCCTTAATAACCGTGCTTTATTATAAAAATCCGCATTAAGGACTTTGGCAAAATTACCCTGCGCTTGAGAAAAATCTAAACTTAAATCAGGCAGTTGGTTTTCCAAACAAGAAACCCCGATTATTCCATCTGGAATACATCTTTGTAACATATCAGACTCGGTTTCTAAAAACCATTTCGGGAAATCTCCCTGCGCGTAATCACTAAAATAATGTATATACTCTCCTATGCACATAAATTGCAGGCGCTGTTCCTGAATATTGATTTCTTTGTTAACTTCAAGCCATACTTTCCACAAAAACCCGGTGCCGCTATTTATCTCAAACTCCCAGATTTGTTTAACTGCCAAACCCATCCAACAGCCATAGGCAATTATCTTATTGTGGCTTTCTTTCTTGAATTCCCAGTGTCCGGAATTTGAATCATACCATTTTCCTTCAACATAAATAGAAGTATTTAAGTGGCTATTCTTAGTTAAATTTAAACCGTTGCAAGAAAGAATCACTGCGCCATTGGCAAAAACTAACCTAAAACTGGCGCAAGACAAAACAAAGTCCTGATTAAGCTGCTGCAGATATCCTTCTTTGTCGGCAACATTAAAGGTTATTTTTCCCGAAAAGGCATTGGCGAGGTTTGCCTGAAGCGCTAAAAGGTTATTTAGGCCCGCTATTTTATATTGCAATACCCGGCAGTTATTCATGTAATCTGTATTGAAAATCTGAGCCAGGTTTGTCGAAAGGTTGCTAGCATGCTCAAATATTAAAGAAGGAACCTGCAAGTCATAATCCGTCGCGCCTTCTACCCCGATTAGTTTTCTCGAGATATTAGTATCTAAGAAGCTCTGCCAATTCTTGTTTTTCTCGTCTATAGAAGGAAATTCCCCTTTTTCTATGCCGGTAAACCAATTGGTATACTTATTAACTACCATAATATTCGTATAACATTCTGAGACTTCAACAGAAGGCGCTGCAGCTATTTCTATATTCCATTTTAGGCTAAAGGCGCTGTCAAATTCTAATCGCCAGGCTTGACTTACGTTCAACTGATGAAATCTGCCTGTGGCAATTAATTTATTTTCGCTGCATTCATCTACAACCCAGTCCGCCTGAGCAGAATTATAATACTTATTTTGTATCGCTAAAACCGTATGCGCGCCCAGGCCCGGAGTAATCAGCTTGTTTTCCCAATTAAAGAATAAACGCCCATTATTAAAGACGATATTTAGGGGGCCTCTTGTAAGAATAGCCACACCTTCTCTTGCGCCTATTGCCTGAGTAGAAAGCGCGATTGTCTTATCTACAGAGTCATCTTTAATAATCCTTCCCTGCTTAAGCAATATTGCCCTTTCGCAAATCCTGGTTAAAATGCCGGTATCATGAGTTACAAGCACTATTGTTTTGCCTTGCCCTTTGATTTCTAAAATTTTCTTAATACATTTCTTCTGGAAATATTCATCTCCTACGGCTAAAGAATCATCAATCAATAAAATATCCGGATTGACATGGATAGCGATACTAAAAGCAAGGCGTACAAACATGCCTTGAGAATAACATTTGACCGGCGCGTTTATAAATTTGCCTAATTCGGCAAAATTTACAATTTCGCCGTATACTGCCTCGATTTCACGGGACCCCAAGCCAAACATCCCGGCATTTAAATATATATTCTCTCTTCCGGTAAGCTCCGGTTGAAACCCTGCGCCTAATTCTAAAAGCCCGGAAACTCTTCCGGAGGTTTTAACCTCTCCCCTATCAGGCATAAGCATGCCCATAATCAGTTTAAGAATAGTAGACTTACCAGAGCCATTCTCTCCGATTATGCCTACACTTTCACCAATCTGAATATTAAAGTTTATTCCACTCAAAGCCCAAAAATTCTCCCAAGATGCTTTTCCGTCTAAAACGAATTTAATCCGGTACATCTCCCAAACATCTTTAAATTGAATTAATTCCATCTTTAGATCCATTTTAAAAGTTTAGATTCGAGGCGCGCAAAAAACCAAAACCCAAAAATTAAAGTTAAGAACGTCCAAAAAAATACGCTCATAAATATAGAAAAGCCGGGAACCTGGGCCTTATAAATTACATCCTGATAATAAATGATAAATGGAGTCATGGGATTAAAATCGGCAATCCAGCGGAATTTTTGCGGAATCATATCAGCAGAATAAAATACCGGCGTAATCCAAAACCAAAACATTAAAAATACTCCTAATAATTGGCCGATATCGCGAAAAAATACATTAAG
>JAZDFW010000055.1:0-4291 GCA_043807505.1 Candidatus Omnitrophota bacterium | reverse complement strand
CCTATGCCCGGTTTTCCGATAGATATTCCCACTGAATTGATTATGCCTACAATATTTATGGTAAAGGAATCCCTTGAGTCTCAAGGTGTAAAAAATATTAAAATTATCTATCCAAAGAGAAAATAAACACCTTAGTAGACGCTGTACGTAACTCTTTTAAAATAAGACAGATACAAGAATAATCTTTTTCATACCAAAGAGAAAGTAACTGTTCCCTAAAACTAGAAAAAGCCAAAGCTAAAATCTCAATAGAAAATTAGAAATTTTATGCTATAATTAAAATTCAAGGGCCATTAGCTCAATTGGCAGAGCAGGACACTCTTAATGTCAAGGTCGCAGGTTCGACTCCCGCATGGCCCATAAATTTACATGCTTATTCGTGAAAAACTACGAAATTATCGAACATACTGCTGATATCGGCATCCGCGTAAAGGGAAAAGATTTGGCCGATCTATTTAAGAACGCGGCCCAAGCCATATTTGAGATTTCCACGGAAAAGCTACCCACCAAGGATAAAGAAAAACATAAAATATTTGTCGCTCAAAAAGCAACAAGCCTCGAGGAGCTATTTATCAATTGGCTAAATGAGGTGTTATCATTATCATCTGCCGAAGGTTTGATTTTTGAAGATTTTCAGATGACTAAAATCGATGAATTTAATGTCGAAGCAATTGCCTTAGGAAGCGATATAACAAATTATAAGACAAATACCGAAATCAAAGCCGCAACTTATCACCAGCTAAAAGTTGAGAAAACCAACTCTGGCTGGTTAGCAGAGGTAATTTTTGATGTCTGAAACTCCACAAATCACTTTAGAGAAAATCGATGATTATCGTTGGCGCATCCCTAAGTCTTATAAGCCGGGGATGAGGGTAGAGGGCATAATTTATGCCGACGAAAAACTGCTGAAAGATATCTATAAAGATAAAGCAATCGAGCAGGTGGCAAATGTCGCATTCTTGCCGGGGATTGTAAATGCTTCTTTTGCTATGCCGGATATTCACTGGGGTTATGGGCCGTGTATAGGGGCAGTTTTTGCGACAGATCCGGAGAATGGAGGCGTTATTACTCCGTCGGGCGTGGGATTTGACATAAATTGCGGCGTGCGATTAATGAAAACTAACCTGGAATTCGACCAGATAAAAGACAAAATTAAAGATTTGGTTTACGCGTTATTTTCCGATGTCCCGGCAGGCGTTGGTTCAAAAGGCGATATCAGGGTTACTGTAAAAGAAGAGAAAGAAATTTTACTCAAAGGTTCCAAGTGGGCAGTACAAAAAGGCTATGGCACGCAGGATGATTTGGACTGCACTGAAGAAAACGGCGCGATTTCCGGAGCTGACCCTGAGGCAGTCTCAGACCGGGCTTATGTGAGGGGAAAGGCGCAATCCGGCACACTTGGCTCAGGCAATCATTTCATCGAGGTGCAAGTGATTGATCAGCTTTATGATGCGGATTTATGCGATACCTTTGGCCTGAATTTAGGTCAGATCACTGTGATGATCCATTCCGGTTCGCGCGGCCTTGGTTACCAAGTTTGTGATGATTACACAAGAAATATGGTGCAAAGCCTTGCAAAATATAATATCAATGTTCCTGACCGGCAGTTGTCTTGCGCGCCGGTTAATTCAGCTGAAGGAAAGAGTTATTTAGGCGCGATGCGCTGCGCGGCTAACTATGCCTGGGCAAACCGGCAGTGCCTAATGCATCTAGTGCGTATGAGTTTTGAAAAAGTTTTCGGCATGTCGTGGCAGAAAATGGGGATGCAATTAATTTATGATGTGGCGCACAACATCGCAAAAATCGAAAAATACACCATTGACGGAAAAGAAAAGAATCTTTGCGTCCATCGTAAAGGCGCAACGCGTGCTTTTGGCCCGGGGCATCCGGGGTTGCCAGAAAGATACAGAAAAACTGGACAACCCGTAATAATACCGGGGGATATGGGAAGAAATTCCTATTTACTCGTCGGCACCCAAAAAGCAGTAGAGACATTCTATTCAACCTGCCATGGCGCAGGCCGCGTTAAATCAAGGACTGCCGCCACAAAATCAATAAATTTAAATGTTCTATTGAAGGATTTGGAATCTAAGGGTATAATTGTAAAAGCCTCTGGCCGTGGAACAATAGTAGAAGAAGCGCCTCAGGCTTATAAAGATGTAAATGAGGTAGTTGATGTCGTGCATAACGCCGGTATCTCAAAACGCGTCTGCAGGATGCGGCCGCTCGGAGTTATCAAGGGATAAAATATCCCGTTTCGTAAACGCGTCAAAATTCTCTTCGTTCCCCTTCGGGGACTTTGTAATTTTGACGCACTCGCGGGATTTCGCTAAATAAAAACTTAAGGAGCTCAATGTTAGACATAAAATTCATCCGTGAAAACCGGGATTTAGTAAAACAAGCAATTAAAGACCGCAATTTAAAAATTGAGCTTGATAGTTTTCTTAAGCTTGATGATTCCCGCCGCATAATTTTACTAGAGTTGGAAAATTTCAGGGCAAAGAAGAATAAAGCAAATGACGAGATTTCCTTTTTATTAAAAGAAAAAAAAGACGCCTCGACTAAAATTTCCTCAATGAAGGAAATTTCTCAAAGCATAAACGCTTTAGAAAGCCAAATAAAAGAAATTGAAGTTGATTTGGATAAAATAATCTTTACTATCCCCAACATCCCGCATCCGTCAATCCCGCGGGGAGATGTAACCGCTAATAAAGTTGTGCGTTTCTGGGGAGAGCCGCCTAAATTTGATTTTAAGCCGCTAACCCATATTGAGTTAGCTCAAAAATTGGATATTATTGATTTACCCCGTGCCACAAAAATTACCGGTTCTAACTGGATACTTTATAAGGGCTACGGAGCAAGGCTGGAGAGAGCGTTGATTAATTTTATGCTTGATCTACATACCAGAAAACACGGTTACACTGAAATATTCCCGCCTTTTTTGGTAAATAGGGCCTCTATGACCGGCACAGGGCAGTTGCCGAAATTAGAAGAGGATATGTATCGCTTAAAAGACGATGATTTATTTTTAATTCCCACAGCTGAGGTACCGGTAACTAATATTTTCCGTGATGAAACGCTGGATGAAGATAGCCTGCCTATTTATTATACCGCATACACCGCTTGTTTTAGAAGAGAGGCAGGTTCTTACGGCAAGGATACAAAGGGCCTGACGCGCGTGCATCAATTCGATAAGGTAGAAATGGTGAAGTTTGTTAAACCTGAAGTCTCTTATGATGAATTGGAAAAATTAGTCGTTGATGCCGAGGAAGTTTTGCAATTATTAGGCCTGCCGTATCGGGTTGCCATGTTAGCAACTCAGGATTTAAGTTTTGCCGCAAGTAAATGCTATGATTTGGAAGTTTATGCTGCCGGAGTGGATAAGTGGCTTGAGGTGTCAAGCTGCAGTAACTTTGAAAGTTTTCAGGCGCGCAGGGCAAATATAAAATTTAGAAGAAAAGACACTAAGAAAACCGAATTTTTACACACCTTAAACGGTTCAGGCGTTGCCATGGCGCGTACGGTCATCGCGATACTGGAGAATTATCAACAAAAGGATGGTTCGATAATCATCCCGGAAGTACTACGCCCTTATTTCGATGGAAGAGAGAAAATTTCCTAAATTCAAATTTGATGAACCTGTAGATTTTGGCAGAGGCGGCGGCCTTAAGCCGAAGATGTCGGAATTTTCCCGCAAGCTTTTTATTTTTACTAAATTTGTTTTAGGCATTTGTTTATTGCCTTTTGTTTATTTTTTTACAATTTCTTTTTTGAGCCAATTCAGCTTGATGGATAAGCCCTTCCAGGACCATTTCTGGTGGGGGGTGGTAACGTTCTTGATCATATATTTATTTGTTTGGGAACCGAATATAGTTTATGTAAAAGGCCAGAAGCTAATGGAATTATTCTTTAGCTTTTTTAAACCGCTTGTCAGGGTGGCGCCATATCTTCTGCCGGTTTATACCTTGCTTTTATTAATTATCTACGGCGGGTTATCAGGGTTCTTAAAAGGCGCCCTGAATTATTTTGTTTTTTTCTTTGGTTTTACCTTGTGCCTGCATTTGGTTTTTAGCGCCAAGACCATACGCGGGAAAAAAGAAGATTTTTTTAAAGCGAATTATATATTCAGTTTTTCTCTCATCTATATAATTAACCTGCTTTTAGTAGCATTTTTCTTAAGTATAGTTTTTGAAAAATTTTCTTTTTTCCTGCTCTGTAAAAACGCTTACCAGTCTGCGCAAGAATTATTTAGCGCTGTGTTTAACCAATTATTTGTAAATAAATAGATGGG
>JAZDFW010000054.1:0-16692 GCA_043807505.1 Candidatus Omnitrophota bacterium | reverse complement strand
TGCCGGATCTTTTAGTTTTGCCTCTTTAAACCCCTTCATTCTATAATAACAGCTGTCGCACTTACCGCAAGGATACCTGCCGCCTTGATAACAAGACCAGGTTAATTTAAAATTAACACCCGCGCTTTCGCCTAAGCGGATTATCTGGGATTTTGTCTTGCGAATCAAAGGTGTTATAAGTTTTATTTCGTTTTTCTCTATCCCGGATTTTGTACCGGCAAGAATTGCTTTGCTGAACGCGCGGAAAAATTCCGGACGGCAATCAGGATAACCGCTATAATCCTGACAATGGGCCCCGATATAAATAGCGCCGGCCTTAATCGCCTCGGCGTAAGAAAAAGCAAAACTTAAAAATATAATATTCCGGGCTGGAACATAGGTTGACGGAATATTGTTTGCGGGTGCCGGCAATATCATTTTTTTGTCTATTAGGCTTGAGCCTTTCTGTGGCAGCTTTATCTTTAAAAGCTGGAACCTGCAATCTGCTGCTAAAGCAATTCTTTTGGCGCATTCGATTTCTTTCTTATGGCGCTGGCCGTAATCAAAAATCAGGCAAAAACACTCAAAGCCGTTAGATTTAGCTATGCTAAGAGTAACCGCTGAGTCCAGGCCCCCTGACAAAAGAACAACTGCCTTTTTATTCATAATAGGCTGCCGAGCAATTTTCTGATTCCCAAACTTTTACGCAAGTTAAGCTGGGAATTTTTGTTTTCAGAATATCATATATGTATTTGGCGATACATTCAGAAGTCGGATTAACTGACTTAAAATAAGCAATATTATTCAGGTATTTGTGGTCCAATTTCTCCAATATTTTATTTAATTCTCTTTTTAAATATGTAAAATCCAAAACCATGCCAACTTTATCCAAATTTTGTTTGGTGAGCGTAACTTGGACTTTCCAATTATGCCCGTGCAATTTTTCACAACGGCCCTTATAGCCCCTTAAATTATGCGCGGAACTAAAATCTGCTTCTACTTTTATTTTATACATCGCTATTTACCTTTACGGCATCTTTTATGTCCTGTCCCAAAAATCTTTTAGCAATGCTGCTGAACCATTCGGGGTTATCGCTGACATAAAATTTGTTTTTGGCCTTCCTATTTTTGTTCAATAAATTCTCGGCAGATAAAATTTCTTTTACCTCCATTGCCACTTGTTTAGCAGAATCAATTAAAGTAACTTGTTTGCCCATAACTTCTTTAATCAAAGGTTTTAACAACGGATAATGCGTGCATCCTAAAATAACCGTATCTACCTTAGCGTCCTTTAACGGCTTAAGATAGGCCTTTACGACCTGGCGAACCACGCTGCCGTCTAACCATCCTTCCTCGACAAAAGGGACAAATAAAGGACAGGAAACCGCGGTAACAGAAAACCCCTCCGGGGCAAGCTGTTTGATTTCATATTCATAGGCGCGGCTTTTTATGGTGCCGCGCGTGCCGATTACACCGATGCGTTTGTTTTTTGATGTATACACCGCCTCTTTTACTCCGGGGCTAATCACGCCTACGATAGGCACCCGAAAATGATTTTTAATCACCGGGAGCGCTAAGCTTGAGACGGTATTACAGGCAACACAGATTAATTTCACGTCTTGCTTAAGCAAAAAAAGGATATTCTCGATTGAGAAACGGATTACAGTTTCTTTGGACTTTATGCCGTAAGGGACACGGGCAATATCGCCGAAATAAATTATATCTTCGGCAGGCAGCTGTTTGAGCAATTCCTTAACTACTGTCAAACCCCCTACACCCGAATCAAAAACACCGATTGCTTTCATATTGATAACCCCTTCGCGTAATTTTTTATCCCCTGCTCGATGGCCTCTGCTATTTGTTGACGGTAATAGCCATTTTTTAAAAGCCGTTCCTCTTCGCGATTAGATAAAAATCCTGTTTCTATCAAGATAGATGGCATTTGAGCCCCTTTTAAAACCTGAAACCCCGCGCCTTTTATCCCGATAACCCTTATGTTTAAATCACGGCCCACAACCCTGCAAATATCACGCGCTAATTGAATAGACTCGCCCCTGTTATAGGTATAAATCATATCCCATAAAGTTGCCTTTAGCTCTAAAGAAGGGTTTAGAAAACAAGTGCTGTCAAGATTTAATCGGCCGTCTTGGGCAGATGCTTTTGCGCGCTTAAGATCGCTTACTTTAGGAGTAATATAATATATTTCAAGGCCATTTAAACTCCTTAGCCGGTTAGCATTGGAATGAATACTGATAAAAAGGTCTGCTGAGGCATTGTTGGCGATAGCACAACGCCGTGAAAGCCCAATAAAGACATCTGAGGAACGTGTCATTATTACTTCAACGCCGTCATCTTTTAAAAGTTTCGCCAGCCTCTTGGCAATATCCAGATTAACGTCTTTCTCTCTTAAGCCGGATCTTCCGATAGCGCCCGGATCATTCCCGCCGTGGCCGGCATCAATAACCACTCTTCTTACCGCGGTCAGAGTAAACTTGTCCCTGGGCTGACTCGGCATTACTTTAAACAAAACATCCAAAATTTTTTCTTTAAATTTATACGGGACAACTATCGTGCCTTGATAAATATCTACAGGATGGCGCAGGTATTCTGCTCTTCCATCTACAAGCGCCAATGCATCCCCCACTCTTAAATTTATTTTATGTTCCCCTTGAGTTAAGCTAACGGTCTTTGAAAAAGTATCATAATCCCAAGCAATACCCCTTTGCTCGCATAAAGACACCAAGGCAAAATAAGTTGTGCCGTTAATATTATAGGTAACTAAATTTTCTCTTACGGGGGCTGTTGCACAGCCGGTAAAAATCAAACTACCGGCTATAATGCAATAAACATAGAGAATTATTTTTTTAATCATATGTGAAGAGAAGTCTACGAGTCGAGTGGTGGCGCCGCCCTCGCTCACTCGGCTTGTCGCCTCGTGATGCTCGTTGCGGCATTCCACCAAAATTTTCCTTGTCGGAAAATTTTGGTGGAGGTGCGCGGAATTGAACCGCGGTCCCTAAGTATTCAGATAAAAGCCGCTACATGTTTAGTTTATCTATTAAACTTAAACTTACGCACTCCGATAAACAGGATTGCGATAAGCCGCAGCCCTTGAAGCTCTTATCCGAATACCCAAGGCCAGATATCCAGACCAGCCTAAATTAGCGCTCAATTCCTGCCCTTAGGCAGACAAGATTGAGGCCTACCTACTTAGTGAGGTAGGACTGCGAACGTTGGTACGCCCGCTGGGACCATTGCTGGCCTAAGCGTTTGTGCCAAAGCAGACGATAGTCTGTTTGCGTTTAGATTTTGCAAGGATTATTAACGCGGCCTTCCTTGCATCCGCGACATGCTACTCTTACCCGACTATCTTAAGTCGAACCCTTTCACCCCCAAATTTCCCTATTTTTTTCATTTCTGAAATTCGTCCCGCCGAGTGCTCAAAAATTGTCGAAGAGAATTTTTGAGCATTTTACGAGGCGGGGCCAAACTATTTTCTTCTACTCTTCATTTCTCTGCGCATCTCAAGATTTATTTCGCGCTTTTTAATATGTTCTCTTTTATCGTACAATTTTTTACCTTTACAAAGAGCAAGCTCTATTTTTGCAAAACCGCGTTCGTTAAAATATACTTTTAAAGGAACAAGCGTAAAGCCTTTTTGAGCAACCTGTCCTGATAATCTTCTAACCTGAGCTTCATGCAAAAGCAGGCGCCTGGGCCTTGTAGGTTCAACATTAAGATAACTAGCCTGCTCATAAGGGCTTATATGCGTATTATACATTGTAACTTGGTTATTTTCAACCCGGGCAAAGCTATCTTCGAAATTTATTTTACCCGCTCTTATTGACTTGACTTCAGAGCCTTTTAATTCTATGCCGCATTCGACGGACTCTAGAACCACATAATCCCGGTATGCTTTTTTATTAGTTGCCGAAATTTTCTTTATTTTATCATGCATATCGTAAAATATAAACTCAAAAACACAGGCAAGCTAATCAGGCTGAATATATGGCTGAAAAATATACCTTGGCCGATAAGTAAATCTTCTTTTTTATGGTGCCGGTTGATCACTGATAATAGCGTGGCAGACGGCACAGCCAATTCGATGATTATTAATAACCCTATCAATTCAGGCAGCCTAAAATTAGCCAAAAGAACCAGGCCCAAAACAGGCAAGACTAAAAGTTTTGCAACCGCCAATAAAAATATTGCTTTTTTATCAATATGGCCTAAATGAATCTGGGCAAGATTCCCGCCGACAACAAGCATCGCTAACGGCAAGGTACAAGAGCCAACCAGCTTTAATGGCTTAAAAACAAATTCGGGCACTAATTTGTCAAAGCCTATCAGTACTAATAACAATGTAATTAAAGTTGCCGCGACAGGGGGGCTGAATAAAGTAGCCAACTCAAATTTTTTGGATTTCTTAAACGTAAGCATATAATTGCCAAAAGAAAACATGACGAGATTAAATCCAAGGAGAAAAAGGAACAAATACATAAACATCACATCTGCTTGCTCTTTAGGCAGCAATGCCGCGATTAATGCTAACGGTAAATATCCGGAATTCTGAAAAGCAACTAAGCTAAAAAATTGAAGTTTGTGTTCAGGGCCATGGATAAAAAAAGAAAACACAGCGCCGACAACTGATCCCAGGACAGTTATGGCGATACTAATTAAAGGAAAAACCCACCAATTTACATAAAGATTAAAGCTAAAATCTTTAATCAGCTGGCAGAAAATCAGAGTTGGCAGGGTAATTTCGATGGTTAAGCGGCTTAAAGAATCAAGCCCTGTCTCGCCTAAAATTTTCTTTTTCACCAGAAAAAATCCCAGCGCGCCCAGGATAAATATCTCTAAAACCGCAAATCCGGTAACCTTAAAAGACTCGAAAAACATCCATTCTCCCTAAATTTAAAAGCATTATATTATAACAGCAAATTCATTACGCAGCAATCCATTTATGTGGTTATGGATGTTAGCTAAAATTTAAAAGTGCACACTTGAAGATTTAAAAGTGCACTACTTTTAATAGCTCAGTTTTGACCTTTTGAATATCTACAAGCTTATCTTTATGCCAAAATCGTACTTCGGACAATCCACCGGTCGCATAAGGGTAAATGCGTAAATTCACTTCTTCATGAAGGGGGGCATTATTAAATTTAAGCTTCAGGTTGTTAATAGATACGGTTCTGTAAGCATCTACGGTCCGGTTTAACCTAAAGCAGAAGATATCTTTAATAGACTGGTATGGCGGCGGGACAAGGAATTGCCTAAGCACGTTCTTATTCTCTTTCAGCGCTCTTTGATAACGAAGATACGGAATTTCTCCTGTGGTTGAGTGTATCCGTTTATAATTATACTCATATACCTCACGGTAGAGGATTGGATTTGCCTGAGCAATAACCGTAACTTTTTCTCTGGCGCAGATACGTACTAAATGATCTTGTATCCATCTGTAAGGCCGCTCAATCTTGCCTTTAGCCTGGGGTGATAGGGCATTAATAATCTTAACCTGGCAATCAAGGCAGACTTGTTTCCACTGAGGCATAACATCATCAGTTTGCAGATGGTGCTTATAGTGTAATTCATCTCTTCCGCGGACGAATTTAAAAATAGAATCGCAGTCTACATAAAAGTTTAAAGGTAGGCCGTATCTTAAAAACACCGTCTGAAGAGACTTGATATGGGCTAAGGTTACATCTCTTAATACAAGCATAGCGTAGAACATAAAGCGGCTGTAGTCATCAATAGAGGTAATCAGCCACCATTTTTCCTTTGCGTAAGGCGACCAGAGGTGGAGAGAAGAATCGTGCTGGATGAGTTCGCCTACATTATTAGTAATAACTTCTCGGTCATGAGCCTTTTTCTTTGTAGGTTTGCCAATATAGAAGCCATATTTTTTTGCTTTGGCTATAATGGTAGGCACCGAGACGCTTTGATGGTGCCTTTTCTCAAGTTCATTTTTGATAAAGCTGTAGTTATATGACCAAATAGGCATATCTTTGTTATCAATAAAACCCTTAGCTACAGTAAGCTCTTTGATGATGTTTTGCTCAACCTGTTGCGGGATAGTTCTTGTGGCTGTGGCGCGCTCATACTGGATAGAGAATTTATCAGGATTTTCTCTGTATTTCTTAAGCAGTTTAAAGAACTGTCTTTTGCCGATTTTCAGGATTTCTTGAATATGAGCCCGCTTAAGTTCGTTTTTTATGTATCTTTGCATAAGGTCTTTGACCTGTTGGTCAGTAAATTTTTTGTGTAGTTGTGTCATACTCGTAAACCTCCTTTTTCTTACAAGTATGACATATAAGGGTGTGCACTTTTAAACTTTAAACCTTTTAAAAATCTGTGCACTTTTAATTTTTAAATGACATTTATGTGGTTATGGATTGACACAACTTTAAGGCTAATATATACTAATAGAAATTAAATGCGGGGGTGGCGGAATGGCAGACGCGCTGGCCTCAGAAGCCAGTGTCGCAAGACATGAGGGTTCAACTCCCTCCTCCCGCACTTTTAATTTAGGATTTAGCGAAATCCAATTGGTGGCTTGGGCTTTATCGGTGGCGGTTCCAATAATTGTTTTATCGCTTGAAAAACAATTGCAAATTGTTTATCGTATTTCTTTTCCATTTCTTCAATTTTACGCCTGAGGCCTACATTTGTTAATAACATTCGTTTCAGTTGAATAAAAGCCCGCATAATTTGGATATTCACCTTTATAGCTCTTTTACTATGCAACACTCCCGATAGCATAGCAACTCCCTGTTCAGTAAAAGCATAGGGTAGTTTGCGCGTGCCACCCCAACTTGATGTGCCATTTTGGCACATCAAGTTTTGTAACTCCTCTTTTGTTAATTGAAACATAAAATCTTCAGGGAACCTGTCAATATTGCGCTTTACTTGGCGGGTCAACTGTCTCGTATCAACTTCATAGAGCTCAGCAAGGTCTCTATCCAACATCACCTTTTTTCCGCGTATCATTAAAATTTTTGTAGCAATCACCTCAACTGAAATAATATTAGACATTTTAGCCTCCTTTTACTTACAATAGACGTAACAAGAGGCAAAATCTAACACAATTTTTTATTTTTTAATGAAGGATAAAATTGAAGAGGTAACCGGTAAACATTATTCCCATACCCACAACAGAGGCAAAAATTAGAATCAGCTTTAACTTCATTACTCGCCTTAAAATCAGAAACTCAGGCAATGATAATCCTGTAACTGCCATCATAAAAGCCAAAGCAGTGCCTAAACCTACGCCCTTTTCCATTAAAGCACTTACCAAAGGAATTACCCCGGCGGCATTAGAGTAAAGCGGAATCCCAATTAAAGTCGCAAGGGGTACGGCAAACCAATTTTGCTTGCCGGCGAAACGCGCCAGAAAATCACTCGGGACAAACCCATGGATCCATGCTCCAATACCAATACCAATGATCACAAAAGGATAAACTTTTTTAACAATACTAAAGGTATTTTCTATGGCAATCTTTATTCTGCCTCTAAAAGTAAGTTTTAATAATCCGTCGGAAAATAACATCCCATTTTTATAAACATATTCTTCTAACAACCCTTCTAATTTAAGTTTTCCGATAATAATCCCCGAAAAAAAAGCAATCAATAATCCGCTAAGAATATAAATAATGGTAATCTTCCAGCCAAAGAGCCCCCAAAGCATTATTATGGCTACTTCATTAATCATTGGGGAGGCGACTAAGAAAGAAAATGTGACGCCCAACGGCACTCCAGCTTCGATAAAACCTAAAAATAGCGGGATTGCAGAACAGGTACAAAAAGGGGTCACTATCCCTAAGCATGCTGCTACAATATTACCGATATATTTTTTCTCATGGCTAAGAATAGCCCTGGTTCTGGCTGGAGGGAAAAAAGACCTGATGAATGAAACTATAAAAATTATGCTAACTAACAATAAGAATATTTTAATTATATCATAGACAAAAAAATCTAATGCTTCACCTAGATAAGTATCAGGAGAAACCTTAAACAAAGTAAATACTATCCAATCTGCGAATATTTTAATCAATTCCTAACACCCCTTACTTAGCACCGTCTGCAAATCCAATCTCCTACCTGTCCCCCTTAAGAGGGACAGGTGCCCGATTAGATTTGTACCAGGTGCAAATTATTGATTCCAATTATTGAAACACTTTTTATATGCGTCAAAAGAAGGTTTTTTGGAGAAATCCCAGCGCACTAAACCAAAATAATCCACGCCAGTTCCCCAATGATTATTACAATCGCGGAAAAACGCCCAGAATATTTTTTCAACTTTATTATTTTTTAATAACTCCGAATATACTTTAGTCACCCATTGCGCCTGTTGCAGCTCATCCGGGTTTTTACCCATCCACCAGTTCTTTGTCTTTACTGTGTTTTTTACCCCCGGGCAGCCTATTTCAGTAACCCAAATTAACTTATCTTTATCGCCATTTCTCGACATTATTTTATAAGCCAATTTCGGATAAGCAGTTACCGCTTTAATAGCATTAGCAGTTAAGGGAGTTTCAAAGAAATGTATATTTAAAATATCAAAATAGCCTCCTGCGCCATTATCGTAGAGGCGATTAATACTGCCTAAGCCGTTAGCTAAACCACCGTTAAGAATTTTGCACTCAGGGTTGACTTTTTTAGCCGCGATATAAACTTCTTTTAAAAGCCGGCAATAACTTTTTAACCCGTCCTGCGGCTCCCAATAAGTCCCAGAATCCGGCTCATTCCAAATTTCCCAATATTTGATTTTACCCTTGTAACGCTCGATTAACTTAACCGCGTAATTAACAAAAAATCTATTATCTTTCGGGGCAGTATTCCATTTTGCCCCGGGAGACGACCATGGAACATTGTAATTTAATATCGCAAGAATAGTTATATTTTTTTCACAAAGCAAATCGACAATTTTATCGTATTTGGTGAAATTAAACTCCGCCTCTCTTGGCTCAATATCTTCCCAGAGAAAATCCATGCGCACTATTCCTACGCCTGCGTTCTTCATTAAGGATATTACCTTGACTAAATCTTTTTCTGAAGGATATTTATAGCTATTCCAAGCATGGTTCCAATGCAGAAATTCCAATACGCCAAAAGGATTAGATTCATTTTTTTGCATAACCGGCTCCTGGGCTAAAGTTAAAAAATAAAATGAAAAACAAAACAAAAACAATAAAAAAACTGATTTCTTTTTATTCATGGGGTTTCTGCTCAATATTTATATAATCATTGAAATTCATCCTCTGGCCCAGCTCTTCTTTTACGACACGAATCCTATCGGGAATATAGGGGTGAGTTTTAAAATAGTTATAAGGCCCGGCCGGCTTTCTCTTGTTTATCTCCTGCAGTTTCTCTAAAAACTTAATCATGCCTTCAGGGTTATATCCTGCTAATTTTCCATACCGCGCGGATAACTGATCGGCAAGTAATTCGTCTTCTCTGCCATAGCCGGTCATTAAATTCATAAAAGCAAGGTCCGCGGCATTGCCTACATCCCCTGGCGCAGATGCAGCGGCAAGTAATACCCTTAATAATGAATACCCTTGGGATGCCTGAAGTTTTTTAATGCTGTGGCGGGCAACGATATGCCCAACCTCATGTGCAATAACACCGGCAAGCTGATCATCATTATCAACCTTCTCTATCAGGCCCTTAAAGATATAAATATATCCACCGGGCGCGGAAACCGCGTTAACCTCATTTTCATCTAACACCCTAAAGTGATAAATGATATCTTTTCTGTCGCAGACTGCGGCAATTTTTTTACCGATATCCTCAACGCGTTTTTGCATAAGAGGGTCCTCTGCCTGCTTGTACTTAGCCTCTACTTGCTTATTAATTGCCTGGCCCATCGCGACTTCTTTGTCTGTGCTATAGATATAGGTTTCTTCTTCTTTGGTCACCAGATTATATTCAGTCGTGCACCCGGATAAAAAAGCGCAAAGCGCAAAGCTAAAGGCGCAAAACGCTATTGAAAAAACTTTTAAACCTGTCTTATTCAACATCTGGTACAGTTTTCTTAACGGCAAACCAACGACATTATAAAAACATCCCTCTATCCTGCGGATAAAAAAAGCGCCCCTGCCCTGAATATCAAAACTCCCCGCTTTATCCAAAGGTGATACCTTAGAAAAATAATTTTCTATTTTCTCATCGGTTAATTTATCCATGTAAACTTTTGTTTTCTCGTAATCAATGAATTTTTTGTTTTCGTCCTTATCAATAACGCATATGCCGGTATAAAGCCATTGCGGTTTTTGGGAGAGCTTTTTTAACATTCTGTGCGCGGATTTCAAGTTTTTAGGCTTGCCGTAAATCTTGCCATCCTGCACGACAATAGTATCCGCGGCAATAATAATACCGCTCTTAATTTTCTTTATTACCCCTTTTGCTTTTTCTTCGGCATTTCTTTTTACCAGCTGCGCATAGGATAAATTTTTGCTCCGTTGTTTTTCTATCACTTGGCTCGGTAAAACTTTAAACTTTAAACCAAATATATCGAGCAGCTTTTTTCTTGCCTTAGATTCTGAAGCTAAATATAATTTTTTCATCATTTTTTTGATGCGGCACTTTTCCCTGCTAAATACCCGGTTGAAAATGCCGCCTGTAAATTAAACCCGCCGGTATCTGCGTCAACATCAATAATCTCGCCCGCAAAATACATTCCTTTAACTAAGCGCGACTCCATTGTCCGCGGATTAATATCTTTCAAAGAAACCCCGCCCTTGGTAATCATTGCTTCTTCAATTGGTAAGGCCCCTGCGATATCCAAACGAAAACCTTTGAGCAATTTAATTATTTTTAGCCGTTCTCGATGAGTAATCTGGCTTGTTTGTTTTTCAGAAGGAATCTCTGCTATAGCTATAAAGACCTCAATTAATCGCATGGGTAATAATGCCTTCAATACATTTTTTAAACTCTTTTTCGCATGCAGTTTAAATTCCCTCAAAAGCCGAAGTTCCAGCCGCGCCTCATTTAAAGCAGGCTTTAAGTCAATTTCTACGCAAACCGGCCTGCCCTCATTGAGCCAATCAGTAATTTTACTGCTTAAAGATAAAACCAATGGCCCGGAAATTCCAAAGCTTGTAAATACTAACTCTCCCACTTCAGAAATGATTTGTTTTTTACCGTCACAAAATTTTAAACGGATATTCTTTAAGGTTAGGCCTTCCAATAATTTTGGGAAGCTTTGTTTTGTTTTCAATGGAACCAGGCCCGGCCGCAAGGGAATAATTTTATGCCCTAATTTTGCGGCAATATTCATTCCCTCGCCGGTTGAGCCGGTAAAAGCGTAAGAGGCGCCTCCGGTAGCTAAAATTATCCTATCCGCATAAATAACGCTTTTATCAGCTAAGCTTACTCCTTTTACCTGATTATTTTCAACAAGAATATCTTTTACGGATGATTTCGTAATAAGTTTTACATTATTCTTTTGGATTTCTTTCAGTAAACAATCCAAAACACTGCTTGATTTATCGCTGACCGGAAAAACACGCAATTGCCTTTCTGTCTTTAGCTCTAAACCCCGGGTTTTAAAAAAA
This sequence comes from Candidatus Omnitrophota bacterium, assembly GCA_043807505.1. Taxonomy (GTDB): domain Bacteria; phylum Omnitrophota; class Gorgyraeia; order Gygaellales; family Profunditerraquicolaceae; genus JAZDFW01. The sequence goes on along the minus strand of JAZDFW010000054.1, from coordinate 5,158 downwards.
CTGATTAAATCAAGGTTGGAAAATTTTCGGTGTGCGTCCCTTAAGAATTCTCCGCCGTGAGAAAATCTGCTTATGAAAGAATCTATATCGGCGGCATTAGTAATATTGCAGCGGCCCTTGCCGCTTAAGAGGAGTTTTCTTCCGGGGAAAGAATTTTTTTCAACTATTGTGACGTCTTGGCCGAGCTGGCTTGAGCTGATTGCTGCCATTAACCCGGCAGGGCCTGCTCCAACTACAACTATTTTTTTTACCTGCACAAAGATAACCTTTTCTGCGTTATTTATTCCCAAAGGGATAGGCCTTACTAATACATTATAAAGGAAGGGCCTAATCCAAGAGGTCCGAACGGGAAAATATCGATTCTAGTTTTATGCCTGCTTTTTGTAAATTTTCAAAGGCGCCCTCGCCCCTATCAACAATGACAATTGCCCGAACCACTATTACACCTATTTTGTCCAAAGTCTCTTTTGCTTCAATCAGCGCTTTTCCGGTTGTTGCCACGTCATCAACTAAAATTACCCGGTTGTTTTTTTCTAATTTTGGGCCTTCAACCTGACGCTGTGTTCCATGTTCTTTTGCTGCCTTCCTGACAATGAATGTTTTTAGGGGAATTTTATTGATATGGCTTAAGACCGCAACTGCTCCGGTAATCGGGTCAGCTCCCAGCGTAGGCCCGCCAATTGCATCAATAGAATCATCTTTAATGGAATTCAAAATAATGCTGGCAACTAAAAAAGCGCCTTCAGGAGTTAATGTGATTACCCGGCCATCAAGATAATAATCACTTGTCTTGCCGGAAGATAAAACAAAGTTTCCTTTTTTAAAGGCCTCTTTTTTTAAAAGTGCTAGCAATTTTGTCTTTAATTCTTGCACGTTTTCTCCTTGCATAGTAAGTTTATTCTACTATCTTCAATAACCCCTGTCAATCACATAATAAAAGAAGTGGATTATCTTTGTATCTTTTTTATTTATAATCACTTACGTACAGCGTCTACAATGTTGACAAATTCCGATTTAATTGTTATCATATGCATATGCTAAGTCGCCTGATGAATGGCTTAGTGGATATTTTATATCCCAAAAAGTGCCTGGCTTGTAAAGAAAAAATTAATTCTACAACAACTAATGATTTTGTTTGTTTACAATGCTGGGGAAATATTAAAAAAAATATACCTCCTTTTTGCCACAGCTGCGGCAGGCACTTAAATACAAAAGTTAGCACAAAGAGCATTTGTAATATTTGCATAAAAGAACCTTTGTTTTTTGACCGCGCCTTTTGCCCCTGCGCCTACGAGGGAACAATAAAAAAGCTAATCCATGAATTCAAATATAAGAATAAGGATTACCTCGGTAAGGTTTTAAGCACATTAATGATTGATTTTATTAAAGAATATAATTTAGGAATTGAATATATGGACATAATAATCCCGATCCCTTTACATAATGCCCGCTTAAGAGAAAGAGAATTCAATCAGGCCCAGGTTTTGGGTAATTTTATCGCTGGGGCGTTTAATAAAGATATTTCTACTGATACGCTAGTCCGGACACAGCCTACAAAATCTCAAACAGAGCTAAAAGGCCTTGAGCGATTTTTAAATGTTGCGGGGAGTTTTTCCCTAAGCAGAAGAAACCCTGTAAATAGAAAGAATATTTTGCTAATTGACGATGTATTAACTACCGGCGCTACAGCCTCGGAAGCCGCGCGCGTTTTAAAAAATTCAGGAGCCGGGATTGTATTTGTTTTAACACTGGCTAATTAAATGAGAATCTTAAGAAACTACTTTTTAAAAGAATTCATTGGGCCCCTATTTTTATCTTTAGGCGTATTAACTTTTGTAATGTTAATCGGCAATCTCGTTAAGATCGCGGATTTAGTAATTAATAAAGGCGTGAATATTTTTAGTGTATCAAAGCTCTTTATCCTTATGATACCTTTTCTACTTACATATACCCTGCCGATTTCGGCTTTAACCGCGTCTTTATTGTCTTTAGGCAGGCTCTCCAGCGACAATGAAATCACCGCAATCAAGGCAAGCGGAATAAATATATTCAGGCTAATCCTGCCGCAGCTGGTTTTCGGATTAATCTTAAGCCTCATGCTAGTTGTCTTTAATGACCGGGTCATTCCTTACGCGCATTTCGCTTCCAGAAAGACATTAATGGAGGTGGGAATAAAAAATCCTACTGCGGCGCTTGAGCCGGGCGTATTCATCAATTCATTCCAGAAATATATCCTCTTTATTTACCGCATCGAAGAAAACAAACTATTTAATGTGCGTATTTACGAACCTCGAGAAGGGAAACCTACGCGCACAATAGTCGCTAAAAGAGGAGAATTTATCTCTCTTCCTGAGAAAAATATGATCAAGCTAAAACTCATTGACGGCTCCTCTGATGAGCCGGACCCGCAAGAGCCAACCAATTTTTATAAATTGAACTTCAAAACTTACTTCATGGGCCTAGACCTAGCCCAAGCTCAGAAAAAAGGCGACATCGAGAAGAAACCCAAGGATATGACCATCCATGAACTTTTAAAGGAGATTGAAAAATTAAAAAAAGAAGGCGTGGACCCATCGCCCTTAATTACGGAAATAAACATGAAGATATCTCTTGCCTTCTCGTGTTTTGTCTTTATACTCCTTGGCTCGTCTTTAGCGATAATTACGCGCAGGAGAGAAAAATCAATCAACTTCGGGCTTGCTTTTCTTATCGCCGGATTATTTTATCTTCTGCTTATCGGATCAGAAACTTTGGCCCTCGAAGGCTACCTTGATCCAACAATCGCATTGTGGCTGCCAAATATCATTTTAGGCGCAATTGGAACGATTCTCACCATTAAATTATGCGCATCTTAGACCGCTATATATTTAAATCCGTCCTTGGCCTTTTCTTGGCCTGTATTTTTATCTTCATGTTTCTTTATGTTATCATTGATATTCTGGCCCGCCTGGAAGATATCCTAGCCTTAAAAGTGCCATTTGAAATTTTAATACGTTTTTATCTCACAAATCTACCGGCGATTTTCCTGCAGGTCTCCCCATTCGCGGGATTAATTGCCACATTGTATACATTCGGGAAACTTAACCGCGAAAACGAAATCATGGCTATGCGCGCATCAGGCATTAGCGTATATCAAATATCTAAAACTGTAATCATATTTGGTTTAATCTGCAGCGTATTCGCGTTTTGGATTAACAATATAGTTTTACCCAAGGCCCTGAATGAAAATCAGAAATATAAAGAAAAGATTGAAAGAAACATGAATAAGGCGAAAGAAAAAGCATTAGGCGTAATTAATAACCTGGCGGTTTACGGCCTCAAAAACAGGCTCATCTTTATCACTAAGTTCTCTTTGGCCACTAACACCATGGAAGGAATAACTATATTGCAGCATGACGAACATCAAAATTTAACTAAAAAAATTGTAGCAAATACAGGGGCCTTTAAAGACGGGGCCTGGACATTCCGCCAATGTATTACTTATGAATTTGACCTAAGCGGACAGATAAAAAACGAACCGCAATTCCTCGATGAAGAAATAATGGATATACCCGAGACGCCGCGTGACTTTTTAAGCCAGAAACAAAGCCCGGATTTAATGACTGCCGCGCAACTCAATAACTATATCTGGAAATTATCAAAAAGCGGGGCTACCGGCGTGATTAAAAACCTTAAAATAGACCTTTATAACAAATTTACCTCTCCTTTAACCAATTTAATTATTATTCTGCTGGGGATACCGTTTGCTTTTAAGATGAAAAAACGCGCGATGGGAATGGCTTCTTTAGGATTATCGCTTTTTGCGGGATTTCTATATTATATATTAGGCGCAATCTGCCTTGCCCTGGGTAAAGCAGGAGTGCTTTCTCCGCTTCTTTCAACTTCTTTGAGCCATATCACTGCTTTTTTAACCGGTATTTATTTAATCAGCAGCCTGCATTAACAAACTAAACGTACGCCCTAGGGATGCGGCTGCCTAACCCACAGACAATTTCATAAGGAATGGTCGCGGAGAGCATCGCTAATTCTTCTGCGGTTATTTTATCTTTTCCTTGAGCGCCGATTAGAACCACTTCTTCGCCTAATTTTAGCGCAAGGTCACCGACATCCACCATTATCTGATCCATGCAAATCCTGCCGCTAATTTTAAAACGCCTGCCCTTAATTAAAACCTGTGCTAAGTTTGATAAGTTACGCGGATATCCGTCTCCATAGCCAATAGGCAAATTAACCACTGTGGTTTCTTTGTTTGTTACATACGTATAGCCATAACTTATGCCGTAACCGGCGGGGACTCTTTTGGAATAAACAACCCTAGTCTTTAAGCTTAACACCGGCTTGAGCCTAATGCCTAAACCATCTTGCGGATAAAGGCCGTAAATTATCAAGCCTGGCCTAACCATATTAAATTGGCTTTCTTTATAGCTTATTACGCCTAAACTGTTTGCCGCATGAACCATTGGTATATTAATCCTGTCTTTTTTTAATTTTTTAATTAAACTGTTAAATGAATTTATCTGATACATGCTAAATTCCCTATTTATGTCTGCCAAAGACAGATGTGTAAATATTCCTTCGATATTTATGAATTTTAATTTTTTTATTTTTTTTACAAAACTAACCGCGTCTTTAGATAAAACGCCTAACCTGCCCATGCCTGTGTCTACTTTTATGTGAATATTTACTTTCTTATTAATTTTTCTTGCCGAATCATTTAAACTTGTGGCTAAGCCTTGGTCACAAATAGTCTGGGTAAGGCCATATTTTAATAAAGGTTGGATATCTTTTCTTAAAATCATCCCCAGGACTAAAATGGGCATCTTAATACCCGCGTCCCGTAATTTAATGCCTTCGTCTATCGAAGCAACGCTTAAATAATCCGCCCCTTCCTGCTGGAGCCTTTCTGAAACAGGAATTAGCCCATGGCCGTAGGCGTCTGCCTTGACGCAAACCATTACCTTGACCCGGGGAGACAGCAATTTTTTAACCTTGGCAAAATTGTAAGAAAGATTGCCTAGATTAATCTCTGCCCAAGTTGGACGATAGCCGGTATTATTCTTCATAATCGTATTATTTCTATATCTTCTTTATTTATAGTCACTTACGTACAGCGTCTACGATTTGACAAGCATCTGGATAAAGGTAAATTGGCTTAATA
>JAZDFW010000053.1:0-4533 GCA_043807505.1 Candidatus Omnitrophota bacterium | reverse complement strand
CTTGCCGATCCTTTTTGGGCAGACTATCCCTGCCTTATCCAGTTGACGCAAGGTCCAAACCGGCAGGTCCACCAACCTGCTGGTTACGCTAATCACATAAACCGGTTCATCCGGGCTGATCTGAATATCAAATAACGGCATTTATTTCTCCTATTTCTTTACTCACAAGAAAACTATAGCATAAAATGATTATTTTGTCAAGTTATTTTAACAAAATTAATTAGATATTCTAACAGTATTCGTATTTGGGGACAGACCCCCTTCTCTTTTATTCATTATGTACAAACAAGTTATGACTTTGTATCTTGACACCTTTAGGCATATAGGTTATTCAAGATTAGAATGCAAAAGATGCAGCGTATTCTCTTTGGTGAAAATATTTAAATCCGAAGGATTCTCAAGGAACGACTCAACATCCTGTCTGATTTTTTTCCAATCCGTATTTTCAACTACCTTATAGATAAAACCCTTCCAGCTGTCTTTCCCGGGAATATCCTTATTCCAACCAGTCTGCTTAAGAGCATTATTCAGTAGTGTAAAATTCGGTTCAATCCCCTTCCACCTTGACAAATACCAACCCAGGTCAAAATAGTCCCTGCCTTTGGCGTATTTTCTGCTCAACAAAGCATGCAATTTTCCGGTGAAAAGCGAATTAACCTCATATGATAAAAACGAAATAGGAAAATATTTATTCACAATCCTCGTTTCAAAGACGGCCCCTTCCGGAGGATTACTGTCGATTTCAACTTTAATAGAAAATTTCTGGCTTTTTAATGGCGAAATCCCGGCATCGAACATCAAGCCAGAAAATTTAACGAAAGCCGAATTCACGGTTTTTTGGTCATTATAAGCAACTGAAGCATCGTATCCAGCTGCGGCAAGCTCAAACATGATCTTTTTAAGTAATGCCGCAAAATTAACCGACATCTTCCCTACTGAAGAAAAGTCAAGGTCTTCAGAAAACCGGGGTAAGCCATATAAGAATCTTACCGCTGTGCCACCTAAAAATGCTGCCGAGCGGAACACACCCTCATCATGCATCACCTTTAAGATATACGCCTGCAAATACTCCCGCATAATATTTAGCTTAGCATTGTAGCCTTCTTTTTGGGACACCAACTCTAAAACGTAATCTTTCATAAGCTCTTTTCCTCTTTTTTCTGCTTTGCGGCGTATTTCTTAATCAACTGGGCAACCTTTAAAACTCCGGGGCTTTCAAATCTTCCGGCAAATTCCAACAGTTTCTTAAAATTGATTTTTTTTAGGTTTTGCAGCCGCATTTCATAAAGATAATCATCATCAACCCGCAATCCCTTCAAATAAAAGAAATCAAGCAGCGCTTTCTCCGGACAAGCGATAAATGCCGGCTGCTTATTTACTGTAACCGAATCATACCCCCAAAAAAGGCTGTTCTTAATATGCCGGTAGTCAAATGTGCCGATTGCAGTAATAATTTTTCCCGGCCGCTTAGTAGTAACTGAGGTATAAACAGGAACTGCTTCTGGAATAAAGCCATGGTATTCAAATGCTTTTTCAAGACTGATATACGATGGCTTCTTAAGCACTGAGGCAATATACGGCTCGTAAATATCTACCTTTCGGAAGCTTTCAGATAACAGGTAAATATTATTCTTGAGTTTAATGAGTTTACCGGATTTACACCAACGGCTAATCTGGACTTGAATAGGCCCCGGCCTTGTAACGCCGGCAAGCAGATTCTCGGCATCTATTACAGGTAAGCCCCGAACTCGTTTAAGAAAGTCATTTAATTTCATAGCAAAAGTTTAACATATTTGTTAAAAAAATGCAATAGAAAATTTTGTGCGGGTCCTTTTCGTGGCAAGCTCGGGATCTTCTATCTCCTTGACCCTCTCGTATCCCACTCTGGCAAGCCATAGCTTAAAAGATTCTGCCTTAGGAGAGGATATTGACTGTATAAGCCGAAACTCGGAAGACATCAGCTTCAGTTGTCCGATTTTATCGGACAACTCGTTATAGCCCTCTTTCTTTATCTTTTTGTCAGCTCTATTATCCCAGTTTAAATATTCATACTTTTCACTAAAGAAATTTTCTCCGATCTGCTTAGCGAGCGTAGCTTTACCCACTTGCCGCGGTCCGGAGACAAAAACCATCTTGTCTTTCAAATCATCAAAAATATACCTTTCTAAATATCTTTTAATCATCGAGGCTTCCTTTTATAGACTCCTACAAATTATACCAAAGTATAAAATGTTGTCACGATTTTTCTACTTCGATAAAAAAGAGAATTGAAATTTTTGGGGGGATTGTATTGGTATGAGTAAATTTATCTGATAAGCCTATCTTGTCCTGCCAACTATAAATCCCTGTATACTTCTTTTCTATGACGCACAAGAATTACCCTGATTTCTTTTTCCTTGTGAACAACTGTATAGACTATGCGATAATTGCCTTGACGTATACGATACAGGTTAAGCTTGCCAGTGAGCTTTTTACTGCCTTGCGGATAAGGATTAGAGGATAATGCTTCAAAGACGTTGAGTATTCTTTCAACATCCTGGTTTGGGATCTTATCTAGGTCTTTTAGAACTCTTTTTTCGTATAAGACCTGATACATAGGATTAATATCTTATACCTCTTTTGACGAAATATCTGCCTATTTCTTTATGTGAGATGAATTTTGCCTCTTTCAGGCGCTCTTGGGCAGTAAGCAGGTCTTCTTTATCTTCACTTATCTCAAGAAGTCTCTCCTTGATTGCCTCAGCCACAAAGTAGTTCATTTTGATTCCATGGGATAAACAATACCGAGAGAGCCTTTCTTTTAAAGGTAACGGCACCCGCGTCCCTAAAAGCACTTGTGTATTTTGACTAGCCATTTTATTACCTCCTTGATTTGTTATCTTATGCTATCAAAGTATATCATCTGATATCAACCCTGTCAAGGAATAGACGAATTGTAGGATTAACTTAAAAAAATTACTTATTACCTCATCAGAAACGGTATATGTTCGTCATGACCGATAATATTTATTGCTCCACCGATAAACTGATAGGCATCATCACCCAGATTTAAGGATTCAAAGGCAGACAAATCTATAGGTGTTAAAGGATGGTAGAAATAAACTGTTCCTCCCAGAGGATTAAAGGTATTAAACTGGAATTGTCCAAAACTACCTGCATCCGGAGGAATAAAATAAATACTGCCACCATTAGATAGCAGAGAATTTATAAAATTGGAACTTGTATTTACAGCGGTGATATCTGCGGTAGCGGTTGCCTGTGGAGTAGCCAGCTCGTAGTTACTCACGTTAGCGTCGCCGAGTGTTAAGCCGGTTATGGTTACGGTCTTGCCTGCGCCTACACTGCTATCTTCAAAAGCTCCTGTTGCGCCTGCCGTATCCAACGTGACGTCATCTGGGCTAACAACTCCGTCAAGAGCGCCAGTGCCATAAAGCATGGCAGTAGTTGTGCCGTCATATACTTTATTTGCGGCGGTTATGCCGGCAACAGACAGGGGCTTCCCCGTAATTTCGCCGATAGTATCTTTAACAAAAGTTACATCATAGTTATTGCCGTCGTCTACTGTTCCAGCTGGTGTCAAAGTCTTACCTACTCCGGAATTCTTATCATCAAAGGTCTGTATCCAGCTACCACTATCGTCTACCCTCAAACAGCTTCCTTCTTTCTTCCAGAAATTTCAATAAAAGCGACAATTTTTGGACATCGCGGAATTCCGGCTCCTGGATTATATTGCTTAACCCTTTGTAAAATAACCTCCCTTGGCGCAAAGACAATGAAACAATAGAAGCGTAATGGGTAACCCCGGCAATCACATCCGAAGCATTTTCCAGGATATCTTCCAGCGAATCATCGCTATTTTTAAGCTCTACTAAGATACCGGCTTTCTGCTCCTGAGGAAGCTCAGCCTCAGACATCAGGAAATCCACGTAATAACGAAACCCTTTACTACTGGGGACCCTGCCGGCGGAAGTATGAGGATGAGACAAATAACCCTCATCCTCCAGTTCACCCAAAATATTGCGTAAGGTTGCCGAACTGAGCTCAAACTCCTCAGACAATTCCTGGGAACTGATAGGCTGGCTATTACGGATATGCGCCCTGACCGTAGCTGCTAAAACCTTGTTTTTCCTGTTTTGACGATCAATCACCTTAATCATAGATTTATAATTTTAGCACAATATATTTACCTGTCAATTAAACCTTAAGCAAAAATAATCTCTTCATCCTGGCAGTCTCCGCTCCTGACTGCTAACAACTAAGCAAAAAAATTTACTCCTGATGTTCTATTTCCAGGATTATTTTTATCCCTCCGATGTTAACTTGTTTTTCTTCCATTAAATAATGTATATACTCTAAACGTTTGATATCTTTCAAACAATAAAGCCTGCTCTTCTTGCCGATCCTTTTTGGGCAGACTATCCCTGCCTTATCCAGTTGACGCAAGGTCCAAACCGGCAGGTCCACCAACCTGCTGGTTACGCTAATCACATAAACCGGTTCATCCGGGCTGATCTGAATATCAAATAACGGCAT
>JAZDFW010000052.1:0-5520 GCA_043807505.1 Candidatus Omnitrophota bacterium | reverse complement strand
TGCTTACCGGAAAAGTTAACAGCGAATCAATCATTTTGGGCCGGCTTTTTAGTTTTTCGATGAGCTTTTTTACGCTTTCATTTATATTAATTACTTACGCGCTTTCGATTAAAAATTTCCGTTTTCTTAAATATCTCATTGCATCATTTATTGCGCAACTATTAGCAATCATTTTACTGCACCAGAATTTATTTGGAGTACAGATTATTCTATGTATTAATTCAGTGTTGTTATTTCTAGTTTTGTTAAGGCGGATGGCCAAGAAATGAAAGAAATAAAAGAAAAAATATCCGTTATTATGCCGGCTTTCAATGAAGAGTCAAGAATTGTTTCTAGTATTGAAGAGACGGCTAAGACATTTGATGAGCTTGGCCTTTGTTGGGAAATTATAGTAATCGATGATGGTTCTACCGACGAGACTTATTCCCGAGCCCAAATTGCTCAGGAGAAGTTCCCCGGGAAAGTAATTGTTAAAAAGAATCCTTATAATTTAGGCAAAGGCAGGGCATTAAAAAAGGCCATTCATTATATAACAGGGGATTATACTTTTTTTGTTGATGCTGACCTGGATTTGCATCCGATTCAGGTCCAGACTCTTTTTGATATTATGCGTTTAGATAATTCTGATGTAGTTATAGGATCAAAATTTCATCCGAATTCCATCGTAAATTACCCTTGGCACCGCAGAATTGTTAGCATGGCTTATTATGGATTAGTTAAATTATTGTTTGGTTTACCTTGCCGGGACACGCAAACCGGCATGAAATTATTTAAAACAGAAGTATTGCGTAATGTATTCCCGCGGCTATTAGTCAAGAAATTTGCTTTTGATATCGAACTTTTAATCAATGCTCACCATTTAGGTTATAAAATTACCGATGCTCCAATTGTAATAAATCCAAATACTAAGTTTGGCTGGATCCCTGCGAAATCAATATTTGTTACTTTGTGGGATACCTTAGCGGTGTTTTACAGGATGTTTATCTTAAAATACTATGACAGTATCGATTATCATCGCCGTAAAAACCTGGCAAAAGAATTTAGAAGAATGCGTAAATAACTGCTTAAAATTGGATTTTTCTGAATTTGAAATAATAATCTTGCCGGATGATCCAATTGATAGGGATAGCCTCCAAATAGGGGGGGCAGTTCCTATTAAAATTATTCCTACCCAAGCTATAAATCCAGCCCGTAAAAGAGATATCGCGATTACCCGCGCAAAAGGCGAAATTCTGGCTTTTCTCGACGACGATGCCTACCCTGATAGAGCCTGGTTAAAGAACGCCTTAATAAATTTTGCTGATCAAGAAATTGCCGCGGTGGGGGGGCCGGCAATTACTCCGCCAAGCGATAGTTTAGAACAGAAGGCCAGCGGTTTGATCTATGCTTCTGTTTTGGTTAGCGGCACAAATCTTTCTTGCCGCTATAGCCAACAAATGCCACGAAAGGAAGTAGTTGATTTTCCAAGCTGCAATTTTTTGGTGCGTAAGTCAATCATGGTAGAGTTAGGCGGTTTTAATACTAATTTTTGGCCGGGCGAAGATACCAAATTATGCCTGGATATCATAAAACTAGGTAAAAAAATAATTTATGATCCTAATGTTTTGGTTTACCACCACCGCAGAAAAGTTTTTAAACCCCACTTGAATCAAATAGCTAATTATGCCTTGCATCGCGGTTATTTTGTGAAGCGTTATCCTGAAACTTCTTTAAAAATCACCTTTTTTTTACCTAGCTTGCTCCTGTTGGGAGTTTTAGTTGGAGGGTTATTATCTATATTTATCTTAGGCATAAGAAATATTTATATTTTGGCCATATTTTTATATATAATTTTAGTGTCTATCTCTAGCATTTTCAATGGGTTTAAAGTTGCAAAGATGGAGTTAAATTTAGGCCAAAAGGTTATATTGATAGGGGATGTTTTTGTTGGTATAATACTCACTCATCTTTGTTATGGTTTTTTCTTTATCCAGGGGTTAATTACTTCTAAACTTTCCGAAGAGTAAGGCTTGGAATAATTCAATGAAGATAATTATTTCTTATCCACCACTTTGTAATGAAAAAGGCCAGGCTACCTTAGGGCAAAACAGGCAATTTCAGTATTTTAAGGAGCCGACTTATATATATCCTGTTGTACCTGCGATGGCCGCGACACTATTAAAAGAAGCAGGCCATGAGGTTATCTGGAATGATTGTATTGCCGAGGGGTTAGATTATAAACAATTTAAAGATTTTATTCAAAGAGAAAAGCCTGATTTAATTGCTTTTGAGACAAAAACTCCGGTAATTAAACAGCACTGGAAAATTATTAATGAATTAAAGAACCTGACTAAGGGACTGTCCCCGCAGGGGACTGTCCCTTATGTAGCGTTGTTCGGCGACCACGTAACTGCTTTGCCGGAAGAATCTTTTCAAAATAGTCAGGTAGATTTTGTGCTTACAGGTGGCGATTATGATTTTCTCTTATTAAACTTATGTAATTTTTTGACTGGCGAACCTGCGAACCCGCGATCTACTTTAGAACCCGGTATATATTATCGTGATAACGGTTCAATAAAAAATACCGGCGCATTTGTACTCGACCATGATTTAAATTCTCTTTGTTTTATCGACCGGGACTTAACGAAATGGCAGAACTACGCTTATAAAAACGGTAATTATAAAAGTACTCCCGGAACCTATATTATGTCCGGCAGAGATTGTTGGTATCATGACTGTACTTTTTGTTCTTGGCCGACACTTTATCCAAAATTTAGAAGTCGTAAGCCAGCTAACGTATTAGAAGAAGTAGATATTTTAAGAGAAAAATATAAAATTCGGGAGGTTATGGATGATACCGGATGTTTTCCGGTGGGTGATTGGTTAAGGGAATTTTGTCACGGCATGATTAAGCGCGGGGGCCCAAAAGGAAAATTTTATCTTGATTGTAACATGCGTTTTGGCGCCTTAACCTTTGATGATTTTCTTTTGATGAAAAAGGCAAATTTCCGTCTCCTGCTATTTGGGCTTGAGTCCGCAAATCAAGTTACTCTTGATAAGATCAACAAAAAAGTAAAAGCCGGGCAGATTATCGAAGATTGTAGGGAAGCGGCAAAGGCAGGATTATTTCCCCATATAACCATTATGTTTGGTTATCCTTGGGAGAGTTACGAAGATGCCTTAAAAACTTTAAAACTCGGGAAATGGCTCTTAAAAAAAGGCTATGCTTATACCATGCAGGCAACGTTAGTTATTCCTTACCCGGGAACGCCTCTTTTTAAAGAATGTCAACAGCAGCGCCTGCTTCGAACCTTGGATTGGGATTGCTACGATATGAAACAGCCGATATTATCTAGTTCGATTCCCGATGACAAGCTTTTGGAGTTAGTTCAGGGTATGTATGAGATTTCATTTTCCCCGGAGTTTATTTTAAGGAAAATTTTCTCTTTAAGGGATCTTGATGATATGAAATATTTTTTGCGTGCCGCAAAAAAAGTAACAGGGCATATTTTGGATTTTAAAAGGAGATTTAAATGATTTGGGAAATAATCGGAATATCCGCGGCAACCCTTACCACTTTTTCCTTTATGCCGCAGATAATAAAAGTGTTAAAGAATAAATCAATTAAAGACGTGAGTATTATCACGTTGTTTCAGTTTGGCATTGGCGTTACGTTATGGGCAATTTACGGAATTCATCTGAAAAATATAATTATAATTATGGCAAATATTATTTCGCTTGCGACCATAATTATAATGATTTTTCTATACTTTAATTACGGTTTCAAAAAATCGAAGGAGGATAAGTGTCAGTAGCGATAATTACCGGTTCTTGCGGCTTAATCGGCTCTGAGGCGGTAAGTTTCTTTTCTGATTTAGGCTTTGATGTGGTAGGTATTGATAATAATTTGCGTGAGCACTTCTTCGGAAAAGACGGCTCTATTACCTGGAATCAAAAGCGGCTTCTTAAGCATAATAAAAGGTATATCCATTTCTCTGCGGATATCAGGAATCAGGAAGAGATTGGTAAAATATTTAATAAATTCCGTAAAGATATTGCCTTAATTATCCATGCGGCAGCTCAGCCTTCCCATGATTGGGCAGCAAGAGACCCGATGATGGATTTTGAAATTAATGCAATTGGTACCATGGTTTTGCTGGAGGCTGCAAGGAAATATTCCCCTAAAGCAGTTTTTATTTTTACCTCTACAAACAAGGTTTACGGCGATAGGCCGAATTCGCTGCCGTTTATTGAGTCAGAAAAAAGATTTGAGCTGCCCCAGGCACACCAATACTATAAAGGCATAGATGAGGCAATGAGTATTGATAATTGCCTGCATAGTTTATTTGGCGCTTCCAAGGTCAGCGCGGACATCTATTCCCAGGAATACGGTAAATATTTTGGCATAAGGGCCGGAATTTTTAGAGGAGGCTGCCTTACCGGGCCTGCGCATTCAGGAGCGCAATTGCACGGTTTTTTATCGTATCTTGTAAAATGCTGCCTTACTAAGAGAACCTATACGATTTTCGGTTATAAGGGAAAACAGGTAAGGGATAACATCCATTCCTACGATTTAATAAATGCCTTTTATTATTTTTTTAAAAACCCGCGTTGCGGAGAAGTTTATAATATTGGCGGAGGAAGATTTGCCAATGTTTCTATTTTAGAAGCTATAGAGATCTGTGAGGGCATTACAGGTGAAAAACTAGATTACGAGTATGTTAAGCAAAATAGAATCGGCGATCATATCTGGTGGATTAGCGATATCTCAAAATTTAAGTCGCATTATCCCGAATGGGATTATAAATATAATATTGTAGATACGATTAAAGAAATTGTGGAAAGGCAAAATGAATTATAAAACAATCCTTGTTACCGGTGGCGCTGGTTTTATCGGAAGTAATCTCGCGGTTCTTTTTAAGAATAAATATCCGGCAATTAGAGTGATTGCGCTTGATAATTTAAAAAGACGGGGCAGTGAATTGAATTTGCCTCGGCTTAAAGGAAGAAATATAGAATTTATCCATGGCGATATCAGGAATCCGGAAGATTTAGTTTTGCAGGCGAAAATCGATTTAATGATTGAATGTTCCGCGGAGCCTGCGGTTTTGGCCGGGTTTGGCGAAAATCCCAGGTATATTATTAATACTAACTTAATAGGCACCATAAATTGTTTGGAATTAGCAAGGCAAAACAAATCAGATGTGATTTTTCTTTCTACCAGCCGTGTTTATCCCTATGAGGCAATTAATAGCATTAAGACAGAAGAATTGGATACTAGGTTTGACTGGAAGCCACGGCAAAATATTTCCGGTTGGTCAAAAGGGGGAATAGGTGTTGATTTTACCAAAGATGGCCCGAAAACTTTATATGGCGCAACAAAACTAGCCTCTGAATTAATCCTGGAAGAATATATTAAAAATTATAATTTAAAAGCTGTAATTAATCGTTGCGGGGTAATTGCCGGGCCTTGGCAGTTTGGAAAAGTTGATCAAGGGGTTTTTACCTATTGGATGCTTGGCCACTATTTTAAAAAAGAAC
>JAZDFW010000051.1:0-9009 GCA_043807505.1 Candidatus Omnitrophota bacterium | reverse complement strand
GTTACTTACAAAATTTTTCGCAGTGGCCTTATTATTAACCCTTATTTTACCTTATTCAAGTTATGCCTCAATTCTTTTTGTTGGAAATGGTACGTGGGGAGATTTTGAGGGAAACTTGGCCTATAATCCGATTAGCGCGGCTTCTGCAAAGCTTGAGATTATCTTACAGAATACCAGTCCTGTGGCTAATGGAGGCTATCTTACGGGATTTGTTTTTAATAATCCGTCAAATTTAATACAAGGGATCACCAGTATATCATTTACAAATACTAATTTTCAATTGCTCGGATTAGCTGTGAAAAAAAATGAAATTAACTTTCAAGATACAATCGATGCCGCGCCTTATGGAAACTTTGATATTGGCGCCGCGCTTGGCGGAGATTTCTTAGGCGGAGGTAATCCTAATTTCGGGATTCCTATTGATGATACCGATAAATTTGTTTTCTATTTATCAGGAACCGGCCTTAATACTTTAAATGAATCGAGCTTTATTAATGAAGTGCCAACAGGAGGTAATGAATTCTTTGTTGCGCGCTTCAGGGGTTTTAATAACGGAGAAAGTAACAAAACACCCGGAGAGCAAGTTCCAGAACCCGCTACGCTTTCGCTTTTGGGATTAGGGTTGTTGGGATTAATGGGATTAAAAAAAAGAAAGGGGAACAAATGAAAAGAATTTGCGGTATTTTAGTATTTATTTTTGTATTTGTATTTATTTTAGCAAACGCGGCAAACGCAGTAGTAATTGGCTTTGTAGAGAATCCTACTTCTAATAGCAGCAATTGGGCTAATAGTGTTTCATGGCTTGGCGGAACAATAAATTCCAATGTAAATTTTAATAGCCACCCTACCGGAACTCTGCAATCTAACTTTTATTCAGCAAGTGACGGCGTTACTCTTACGGCTAATAGAGATGTGAATACTGTAACATATGGCGCAGGTCCTACCGATGGTAATACCGGTTCCACCCCTATTTCAAATGGAGAGGGACTACACCCCGCATCAAATTATTTATATGATCAAATAGAAGTTTCCGACCTGACCATTTCATTTAATTCTCCTGTATTAGGAGCAGGGCTTTTTGTGATTGATTATTTTAATCCGTCCCAAGCCTATAATCCATTGCGCATCTCTGCTTTTGATGGGGCCAATGGCACAGGAAATTTATTAGGTTCTTTTGATTCAGTAGCATATAACTTTCAAAATAACTTTATGTATTTTATGGGCTTAACTAGCTCTGATAATAATATTCGCTCCCTTAAATTTTATGATTTGAGCACCAATACCGGTGATAATACCGGCATTGATGATATTGTCTTTGGCACTACTTCAACCCAAGTCATTCCCGAACCTGCAAGCTTATCGCTTTTAGGTTTAGGGTTGTTGGGCCTGATAGGAATGGGTAAGAAGAGAAAAGCTTAGCTTTTCTGAAATTTAGGGATTATGATTGCGGTATTCCCCCAAAAAAAACTGGATTTTTTTCTGGCGGGATTCGTTGCAGAGTAAAATATTATCAAAGAGAAGGAAGTTAAAAAATGAGGAACTTAACAATTATCATTATGGTGCTTGGTATTTTGCTTATGCCTGTTTTTGTCGGTGCGGCTTATGCTGAAAAACAGTATAAAATTGTTGACCTTGGTGCTCTGGGCTGGAGTTCTGCTGCTGACATTAATAATTCCGGTCAAGTAGTTGGATACGATTACTGGAATGGAGTTAATTCTTTTATTTGGGAAAATGGGATATATAGTACATTAGGGGGGAATAGCCTGGCTTTAGGTATTAATAATTCTGGTCAAATAGTTGGTGCCTCTAATCCGGGAAATGATCGTGCTGTTTTATGGGAAACGGGGGTAATGAGAGATTTAGGAAGTGGTACCGCTACTGACATTAATGATTCCGGTCAAATAGTCGGAAACAGTGGCAACACAGCCTTTCTTTGGGAAAATGGAACAATGACAAGTATCGGCGGGAATGTTGCTTATGGTATTAATAATTCCGGGCAGATAGTTGGAGTTAACGGGTCCCATGCCTCTCTCTGGAAAAATGGAACAATGACGGATTTAGGCACGTTGGGAGGAAATTATAGTGAAGCTCAAAGCATTAATAACCTCGGACAGATAGTAGGATCTAGTAATCTACCGGTACTTGATGATGGACGGCGTGCTTTTCTCTGGGAAAATGGAACAATGATAAATTTGGGAACGTTGGGAACAGGGTACCGCGTTGATTTTGCTTATGACATTAATAATTCCGGTCAAGTAGTCGGGTATAGTTCGGGGTTCGGTGGCGACAAAGCCTTTCTTTGGGAAGATGGTGTAATGAAAGATATTAATACGTTTCTCACCGCAGATTCTGATTTTCTTTCTTTAGGAAGAGCTTATGCTATAAATGACGCTGGCTGGATAGTAGGAAATGGCGTTACAAAATACGGCCAGGGACACGCTTTTTTAATGAGTCCTGACCAAACCGCTATTCCCGAGCCGGCAAGCTTATCGCTTTTGGGGTTAGGGTTGTTGGGATTGTTAGGGTTAAAGAAACGTAAAGCATAAATCTTAGGGACTGTCCCTATTTATAGCAGTAAAAATCTTAAAAAGAAAGGTGGTGAAAAAGAAAAATGAAGAAACTAATATTACTCATAGCATTAATGATGATGTTAGGTTTGACAACTTCAGCTTATGCTTTTAATGTATATACCTTGACTATACCTCAGTTATCGGCCCTATCAGAAGTATTCGATAGCCCTGCAGGTATTGCTTCTTTAGCTTCAACAGACATACTTAGCAATTCGGTTTGGTACGAAGTGACTATCAGTAGAAGTACAACACAGTTCCGCTATATTCTTTTAGGAAATTCTACGCTGCCACCCATAACAGATCTAACCGGCTACACTCATTATGGGTTACGTTTTGATAATGACGACGACAATGAAGCGCTGGTAAGTGTGTTTTTGAAGAGTAGCGGCACGCGATATCTCAGTAGCTGGGTTGATCTATCTTATGGAGCTTCTGGTAACGCTTTATTGGATTTAACAACTCTTGCCTCTGGTGGTGTTGATTTGAGTAATATAGAAGAAATAGGATTGGGCATTGCCTATAATGGCAGCAAAAAAACTAACGGCAAATATCAAGGAGATACGCTCAACATTTTAGCTTTTCCAGTTCCAGAACCAGGAAGTATGTTGTTATTAGGGATGGGTATTTTGGGATTATTTGGTTTAGGAAGAAAGAAAACTTAAGATTCTTTCTCAAAAATAATCTTAAATGCCCCCTAAAGGTGCATTTTCGAAAGTGCAAAAAATAGGGGGCAAATCGCAAGGTTTGCCCCTTTATTTCAACAAAAAGGAAAAAATGAATTACCAAAAAATATTCAGCTTATTTCTCTTATCGTCTATTGTTTTTGTCCTTGCCGGCTGTGGAAGCGGAGGAGGCGATGGAGGAATATTAGGTTTCTTAAATACGATCACTGGTGGCAGCAGCAGTAGCGGCAGCGAAATAGGTAGCAGCTTGTTGAGCAGTGGGGGATCTAGCAGCGGCTCGATTTCCTTAGCGCAGGTCCACAATCCTGAACCTAGCAGCCTTTTATTGCTTGCCAGCGGCCTTGTCAGCATGGGAGTTTATGCTAAAGCCAAGCTTAGAAATAAGAAGAAAAATTCATAAATTTCACGTAACTAGCTGAAAAATAATGAATTTTGTCCTTGACAAAAAGCCGGTATATGGTATACTTTTAGTTCCCCTTAATATTATTAATACCATAAAGTTAACCCGAGATGAATACCGAAAAAACCGGCTTTTCCGCGATAAAATCAGCATATAATCTAACTTTCAAATCTCTTAAAAATAACCCTATCCTTTTTGCCCCTTTTGCTATCTTTGCGTTTTTTGAACTTTTAAGCTTAATTATCATATATCTGGCTCCCCGCATGCCCTTAAGATTAGTTTTAGGGCCAATGATAAAGGCCTTTTGGTCAGAATCCTACCTGCACTACCCGAATAATTTCCTTTTACTATCAAAATTATCTTATCTGGCAAGAATGGCTCTGGCAATATCCATAGGCTCAATATTAAGCGCTATTGCCATTACCATAGTCCTGGACATTTACCACAAGAAACAAGTAAATTTAAAAAATTCTCTTTTTTCCGCTTTAAAGAATTACCCGTCTTTTTTTATCATTATCTTTATATCGGTTTTTTTATATTATTTCGCGATCAAAATCTTCACAAGCTTACTGCTAAGCTATTTTCTTTCCGGGCATGGCCGGCTGGTTTTCTTGCCCGCCAGATTCTGGATGGGGCCGGTTTTATTCTGCGTAAATTTTATTTTGGCGATTATAATCCAATCAGCTTTCATCTACGCGATTCCCATTATCATCATCGAAAAAGAAAAACTCATAAAAGCAATATTCAGGTCATTTATCTTTTTTAAAAAACTGTTTGTTCCCACGATTATTTTAGTCAGCCTTCCAATGCTAATTTTAATACCAATTTCTGTTTTAAGTTACAACACCCCGTTTTTAATCAATAAATTTTTTCCCGAATTGATTTTATACATTGCCTTTTTAGGCATGGCTGTCAATTCGTTGATTGTTGACCCGTTAATTACGGTTTCAACGGCGTTTTTGTATTTGCAAGTAAAAAAGAAATGAAAAAAATAATATTTTTAATATTAGTAACGGCTCTTATCACCGGCTGTTCAAATGACCAGTATGCTATTGAGAGAAGGTATTACAGGCTGTCAAAACAAGCAGGTAAAATCTTCGCCAATCCGCATGTTTCACCTCCGCAAGAATTAGAAAGAGTGGTTAAATTATTAAATAGTTTCGCCAAAAAGTACCCTAAAAGTAATTTAGCTCTTGATGCCGAATTTAATATTGCCCGCCTTTATATCGTCAAAGAGGAATACGCTAAAGCAAGGGCATATCTTAAACAATTATTAAATCAATATAGCGCGCAATCTAAGGCAATTTCTTCGGAAATAATATTCCTGATGGGTAATTCTTTTGAAATAGAAAATAAGTGGGGCTTGGCGCTTGAGCAGTATAAAAAAATCATGCAGGAATATCCGCTCACAATCAGGGGAATAAATGTCCCCATATACATTGCCCAACATTACAAAATCAAATACCAACCGGATAAAATGATTGCTTCTTACCAGGAAGCTATTAGCCATTACAAGGCATTAGCAGCCCAATATCCCGGTTCGCCGCTTGGCTTTAATACCGAGGCTCTGGCAGCTCAATGTTATATTGCCATGAAAGAATGGGGCAATGCTATCGATACATTTAATAATCTGATAGCGGCTTATAAAAGCAAAATTAATTTGGATGCGGTTATGTTAGATATGGCACTGATCTATCAGCGGGAGTTGAAAGATAACGTAAAAGCAAAAGAAACATTAGAAAAGCTGATTAAGGACTATCCAAAAAGCAGATTAGTAAAGATAGCCAATGAGCTGTTAAAAAAGGTAGATGAGAAATGAACACGCCAGAACCATGCAATAACACGGAAACCGATAATTTCTTAAAGATCTTTCTAAATAACGCCCTGGCCGACATCATGGGTTTACTAAAAGCGGAATGCGGGTCGTTATTTCTCTTTGACCCCAAAAACAATGACCTTGTGCTTGATTCATTTTTAAATTCAAAGGACCTGCAGATCAAGGGATTGAGAAAGAGGCTAGGGGAGGGCATTTCCGGAAAAGTAGTAGAGTTAAAAATCCCGGTTTTAGTCAACGATATTAACGGCGATATACGTTTTACCAGAAATGGTTTTAACCACTATAATACCGGCTCTTTTATTTCCATACCGCTTTTTGGCTCAACAGGGCTATTAGGGTTAATGAATATTGCCGATAAACAAAGCAGGGAGCCATTTTCTCAAAAAGATATGGAAACCGCAGTACTTTTGGCGCGTTATTCCTGTATTAGTGCCGAACATTTATTACAATCTTCTAAGTTAAAAGATGAGAAGGAAATATTAAATAAACAAAAATCACTGCTTGAAAAATATGCCTCAGTAGGCAAGCTTGCCGCAGGAGTAGTCCATGAAATCAATAATCCCCTTGACGGCATTATCAGGTATACAAATATGCTGCTTAACCAAACCGAGGGTAATTCTGTCTCCGGAGAATACCTGCTGGAGGTAAAAAATGGTTTAAACCGAATTGCCAATATTACCAAATCACTGCTGGAGTTTTCTCATCAGGTTAATTCCAACAACCATCACCGTGTAAAAAATTACGTTGGTATACCCGAATTGATAGATGAGTCCCTGTGCCTGTTTAAAGAAAGAATTAAAAACAATATCACGGTAAATAAAAAATATCAAGAACCCCTGCCAAAAATACTTGACATGGGCTTACAACATGTGTTTATGAACCTAATAAAAAATTCCCTGGATGCCATTGCCCCTGAAGGCGGGGCGCTTGATATTACCGTTGGCATAAAAGGCGCGGAAATCGAAATTATCTTCCGGGATTCCGGTTCAGGCATATCAAGTGAGGTTATGGAACATATATTTGAACCGTTTTTTACTACCAAAACCTGCAATAAGGGCACTGGCCTTGGCCTTGCAATTTGCAATGAAATAATCAATAAGTATGAAGGCAAAATCGAAGTAAAAGACTCAACCCCTAAAGGCGCCGCCTTTGTTATTTTAATCCCGGAAAAACATTTGGAAAATGCTTAACTTGAATACTAACCACAGGCATATATTGATAGTTGATGATGAACCATTAGTCAGGCGTTCCTTAAGCGAATTATTGGCCCTTTCCGGATATGTTGTCAGTTCTGCCGGAGACGGCAAAGAAGCCTTAGAAATGCTCAAAACCTATCATGCCGATGTCGTAATTACGGACATCAAAATGCCGCAGATGGACGGCATCCAATTATTAAAACAGATAAAAAATACTTCCTCCGATACTCCGGTGATCCTAATGACCAGTTACGGCAGTATAGAAAATGCCGTAGAGGCAATGAAAGATGGCGCCTACGATTACGTTACCAAACCCATTGTTGATGATGAAATAAAGATCATGATCGAAAGGTTAATCAAACAACGCCGGCTTCAGGAAGAAAATATAGAACTTAAAGAGCAGCTTTCGGTGGCTCAAAGAGAGCGCTTTCACGGAATAGTTGGTAAGAGCGCGGCAATGCAGAAAATTTATACCCTCATCGAAGCAATCACCAATACGCGCACTACTGTCATAATCCACGGCGAAAGCGGAACCGGAAAACGCCTGATTGCCTATGCCATACATAATTGCAATGAACTGGAACGCGGAAAGCCTTTTATAGAGGTCAGCTGCGGCGCGTTAACCGAAACCCTGCTGGAAAGCGAGCTCTTCGGCCATGTCAAGGGCGCTTTTACCGGCGCGATAAAAGATAAGCCCGGACGTTTTGAGCTGGCAGATGGCGGAACGATATTTTTAGATGAAATAGACGCCTTTTCGCCCACCCTGCAGGTAAAATTATTAAGGGTCCTGCAGGAAGGCGAATTTGAACGCGTAGGAGACTCAAAAACCATAAAAGTGGATATTCGGGTAATCGCGGCAACCAACCAAAAACTGGAAGAATTAATTAAACAGGGTAAATTCCGCAAGGATTTGTATTACCGCTTAAATATCATATCCATTGAACTGCCTCCGCTAAGAAATCGCAAAATGGATATTCCGCTTTTAGTCGAAGACTTCATCAAAAAACATAAAAAGCATATTAATAAAAAAATAGAAGGCATGTCTCTTGAAACAATTTCTCTATTAACCGATTATGACTGGCCGGGAAATATCAGGGAATTGGAAAATGTTATCGAACGCGCGACGATTTTATGCAAAGCTCCGGTAATTACTCCAAGCGACCTTCCTGATTTTTTAAATAATCCCGTAGAGATAAGAAAACCATCCAATACAACAGAAAACCTGAAGTTAAGAAATGCCTTAAAACATCCTGAGAAGAATTTAATCCTCAAGGCGCTGGAAACCACTAATGGCAACCGTAATGAAACTTCTAAGATTTTAGGAATAAACCGGACTACTCTTTATAAAAAAATGCAGGCATTTGGGCTCTTAAAAAATAACAATAATGGAAAAAAGGGATAGTCTATCCTTAAAAGATTTAATCGATATTAAAGAGTGGCAAAAAATTCAGGATAATTTTTCTAATGTAACAGAAGTTAACCTGCGCACTGTTGGCCCCGAAGGTAACCTAATAACTTCCCCGAGTAAAACCATCCGTTTATGCGACGAATTATTAAAAACATCCCCGCTAAAAAATAAAATCTGCGGCATTTGCCTGCCTACATTTTTAGGCGGCAGGGGTGTCGTGGATAAAAATTTAATTTATTCCTGTGAGCCCGGGCTCTATAATTTTGTCGCGCCTTTAAGGATGGACAACGGCAGGATATTGGGCTATATCGTCCTTGGCCCGGTAATTTTAGTGATGCGTAAATCACAAGAGGAATATGAAAGAATAGCGGATAGATTAAGCTTAGGGGCAGAAGCTTTCCGAGACGCAATCGCAGAGATAAAAGTCATGTCGTATCACGGGATGCTCTCTTTAAGTGAACTGATTAAAGATATAGGAGAATATACAATAAATCTTACTTATAAAAATATCACCCATGACTCATCAAAGGTAAATAGGGTCCTTGATATATTGCTAGATGTTGCTTTTGAGGTAAGCCAGGCAGATACAGGCTCGGTAATGTTTTTTGACGAAAAAAAAGAAAATCTGACGATACGCAGCGCAAGAGGCATTCCGGACAAAATAATAAAAGAAACCAAGGTCAAATCAGGAGTTGGGATTTCCGGAATAGCAGCACTTGAAGGAAGGCCATTTTTAATAGATGATACTACTACGGATAGAAAAATCCAGCCACTTTTGAGGCGCCCGCATATAGGTTCTTCGCTAATTTTACCCCTAAAAGTAGAAGATAAGGTGATGGGTGTCTTGAATCTTAGCGCTCTGAAGACTTCTCAAGTAAAATTTAATACGGATAATTTGAATTTAATGGACCGGCT